>JBGSSY010000003.1:0-3814 GCA_041736775.1 Bdellovibrionales bacterium | reverse complement strand
GCGACTCCCGATAAAACAGTCATCTTCGACAATCACAGGGTTGGCTTGCAGAGGTTCAAGGACACCTCCTATGCCGACACCACCCGAAAGATGCACACGCTCACCAATGGAGGCACACGAACCAACAGTGGCCCAAGTATCAACCATAGTTCCTTTGCCAACAAAGGCTCCGATGTTCACATAACTTGGCATCAGAATAGCGCCTTGATCGATAAAGGAGCCATAGCGAGCCAGAGCCTGAGGTACAATTCGAACCCCTTCGTCGCCTCGCCAATTTTTAAGGGGAATTTTATCGAGGTAAGTGAAAGGGGGGCATTCAATCTTCTCAATTTTTTTAAGGCGAAAATAAAGCAAGATCGCTTTTTTTGCCCACTGATTGACGACCCACTCGCCATTGATCTTTTCACTCACTCGCAAGACACCTTGATTCAAAAGCGAAAGGGCCGACTCAATAGTGTCGCTGTTTTTATTCAGATCAGGATTTGAATCAGTAAAGAGAGTTTCAATTTTATTTTTTAAATCATTTAAATTTTCTTTCATCAGTTCTCCAGAACTTTAAGGCCTTCGATAATCGCAGGAATATGTCGTTTTAAAATGGGAGGGGCCAAAAGTCCCCGTTCAATTTCATAGGTGATGGTTGGAATTTGTCTTTCAAGTCCACAGTAGGTACCCAATGAACCGGGTGTCGGGTACCCAATGTCGTCTGTAATAATATAGCCGGTGTGTGAAGAAATCACTTTAGCCACAGCTTCACAATCACCATTGATATTGAGCATGGGCTTCCAAGAGTGAAGTGAAATTATAAATTCAGGATTTTGTGTTTTCAGAAATTGAACCAGGGCTTGATTCTCGGGCTCACTATTGGCTTTGGGGCCGGGATTGTATTTTTCTTGTGAGACCACGGGCGACCAATCTTGCGTCGGGAGATTGCGATTGAGATCGACTCCTCGTGCGTTTCGCCTGGAAGAGCGAAGAGCTCCATCGAGATTAAAAATCGGAACCAAAGTCAAATTGAGCTTAAAAGGAAAAGATTGGCTAAAAGCTTGTAAAAGTCCATTGGCTGCAATGATACCCTCAATCTCGTCACCATGAACGCCACCGACAATCAGAATTTCTGGTCCGCGCTGACCAAATTTATAAGCGGGAATAGAAAGCCCATCAGAGGTCGAACCAAAGTGAAAGGCGCGTTGATAATTCATGGGCATATCCTTTTTTAAAGACACATAAGATTTTTTTGACCCTAACAAAGGCCCTCTGAGTTGTCATGACTCTTTTAAAAATCAAGAAGTGGGGTAAAGGATTTCAAAATCGATTCCTGGCCCGAGCAAACTTTTAGCATGCTCAATAAAATGGGGAGCATGGTCGGTCAGGTAAATTTGAATTCTCTGTTGAGACTGATCATAGTCATCGCTGACGATGATATTTTTTGCCACCGAAGTGGCGGGGTTTATCAGCTTGATTTGAGGACCACAAATTTGAGCAATGGGCTGCTCAAGAATGGGGTAATGAGTGCAAGCTAAAATCAGACTATCAATCCCATGATTGATCAGGGGCTTGAGGTAGCGATTAAGGACAAGGTTAGTAATTTCATCTTGAATCATACCCTCTTCCACCAAGGGCACAAGAAGGGGGCAGGCCTGAGAGAACACTTGAGCATTAGGCTCTAAGTCATTGATATAGCTCTTATAGACAGCACTTTTAGTGGTGGCTTTGGTGGCAATCACACCGATTTTTTGGCTCTTACTTTCATGGAGAGCCTGCTGACAGCTGGGGGTGATAACATTGTAAACCGGCGTTCCTCGATGGGTTTGAGTGATGGTCAGCGAAACGCTTGATGCGGAATGGCAAGCAATAACAACACTATCAACCCCAAGCTGCTCAAGAAAGTGGATGTTTTCAGCCGTGTATTTTTTTAGAGTTTCAGGGGCTTTGTTGCCGTACGGGAGTCGAGCTGTATCTCCTAGGTAGGAGTACTGGGCTTGGGGTAAATATTTTTTAAGTTCTTTAAGGACAGTGAGGCCACCCACTCCAGAGTCAAATAAACCAATGTGCATTTAGTTTTTCTCCGTAACAAAGCTGTGTCGAGCAAAAAAAGTCAGAGAAAAATAAATCGCCAAAAAAAGTGTAAGCAGCCAAGAAGTGAGATAAAAGATAGGGGTCGTAAAAGACAATCCAGAACTTTTAGCAGTCTCTTCGATTGTCATTGGGATTAAACTTTGTAAAAGAATAAGAGCGAGTAACGGAAAAAAAGCACCTTTGACTAATCTTTTAGACTCAAGCAATGCATCTTTTTTACCTTTAAGATATTCAGGGTCAAAAGCCGAAATAAGAACCACAAAGATCATTTGCACCCAACGATAAAGGGCCGGAAGGATAAAAAAGACTGCATAAATCCCGACACTGATCAAAGCGCGGACGGATTCAATCAAAGATTGGTGAAAGTGTTGTCGCAAAAAAGAGAAGGGATGAGGGCCTGCGCCATTTTTCATCTGCCTTTGGGTGCTGCGTGAAACGTAAAGAACCCAAATCACCGACGCCAGGCTTTGTAAAATCACTCCGATTAGACCAATAGAAGCCATAAAGACCATGGAGGACTCATAAGGATTTTCAAAGCGCGCTTTATTCAGCCATGAGACGTAAAATTCAAGTCCCCAGATCAGAAGGCTGATCGGTAAAAGCAGAGGTGCAACCTCTTTAAGAACTCTCGGGTAGAGCTCAAGACAATGTTGAAATCGCTGTTTAGACCAAATCATAAGCAACCCTTAATTTGTTGATGACAAGCTATCATATTTTATGTGAGTTTAAAACTCACCTCATAATTGGCCCTGGTGGCGAAATTGGTAGACGCACAGGACTTAAAATCCTGGGTTGTGAATAACGACGTGCCGGTTCAAGTCCGGCCCGGGGCACCAAAATTTTGCGCAAGCAAAATTTTCCTTCATTTTCCATTTTCCATTCTCCGCGCAAAATTTTAGATAATAGAAAATAGACAATGGGTAAAAAGGATCTCCTCATTTTCTAAACCTAGTGAAAAATCCACACTCGGCCGCTCGAAAAGATGAGTATTATTTATAACAGCAGTTACTTAATAACGACGTCAGTACTATATGAAACATCATAAGCCCAACTTTATAAAGGAAGTTTTATGAAATTTTTGAAAACACTAATAGTGATAATTTCTTTAGCGCTGTTTAGTTCTGAATTGGTTTTTGCCCAAGAGACAGAGATTCCAACTGTTAAAAAATCTTTTACTCTTAAACAAAAAGGCGAAATCTATTTTCGTTTGAGAGTTTATGACAAAGCTATTCCCTGTGATGATCAAATGACTATTTACTCAGACCCCGTCGTCATTTCAAAAAAAGGAAGCCTGCGCGCCATATTGAGACTCGATGTAAATTCTCTTAGTACTTTAATAGAAGTTTATTGTTCTGATAAACCAGTTGCTGCATACAGAATGACGCCGTGGAATAGTATTAATGTTCAAACTGCAAAAACTATACAGTTTAACTATCCAAAATATTTTGAGGGTATAGAAGAGATGCCTTTTGAATTAATAGTGCAGAGAGAACGACCCTGTGACCTAAAGGACGTTCGATACTGTGACTAAATGATTTCTTTTCATTACTGGGCATCGATATCAATCATGCCCCCCTTACCGGATTGGAACAGACTGTGTGAACCTACCCCCATAATTAGTACCACTTTACGGATTGAGTCATTGATAAGTCTCAGTCGAAATGGATACAAGATGGGATATATGCCACACAAACCAAGACCCAAAGAAGAAATGTTAGAAATAATTAACGATTATGCG
>JBGSSY010000346.1:0-8826 GCA_041736775.1 Bdellovibrionales bacterium | reverse complement strand
CTTATCTAAATAAAATGAATGGCATGGGGAGCACTATGAGGAATGAATTTCAAACGTTCAACAAAGTCTCTTTAATCACTTTTTTGTTGGAACGGGAAACCGGTACTTCAGCCCCATTTTGTAAGACGAGCTTCATATTATCGCCTTGGATAATATCCTTAACCGCTTTCTTATTAACAATGGCGTTACGGTGAACCTGGGTAAAAATATGAGGGTCGAGTTTCTCAATCAATTCTTTCAAAGGTTCACTGTAAATATATTCAAAATCTTTGGTGCAGACATAGCTGTAATGATTTTCACTTTTGAACCAAAGAACTTCTTCTACGGGTATCAAGGTATTTTTCATTCCTCGTTTAACCACAACTTTACTCAAGTAAACCTTCTCTTGATTAAAATGCTGAACCACTGGGGCCAGTTCAGCACCCGAAGTCAAGTTTTGTAAGGCTTTGTTGAGAGCACTGTCAAAACGCTCCTGATTAAAAGGTTTAAGAAGATAATCGAGAGCATTTTTTTCAAAGGCTTGGACCGCAAATTCGCTATAGGCGGTTTGGAAAATCAGTTGAAATTGGGGTTTGCCAAGGGCCTGAATCAGATCCATCCCATTCATCTCGGGCATTTCAATATCGAGAAAGACAATGTCAGGGTGCTGACTCTCAATCAAATTGAGAGCCTCGATACCATTTGAGGCTTCGAGAATCTGAAATTTTTCGGGTCTTTGTTCAATAAAGCGGTTGATTTTTTTTCGGCTTAAAAGTTCATCGTCAACAATTAAAATTTTTGTCATGAGGTTCTCCCTGTAATGTTAAACTTCACATAGGTTTTTTGTTCATCGGAATAAATTTCAAAATGGTGTTTGCTTCCATAGGTCAAATCAAGACGATTGCGAGTGTTTTGAAGACCGGTACTTTTTTTAGATTCTGTATGTCCGCGATAAAGGGCTCCCGTGTTGGAAATGCAGACTTCAAAAAGTGAACCCTTCTTCTTAACAGATAAATTAATCTCTCCACCCTCCATTTTGGGTGAAATCCCGTGTTTAATGGCGTTTTCGACCAAGGTTTGCAACATAAGACTTGGAACTTGTAAATTGTAATAGGCCGGAGAAACATCGACATTAAAGCGAATGCGATCGCCAAAACGAATTTTTTGAATTTCAATATATTTTCTTAAAATAGAGATTTCAGAATCGAGTGTAGAAAATTTATTTTTAGAGTTATTCAGAATTTCGCGATAAAGATCAGCCAACTTTTGAGTCATTGAATTGGCAAGGTCAGGTTCAACATAGATCAACTCAGAAAGCACATTGAGAGAGTTAAATAAAAAATGGGGCTGCATTTGACTTTCAAGTAAGCTGTACTGGGCTTCAGCCTCAGCCACCTTTGATTTTAAGGCAATGTCTTTCATTTGACGAAATCGATAATAAATTGCAGCCGCAACAGCCGAATAAAGGGCCGTGGTGACAAAAATAATAGAGAGATTGGATTGTCTTTGATAATGAAAAAGGGGTTCATAGATAAAAGTGTATTGGTATTGACCAGCAACTAAGAGGGTTAAAAAAAACTTCGAAAACTCAACCACAATGTTAGGGCGAGTTTGAATGTTCAAAAAGTTTTTAATTAAATAATTGATGATGACATCAAAAAAACTAAATACGATGTAGAGAACAGAAATATAGATAACGACCGAAAGATTGAGTTTTGTTGAAATCGGCCACTCGGGACTATTGAGCAATATATAAGTGAGAAGGGGTCCAAAAAGGACGGCTGTTAAAAAAAGTAAGATTTGCTGAATTCTTTCATCTTCGATGATTCGCTTCCAACCTTTGGGGGGTGTGACCAGAAGACCGTCTAAAGAAGAATTTTGATTTAAAGCTTCAGCCGTCAATGATTTCTCCAAATTATTTATATCCATCCCGCTAGATTTAACCCAAATGGGCCCCGTTGTAAAATAGAGCAAAGGGAGGGCAGGGAGCCCTTTTAAGGGGCTCCCTGTGGGGTTAAATGGCCTTAGGGAGGCTGAATTTTTTGTCTCTTCAAAGTATTGAATCGACTTAATAAGCATCACATAAGCTCTGAATGATTAAAATCTTCTTCAAACTGAATGGCGCTGTTTTAGAACTTAAATGGAATTAGTTTTCAGAAACACGGTAGGCTTGCCATTTATTCACTAAGGCTGGAATCATTTGGGCCTTACAGATTAAGCCTAATTGGCTCTCTTCTTTATAAATAGAAGTAGCGTCTCTTTGTAGGTCATAAACCAAATGTTTTTTATCCAGCGGAAAAAAAAGTTCAACCGGAACAGTGAGAGACTTTAGGGTTTCAAGCATAAGAATTTTAAGTTCATTAATACCATCACCCGTATAGGCAGAGGTAAAAATACGAGGGGAGAGTTTGACCCGAAAACGATTTTGAATTGGAGCTGTATCAATTTTATTAAAAACATGGATGATGGGCTTTTGATCCCAACCAAAATCAATAATCAGTTGGTTAACCACATCAATTTGTTTCTCCATTTGTGGATTTGAAAGATCGATAACGTGAATAAGAATATCAGAAGAGGCTGATTCTTCAAGAGTGGCTTTAAAAGCTTCGATCAAATTGTGAGGAAGTTTATTGATAAAACCCACAGTATCTGTGAGAACGGCATGGGTACTTTCATCTAAAAACACTTTTCGCGTGGTGGGATCAAGGGTTGCAAACAACTGATCCTCAGCAAAAACATCGGCTTGGGTGAGGGCGTTCATGAGAGAGCTTTTTCCGGCATTGGTGTAGCCAATCAGAGCAAAGCTTGGAATCTGATTTTTCTCGCGGGCACTGCGATGTTGTTTTCGAGAGCGCTGAACATCTTTGAGTTTTCTTTTGATAATATCCACTCGGCGACGGATCTGACGACGATCGAGCTCAATGGCTTTTTCACCGCCCCCCTTAGCTCCAAGGCCTCCCCCTTGACGAGAGAGAGAGCCGAGCCACGCTCCCACTTGACGGGGCATTTGATCAAGAAGTTGGGCCAGTTCGACTTGCAGTTTACCTTCGTAGCTTCTTGCTCTCTGGGCAAAAATTTCGATGATGATTTGGCTGCGGTCAAGGACTCGAGCGGGCTTCCAAAACTCTTCTAAGTTACGGGTTTGTACTCCGGTGAGATGATGATCAATAATAATAAACTCGGCTTCACACTCTTGAGCGATGTGACCAATTTCTTCAACTTTTCCAGAACCAATGAGTGTGGCCGGTGTCCACTTGCTGAGAAGTTGAGTGATGCTACCCACCACTTCCCAACCGGCGGTTGTTGAAAGCTCTTCGAGCTCATTAAGACTTGATTTAACCTCTTGAATCCCTTCTGTCTTGAGACCCACGCCAATAATGATTGCTTTTTGCTTTTTGATCGCTTCGGTTATTTTTTGATCTCCTCAGTGGCTTGGTAGTGGAGAGAGGTCATAACGATTGTATTAAAAATATCTTCGACCACGGAAGTTCTTTGCACCACGTGAGCGGGTTTTTTAATCCCCATAAGAAAGGGACCAATCACTTCACCATCGCCTAATTGCTGAACCAATTTATAGGAGATATTACCGGCATCCTGATTTGGAAGAACGAGAATATTAGCCCCATCTTTGAATTCACAGAAAGGAAAAATTCTCTTAATAATATCAGGGTTAACAGCGGTATCGGCTTGCATTTCGCCATCGACCATAAAATCGGGGTTATACTCGCGAACAAGTTCGGCGGCTTCCATCATTTTTCGAGGATTTTCGCCTTGAGAAGTAAAGTTGGTATAACTGAGCATTGCAATCTTTGGATCCATCTTAAAATATTGTGCCACACGTGAGCAGTGAATTGCAATATTAGCCACTTCTTGAGCGGTCGGGTTTACATTCACGGAGGTGTCAGAGAAGAGGTACATTTTATCTTTAAAAAGAACGATGTTAAGGCCAGAAGCCGTTTTTCTTCGACCGGCACCAATGATTTTCAGTATGGGAATGACCGCGTCTTTATATTTAATACTAGCCCCGCTCACTAAACCATCAGCGTCACCAAGGTGCACGGCCATTGCTGCAAAATAGTGTGTGTCCTCCAGAAGACGTTCAGCCTCTTTTTCCATCACACCTTTACGTTGTTTCATTTTAAAGAGTTCCGCAACATAGCGCTCATAATCTTTCGAGTCGCGAGGTTCTATAATTTGGGCTTTTTTAAGATTTTCGAGACCTAAACTATCAATAGTGGCGGTAATATGATCTTTACGACCTAAGAGAATAGGTTCGATTACCCCTTCTGCCAAAGCAAGACTTGCTGCTTTAAGAACCTTATGAGTATTGCCCTCGGGAAAAATAATGCGGGGAGTGTGTTTTGATACTTTAATTTTGCTTTTGACCCGATTGATACAAGATCGAATAAAGCTCACCTTGTTCCCTTGTAAGGCTTCAAGACGTTCTACGTACTCTTTCATTTTTTTTATCGGTTTTTGAGCCACCCCAGATTCTTGCGCCGCTTTAGCTACGGCAGGAGCGACGATCATGATCACACGGGGATCAAAAGGTTTTGGAATAATGTACTCGGGGCCAAAGGTAAAGGATTGACCCCCATAAGCTTGTGACACTTTTTCTGGCACATCTTCTCGCGCCAATTGCGCGAGGGCATTAACGGCGGCTAATTTCATCTCTTCATTAATACAACTGGCTCGGCAATCCAATGCCCCACGAAAAATAGAAGGAAAGCCTAAAACATTATTAACTTGGTTAGGATAATCACTGCGACCGGTTGCCATGATCACATCGGGACGGGCCTTTTTGGCAACATGGGGATTGATTTCAGGATCGGGATTGGCCATGGCAAAAACTATGGGTTTTTTAGCCATGGTCATAAGCATATCAACCGTCATTGCACCCGCAACACTAAGTCCTACAAAACAGTCGGCATCAACTAAAGCGTCAGCCAATGTGCGAGCTTTAGTGTCCACAGCGAACTCGGCTTTATAAGGATTCATACCCGCGGTACGACCTTTGTAAATCACACCTTGTGAGTCACACATCAAAATATTTTTTTGTTTCACACCCAAAGAAATAAAGAGTCGGCCACAGGCCACGGCCGCTGCTCCTGCACCATTGATAACTAATTTAATGTTGGATAATTTTCTTTTGGTGATTTCAACGGCATTAATCAAAGCCGCACCAGAGATGATCGCTGTTCCATGTTGATCATCATGAAAAACCGGGATTTTCATTTCTTCTTTTAGCCGTTTTTCAATTTCAAAACACTCTGGCGCTTTAATGTCTTCAAGATTAATTCCGCCAAAAGTAGGTTCAAGCGCTTTTACAGTTCGACAAAAATCGTCGACGCTGCTGGAGTTGAGTTCAAGGTCAAAGACGTCAATTCCCGCAAACATTTTAAAGAGGTTGCCCTTTCCTTCCATTACTGGCTTCGAGGCTTCAGGTCCAATGTTTCCAAGTCCAAGTACGGCAGTTCCATCACTGATGACGGCGACAAGGTTTCCTTTGGCGGTGTAGTCATAGACTTTTTGGTTATCTTTAGCGATCTCCTTACAAGGAGCAGCAACTCCTGGAGAGTAAGCCAAGGCCAGTTCAAATTCAGTACCACAAGGTTTTGGTGAAGTGACACTGACTTTTCCGGCAGGTTCTTTTGCGTGGTATTCTAAGGCTGCTTTATCTAAATCCATAACTTCCCCTGATCAGGCTCACAATTAAAACAAAAAATGAAGCCTCTGACGACAAATGCGCTGAGGGTAGAACTTCGACTAAAATGATATTTTTGTCCACAAATCTTAACAAAGAAATGAGGAGAGTCTGAGTTGTATAAACTGTGACCAAAAAACAGGCATGCATTAAACGACGCACAAAAGAGGGAGAGGAAAATTGTGGGGCGACAGTAGGGCTAAAAAATGGCATGATTTACGCTCACTTGGAGGATTCTAGAAGATGAGCAAATCGGCAAATGATGTTGTGATAGTGGATGGGGTGAGAACACCTTTTGCGAAGGCGGGATCAAAATTTAAAAATGTTCATGCCGCTGAATTAGGACAAGTGGCCCTTCAAGAGCTGATTGCAAGAACCAATCTCGATACCAATCAAGTTGAAGAAGTTATTGTTGGTTGTGTGGGTAATCCTTCCGATGCAGTCAATATTGGTCGAGTGGTGGCGTTAAGGGCGGGGATTCCGCTAAAAACTTCGGCACACACTGTTCATCGTAACTGTGCATCGGCCTTAGAAAGTATTAGTTCAGGCTTTGATAAAATTAAAGCGGGAGTGGTCGATACTGTTATTGCTGGTGGAACAGAAAACATGTCCCAAGCTCCTCTTTTGTTTAACCAAAAATTTGCAGACATTTTTGCAGAATTTGCCACCGCAAAAAGTACGGGACAAAAAATTGCAGCCCTTCGAAAAATCAAACTCAAGTATTTAGCTCCACGCATCTCTATTGTTGAAGCGCTTAATGATCCTTTTGTGGGAATCAATATGGGTCAAACTGCAGAAATTCTTGCCAAAGAATTTCACATCAGTCGCCTTGAACAAGATCAGTTTGCTCTGCGTTCACACCAAAAAGCCGTTGCCGCTACTAAAGAAGGGCGGATGAAAGAAGAAATTGCGCCCGTGTATTTGGGGCCTAGCTACAAAGAAGTGGTGAGTGAAGATATTGGTCCTCGCGATGGTCAGACGATTGAAGCCTTGCAAAAATTAAAGCCCTATTTTGATCGACAAACGGGAACAATTACCGTCGGTAACGCTTGTCCCTTGACTGATGGAGCCGCCATGATGCTTTTGATGAGTCGCTCTAAAGCCGAATCACTGGGGTACAAACCCTTGGCTCGAATTCGTGGTTACGGTTTCGCGGGATTAGAACCTGAGCGAATGGGACTTGGTCCGGTCTATTCAACACCCGTTGCTTTAAAACGTGCGGGATTGACCATGAAAGATATTAATTTGGTAGAGCTCAATGAAGCTTTTGCGGCTCAAGTCCTTTCTTGTTTAAAAGCTTTCGCTTCAAAAAGTTTTGCGATCGAAAAACTAGGGCTTTCTGAGGCGGTGGGTGAAGTGAACCCAGAGATTGTCAATGTCAATGGCGGCGCTATTGCCCTTGGACATCCCGTGGGTGCAACCGGCACTCGTCTTGTGTTGACCTTGGTGAAAGAGATGAAACGCAGAAATCAACAGTTTGGTTTGGCCACACTTTGTATCGGTGGTGGTCAAGGTGGCGCAATGATCGTAGAGAATGAGGCTTAAGATGAGTATAGAAGAAAGTTTGAAACTATCAGCCCGTGGAAATATTGCCTTAATTGAATGGGATCATATTGGCGAGAGTGCTAACAAAATGAGTACTCCCATTATGACAAGGCTTAAAGAAGTTCTTGATGAAATCAAAGAATCTAAAGATTTCAAAGTGGCCGTGATTATTTCTCGCAAGAAAAAAATCTTTATTGCCGGTGCTGACATTAATGAAATTAAATCCTTAAAAACCAAAGAAGATTTTGCCCAAGCGGTCAGTGGCGGCCAAGAGATCATGAATGCCATTGAAGATCTTCCAATTCCGGTGATAGCGGCCATTCACGGCGCCTGTGCCGGTGGGGGTTGTGAACTCTCTCTCTCTTGCGATTATCGAATTGCCACTGACTCTGACGATACAAAAATTGGTTTGCCCGAAACTAAACTGGGCATCATTCCCGGTTTTGGAGGCTGCATTCGCATGCCCAGGGTTGTGGGAGTCCAAGCCGCACTCGATGTGATTTTGGCTGGTAAAATGGTGCCCGCTAAGAAAGCCTTAAAAATGGGCCTGATCGATAAAATGGTTCATCCTGCGATCCTTGAAGAGCAGGCTTTTCTAATGGCCGAAGACATAATCAAAAAAGGCGCTCAAAAAAGAAAAAAAACTTTTAAAGCCAAAGGCCTTGGTAATCAATTTTTAGAATCTTTTATGGGTTATCCCATCGTATTTTCTCAAGCTCAAAAAATGACTCTTAAAAAATCTCACGGTCATTATCCGGCCCTACTTGAAGCTCTTAAAGTGATCCAAAAGACTGTGGGCATGAGCAATCGCACCAAAGCCATGGAAATTGAAAAAGAAGGCTTTTGTAATGTGGCCGGTGGGGAAGTGAGCAAAAATCTGATTAATCTTTTCTTTATGATCGAAGATGTGAAAAAAAGAACGGGAGTTGCTTCCGAAGAGAAAGGTCTTGAGTTTAAACACATCGGAGTGCTCGGAGCGGGTACAATGGGTGGAGGAATTGCCTATGTTGCGGCCGACAAAGGAATTTTTGTTCGCCTCAAAGATATTAGTACTGATGCCATTGCGAAGGGCTTTGAAGCCGCCCGAAAAATATGGGATAAAAGTTTACAAAAAAGATACATCACTCAATATCAAGTGAACGAGAAAATGGGACGCATTTCTGGTGGCACCGACTACGCTGGGTTTAAACAACTTGATGTTGTGATTGAAGCCATTGTTGAAAACATGGATGTCAAAAAGAAAGTGATTGCCGAAACGGTGAAGCAACTTAAACCCAGTTGTGTTTTTGCCACAAACACCTCTTCATTGAGTGTGACTGAAATGGCTAAAGCCCATCCTCAACCGGAACAGTTTTTAGGGATGCATTTTTTTAGTCCGGTTCATATGATGCCCTTGGTAGAAGTGATCCGAGGTCCTCAGACCAGTGATCAAGCGACCGTAACGGTTTATAATCTCGCCAAAAAAATGGGAAAAATCCCGGTGGTCGTAAAGGATGCTCCTGGATTTTTAGTCAATCGACTCCTTGTTCCCTATATGATGGAAGCGGCGTTTTATCTGCAAGAAGGCGCTCGCATCGAAACGGTGGATAAGATTTTTG
>JBGSSY010000327.1:0-19461 GCA_041736775.1 Bdellovibrionales bacterium | reverse complement strand
TTTGGTAGAGAGTTTTAATGTTTCGACCAAAGACAATCACAGCACCCGGTGAAAGCTCTTGGATTTGTTTGCGTAAAGATTGATTGTACTCTGAGCCAATAAAACCAAAAATAAAAAGTTGTCCCACCTTTTTTTCTAAGGTCATTTTTTCTAAAATTTCTGAGGTCGGTGTATCCTGATCAAAGCCAAAAGAAAGGTGTGAAAAACAGAGTATTAATAAGAGAGTAAAAAATGGGGTCATCTCTCTTATTTTACCCCCAATCAAAGTTAAAAAACCATGTTGGCAATTTGTCTTCGACTAAAGTCTCCACGCCTTTGATAAGGTCCGGCTATTTTCTAACAAAGCTTGAGGAGCTGAATGACTTCGTCGTGGACGCGGGGCCAGGTGATTTCTTTCATTCTGATTTTTAAACGGTTATCAGGAGTGATGCTGTACTTTTTATTGGATTGAGTTGCCAGTCCTATCACAGTTTTGGGTGCGAGCGGAGTATGATCGGTAAAACTGAGAACAAGACTTTCTGGTCCGCTTGAAATGTCTTTCACGCCCAGGTCAATGCACAGTCGACGAATCAACATGAGGCCGAGAAGATTAACAACTTCTTCGGGAGGTTTTCCAAACTGATCGCGAAGCTCTTCCTCAAGCTTATCAATATCGTCCGCCGATTTTATCTGGGTGAGAGCGCGGTAGTAAGAGAGTCGGATTCGTATGTTAGAAATGTAGCTGTTGGGAATAAAGGCTTTAATTTTAAGATTGATATCAGGCTCAACCGCATCGAAAACTTTTTCGCCCTTTGCTTCTTGAATCGCTTCTTCGAGCAACTCCATATAAAACTCATAACCCAGATTATCAATTAGGCCTGACTGCTCCTCTCCGAGAAGGGTTCCGGCTCCGCGCAACTCAAGATCATACTGAGCGATTTGCATTCCACTTCCAAGAGCGGTGTTTTCTTGGATCACCTTAAGTCGCTCTTTAGCGATGTCGGTTATTTTTTTGTTGGGCTCAGTGAGTAAATAACAATACGCCCGGCGTCCGCTTCGACCCACTCGTCCTCTCAGTTGATAAAGCTGACTGAGTCCAAAATGATCCGCCTGATTGATAAGTATTGTGTTGGCATTTGGAATATCGACTCCCGACTCAATGATGGCCGAGCAAACAAGAACCTTAAGCTCATTATTGAAAAAAGAAATCATCACTGACTCAAGATCTTTTTCAGGAAGTTGACCATGACCAACACCAATGGGAGTACTGGGTAAAAGCTGACGCAACTCTTCGGCCACCGAATAAATGCTTTGCACTCGATTATGTAGAAAGAAAACCTGTCCACCGCGCTCCAGTTCTGTTTCGATGGCTCGCTTGATGATTTCTTTATCGTAGCGACAAATAAAAGTTCTAATTTCAAGTCGATCAACAGGTGCCGTATTGATCAAGCTTAAATCGCGAATTTTAAGAAGACTCATGTTGAGCGTTCGAGGAATGGGTGTTGCCGAGAGACTTATGGTATCGACGCCCACTTTAATTTTTCGAATTTTTTCTTTGTGTTTAACCCCAAATTTTTGCTCTTCATCAACAATCAGTAAACCAAGATCTTTGAAATTAACATCTTGGCTAAGGAGTCGGTGGGTGCCAATCAATATATCCACTTCTCCTTTTTTTGTATCTTCTAAGATTTTTTTAATTTTAACATTGGGCTGAAGTCGATTCACAACTTGAATATTCATGGGCCAATCTTTAAAGCGCTTTTTAAAAGTCTCAAGATGTTGCATGGTCAAAACCGTAGTCGGTGCGAGAACGGCCACTTGTTTTTTATTGTGAGCGGCGATAAAGGCCGCTCTCATGGCCACTTCGGTTTTTCCAAAACCGACATCTCCACAAATCAAACGGTCCATGGGTTTGGTGGCTTGAAAATCATGGACAAGGTCCTCAATGGCTGAAAGCTGATCGTCAGTCTCTTGATAAGGAAAGGCGTTAAAAAAATCCACAACATCATTTTGATCAACTTCATAAGCCGGTCGATGGGTTTGGGTTCGCTGGGCATAAAGTTTGATCAGATCATGAGCCATCTCTCGCAAACGTTTTTTTGTTTTGGTTTTAATATTTGTGAAACGGGTGGCGCCGAGTTTATCAAGCGCAGGTGCGGTTCTTTCGGTTGAGTATTTATGAATTTGATGGATGCGATAGATTGGAAGAAAAAGTTTATCTTTATCTTTAAATTCAAGAACAAGAAATTCAGCCTCCACTCCTGCAACCATCATGGTTTCAAGGCCAATAAACTGACAAATTCCATGGACGGAGTGAATAATATAATCATTTTGTTTAAGTTCGCCGAAACTCAAATGACTGGCGCGATTTTGCGCCTGTCGTTCAGTGGTTTTTGTCTGAGCTTTTCCCAGATAATGTTCAAGACTGATGAGTGCTAATTCTTCACTGGGTATATGAAAACTTTTTCGGATCTTATGCGGAAAAAAGTGAAGCGTTTTATGGCCCCTGTGGGTTTCAAGCTGGTTCAAAATAACATCAGGGCTTTCATGATAGGTGCACTCAAAGTCATGGGCCTCGAGACTGGCTTTGATTCGACTGAATTGGGAGGGCCCTTTCACCGCAATCAGCTTGGTGGTTGGATCGGGCAATCGATTGAGTTGTTGAACTAAAGTTTCAAGTTGTTCCGTCCATTTTTTGGAAGTGGGTTTTTGGATAGCCTGACAAGTGATTTCAATTTGCTTTTTTTCAAGGGCTTCTAAGTTATCAATAATATTAATGCGCTCAACGGCCACCGTTTTTTTTAATTGTGGCTGTAGGGTCATCCAGTCCAAAAAAAGTTCCTGGGGAGGCAGAGGATGATTCTCAGGTTTATAGAAACGGTCGAGCCAAGACAGCTCCTTTTGACGGGCGGTTTCGACATTGAGTTCATCGAGTATCCAAACCGTGGGCTGAACGTCAAAGTACTCGAGAGCAGAAACAGGATTTTTGTAAAAGAGTGGAAGATGGTATTCAAGATTTTGGGTGTACTCTTTGCGACGAATTCCACTCACAATCTCTTCAATGTCTGGAGACTTTAAAGGAAGTAAAATTTGGCTTGCCTCGATACAATTTTTTTCGTTCAGCAAAACTTCACGGGCGGGGCTAATCACAAAATCATTAATTTCTTGGGTGGTGCGCTGAGTGTTGGGATCATAGGACCTAAGGCTTTCGATCTCTTGACCGAAAAGTTCAATGCGAATCGGAAACTCCATTTGTGGAGAAAAAACATCAACCAGACCGCCGCGATTGGAAAATTGCCCGGTGTCTTCGACCATGGGGCTGGCTTGATAACCGAGGGCATAAAGTTTTTCAAAAAAGTTTTCCGGAAGAGTGTCGCCTTTTTGGTAGTGAATGCAATGATCCAAATAGATATCAGGGGGAAGTGTTTTTTGCAGAAGTCCATGGACGGGAGCGACAAAGAGTGCATCAGCCGGTGTGTTCTGGGCGTGAAAGAGCCAAGAGAGTCGTTGTCTGAGTTGATGAGGTAAAAGTTGGACTCCGGCAAAAACAGAAGGATCGTAGTGAGGCAAAAGAAAGCAGGGTTTGTGGGACCAAAACTGATAATTTTCAATAAACTCAAGAGCGCGCTCAGTGCTTTCTGTAATCACAAGCTGTGGGCCCGCGAGTCGAGTGGACTCGGCCAAATAAAAGGCCACCATTTCTACCGGAAGGCTGCTTGTTATATTCAATGAAAAAAAGGTCTTATTTAAAAGCAGGCTATCAAGATAGTTACGCATGAGTTCTTATTTGTGAGAGAGTTTTCTTTGTCAAAGAAGGCCCCGAAAAGAACCAGAAAAGATGCTCTGCGGCAGCACCCATAAGTTGGAGCCAAAGCAAAACTCATTGTATAAGAGTGGCTTAATAAATTCTGTTCAGGGAAGTGGTTATGGAAGCGATTGTGCCCATCCTGGTTCTTACCCTTGTGGTAGCAACTTTTGGAACCTTATTGGTTTATGTCTCGTCTTTATTTGGACCCAAGCAACATTATACACGGACAAAATATTTGCCCTATGAGTGTGGACTCCCCGGTCAAGAAACGGAAAAAACAACCATATCTGTGCGCTTTTATTTAACAGCGATTCTTTTTATCGTTTTCGATATTGAAATTCTTTTTATGTATCCTTGGGCCCTTGTTTACAAAGATTTTATAGCGGCCGGTCAGGGCGCTTACATTTTCTGGGTGATGTTTGTTTTTATTGCTCTTTTTCTTTTTGGTTTGATCTGGGAAGTACGTTCTAAAGCGCTGGAGTGGGACTAATGGGTGCAAGTGGTTTTGAAATTACAGTGAACACGGTTAAAATGCTGCTGATTTTTTTATTGATGGTTCAGCTTGTTCCCATTCTTGTTTGGGTGGAACGCAGAGGATCAGCCTTTATTCAAAATCGTTTTGGTCCTAATCGCGTTGGTCCCCTTGGTTTGACACAGCTTCTCGCCGATGCCGTTAAGTTTCTTTTTAAAGAAGAATTTCGTCCTCCCAAAAGTGAAGCCTTTTTATTTTATGCGGCTCCTGTTTTGGCATTGATACCCGGTGCTCTTGCTTTTGGCTCAATTCCTTTGTCGGCCCCCTTTGATCTCACCTGGGGTGGAGAAACATTTTCGTTTCTCTTTCAAAGTTTCGATTTAGGAATCGGAATCGTTTTTGTTTTGGCGATATCCTCACTGGGAACCTATGCCCTTCTTTTTGCGGGCTGGGGTTCTGGTAACAAATACTCTATGATGGGTGCCGTCAGAGCCAGTGCGCAGATGATCAGTTACGAATTGGCCCTCGGACTGTCCTTGGTTGGAATCCTTCTTATTTATGGAACCTTCTCGTTTTCAGAAATGATTGAAGCCCAAAAAGGACCACTCTCTTTTATGCTGATGGGTAAAAACGTAGAAATCCCCTTCCTTCCCAATTGGGGAATTTTCTATCAGCCCCTAGGCTTTATCCTCTTTTTTGCCGCTACGTTTGCAGAGACGAATCGTTCTCCTTTTGACTTACCCGAGGCTGAAGCGGAGCTTGTGGCTGGCTATCATACGGAGTACGGCGGTCTTAAGATGTTGATGTTTTATATTGGTGAGTATGGCCATATGATGGTGGCCTCCGCCCTCTTGGCCACGTTTTATTTTGGAGGTTGGGATCTTCCTTTTGGCTCCGACTGGCTGAAAGAAGCCATCGGATCTTCTTTTCTTTATTCACTGGTCATGCATCTTGTTTTTATGACCAAAGTTCTTCTTTTTCTTTGGGTTTTTGTTTGGGTTCGTTGGACCCTTCCTCGTTTTCGTTACGACCAACTGATGGATCTGGGCTGGAAGACGATGTTGCCCTGGGCCCTTTTTAACACTGTCGTCACCGCCGTTGTGGTAGTGCTTTTTAGTAGCGTAGGAAACTCTTAATATGTCAGAGGTCATTGTTTTTTATTTTTTTGCAGCCGTCACTCTCCTCTCGGGATTGCGAGTCATATCCACCTCCAATCCCATTATGAGCGCCCTTTATTTAGTGGGATCAATGGTCGGAATATCGGGATTGTTTTTTTTATTAAATGCGCCTTTTATTGCCGCCGTTCAATTGATGGTCTATGCCGGCGCAGTCATGGTGCTCTTTCTTTTTGTCGTTATGATCTTTGATACCAAAGATGATGGTAAGAAGGGAAACTCACCAGGTCCACTGGTTGGAGGCTTGAAAGCTCTTTCTATCGGTGGTTTGGCGGGCATTTTTCTTTATGTCATTTTATTTAAAATTTCTAACTTTGGATATTTAAGTCCTGACCCCAGCGCCCCTCAATTTGAAGTGAAAAATATGGCGAAGTTGCTTTTTACTGACTATATGTTTTCTTTTGAGGTTCTTGGACTTCTTCTTTTGGTGATTCCCATTGGAACGGTCGCACTTTCTCGAATTCGCGGAGGCACCCATGCTAAGTAATTTGATGTCCATTGGACTGGGTCATTATCTTTTGGTTTCGGCCATGCTTTTTGGCATGGGCCTTTGGGGAGTGCTCCTGAGAAAAAATATTTTGGTGGTTTTAATGTCCATTGAGCTCATGCTCAATGCCGTGAACTTAGCTTTCGTCACGTTCGGATATTTTTTAAATGATGCCAATGGTGCGGTCATCGTTCTTTTTGTCATCGCAATTGCCGCCGCTGAAGCGGCTGTGGGCCTCGCGCTGATCATTACCATTTTCAAAAATTACAAAGAAGTTAATATTCGATTTTTGGAACATCTGAAAGGATAAGGGATCTCTCCATGTTTTATACACTTCTCTTTGCACCCTTGATTGGATTTTTTATCAATGGCCTGCGTTTTAAAAGCAGCGATGCCAAAGTGGCTGGGCTGATTGCTAGCTCTGCACTTCTCATTTCGTTTGTCTCCGCTTTGGGTCTATTTTTTCAACTGCAAGGTTTGCCGGCGGATGCAAGGGTTTTGAATTTTCAGCTCTTCCAATGGATTCAAGTTTCAAATTTTTCTGCGGACATGAGCTTTACGATCGATTCACTTTCGATTGTAATGACGTTGATAATAACCGGCGTTGGCTTTTTGATTCATGTGTTTAGTGTCGGATACATGGATCATGATGAGCGTCCCGCAAAATATTTTAGTTATCTCAATCTTTTTGTTTTTAATATGCTCCTTCTTGTACTCGGCAGTAATCTGCTTGTGATGTTTGTCGGCTGGGAGGGGGTGGGCCTTTGTTCTTATCTCCTCATCGGTTTCTGGTTCACTGACCCCGCAAAAGCGGCAGCAGGGATGAAAGCTTTTATTACAAATCGCATTGGCGATGCGGGATTCCTTTTAGGTCTATTCACTCTTTTCGCTCTCTATGGAACCCTTTCATTTAGCGAAATTGCGGCCCTTGTTCCCAAAGAGCCCACAACCGAATGGCTTTCGCCGATTAATTTAGCCTGTTTGTTTTTATTTATTGGAGCCATGGGCAAGTCCGCCCAGATTCCACTTTATGTTTGGCTTCCTGATGCGATGGCGGGTCCCACTCCAGTATCAGCGCTGATCCATGCGGCCACCATGGTGACCGCCGGTGTTTACATGATCATTCGACTGAATCCACTTTTCTTAGCCGCACCCAATGCCATGATGGTGGTTGCATTTGTGGGAGCCTTAACGGCATTAATGGCTGCGACCATTGGACTTGTCCAAAATGACATTAAAAAAGTTTTAGCCTATTCCACGGTTTCACAACTTGGATATATGTTCTTGGCTGTTGGTGTCGGTGCATTTTCGGCAGCCCTCGCCCATTTAATGACTCACGCTTTTTTTAAAGCCCTTATGTTCCTTGGCTCCGGTTCTGTTATTCATGCCATGCACGAAGAGCAGGATATGCAAAAAATGGGTGGATTGCGAAAGTCGATGCCGATCACTCACATGACGTTTATCTGCGGTTGGCTCGCAATTATTGGGGCTCCCTTTTTCTCTGGTTTTTTCTCTAAAGATGAAATTCTTTGGATGTCTTTTCATTCTCCTCGTGGACATATTGTTCTTTGGGTCATGGGTGCGGTGGCCGCATTGTTTACGGCATTTTATATGACACGATTGATGGCGCTCACTTTTTGGGGACAGTCTCGAGTTTCAAAAGACGTTCACCCCCATGAATCACCATTGTTGATGACCTTTCCTCTCATCGTCCTTGCTGTACTTTCTGTTTTTGCGGGTTGGCTTTGTGTGCCCCATGGACTTGGATCGGTTCTTCCTGGACACCCTCATAATCTGCTTGAAGAGTGGATTAGCCCCCTTCTTGCGACTTTTGAAATGCCACATGGTTCGCTCAGTCTTGAGTTCACCTTAATGGGAATAACACTTCTTGGAGTGACTCTCAGTTCGCTTCTTGCGATTTATTTTTATGTCATCAGGCCCGCAATTCCGGCCCAGAACGCACAAAAAATGAACGGACTCTATAATCTACTTCTCAATAAATATTGGGTCGACGAAGCTTACTTTAAAACACTCATTAACCCCCTTGTCCGTTTCAGCCAGATTCTTTGGGAGAAGGTGGATGTAAAGTTTATTGATAAAATCACTTACTCCCTTTCTGACATGGTCAAAAATGCGGGTGGTGGATTAAAAATGGTTCAGTCAGGCAATCTTCAAGTCTATGCGCTTTATATTGTCGCAGGTTTATTTTTTAGTCTTTTCTATTTGACCATGAGGTAATGGATGTTATTAAGCGCGCTCATTTTTCTACCCCTGTTGTTTGTGCTGTTGGTGGCGATTGCTCCGCAAAAATACACCCGCGTGGTGACATTGACCTCAACGGTTGTGCATTTTTTCTTTTCTCTTCTTTTGTTTAAATATTTTAATCCGGCCACCAGTAACCTTCAATTGGTTGAAAAGTACACTTGGCTCAAAGAAATGGGCGTGAGCTATTTTGTCGGTATAGATGGAATTTCTTTTTGGCTTGTTCTACTGACAACATTTTTAACCCCCATCGTTGTTGCCGCCAGCTGGTCGGGAGTAGAGAAACAAGTTAAAGCTTTTCATATCTCACTTCTTGTTTTGCAATCGGCGATGATTGGTTCTTTTCTCGCCATGGACACCATTCTTTTTTATGTCTTTTTTGAGCTCTCCCTTATACCCATGTATTTTATTGTCGGGATTTGGGGTGGTGAAAATAGAATATATGCGACCATGAAGTTTTTTATTTACACGATGGTCGGTTCACTTTTAATGCTCGCTGGAATTATTTATTTGATCTTTCAGTGCGATCTTCAGTTGGGCGAACTCAGTGCGAGTGTCTTGGATTTTTATCGACTCAATCTTCCTTTTATCAAAGGGCAATTTTTAAGCCCACAGAACCTCTTGTTTTTTATTTTTTGTTTAGCTTTTGCGATAAAAGTGCCGATGTTCCCCTTTCACACTTGGCTTCCCGATGCGCACGTTCAAGCGCCAACGGGTGGATCAATGATTTTGGCTGGTGTGATGCTTAAAATGGGAACCTACGGTTTCTTAAGATTTGTGATGCCCATGTTTCCGCAAGCCGTCGCCGAATGGACTCCGCTTTTTATGAGCCTTGGGGTCATTGGAATTATTTACGGAGCACTCGTTGCAATGGTTCAAGTCGATATGAAAAAACTGGTTGCTTACTCCTCAGTTTCTCACATGGGCTATGTTATCGTTGGTCTTTTTGCAATGAACCTCTACAGCCTGCAAGGATCACTCTTTCAAATGCTGGCCCATGGAGTGAGTACAGGAGCACTGTTTATGCTGGTGGGAGTAATTTATGAAAGAACTCATTCGCGAAAAATCGCAGAATACGGTGGTCTTGCCAGAGTTCTCCCGCTTTTTGCCATCAGCTTTTTAATCGTAACCTTTTCAAGTATTGCCGTCCCACTGACCAATGGTTTTGTGGGTGAGTTTTTAATTCTGCTCGGCGCTTACCAAAAATCAAAACTTTTTGGAACGCTCTCTCTTTTAGGAGTCATTCTTGGAGCGGCTTATATGCTCTGGATGGTTAAAAAAGTTTTTTTTGGAGCCGATGGAAAAATCGTTAAAGAACATCCAGATATGCCCGACATGAACAGCCGTGAACTATTAACCCTCGCGCCCTTGGTTATTCTTATATTTTGGATGGGTCTTTATCCGATGACTTTTTTAAGTTACTCGGAAAAGAGTCTTGATCATCTCGTTAAAAATAAAGAAAGCTATTTTATAAAAATCGATAAGAGTTATTCTAAAGCCCGCCCTGAAGTAGGAGATCGTCGTGAATTTTAATCCCTCTGAACTGATTGTATTGGCGCCGCTGTTTTGTCTCTTTATAGCGAGCATAATCCCGATAACGGTGAAAGCTTTTAACAATGGCACCGAAATGAATCCTTTTACATCACTGATGTATGCTATTTTTGGCCTGGTGGGCGCTGCGGGTTTGACACTCTCTGCGGTCAAAGGTTTTTGGAAAATTTCAGGACTTAATTTTGTCGAGGCTTTTTCAAAGTCTATAGTTATTGATGGAATAACAGTTTGGTCGTCTTACATTATTTTTGTCGTGGTCGGTTTCTGTCTTTTTCTTGTTTATGATTCAAGGGCCACTCGAGACACACAGTTTTCTGAACACCTCTTTCTGATTCTAAACTCTACGATTGGTATGGCCTTGGTGGTTATGTCGAACAACTTAATCGTTACATTTATTGCGATTGAATTGATGTCATTGTCACTTTATTTACTGATTGCCCTCAACAATGAGTCACTCTATTCAAAAGAAGCGGCCATGAAATATTTTATTTTAGGAGGACTTGGTTCTGCCATTCTTCTTTACGGCATAGCTTTTATCTATGGGGGAGCAGGTAGCACCTCTCTTCACGATGTCGGTGAGATTGCAGCAACACTCTATACTTCCAACATGCTTTTTCGTTTGGGTGTGATTATGACAGCGGTCGGCTTTGCTTTTAAAATATCTTTGGTCCCCTTTCATGCGTGGACACCGGATGTTTACCAGGGTGCAGCCTCTCCGATTACCAGCATTATGGCCACGGCGGTAAAGGTCGCTTCTATGATCGCTTTTTTACGCTTCTTTCTCTACTCGGATTTTTATAATCTAGAGAGCGATCGTTTTGTTTGGTTTATGCAGTGGCTTGCGGCTCTCACTATGATCGTTGGTAACGTGGCGGCTATCATGCAAGATAATTTTAAGCGAATGTTGGCTTACTCGAGTATTGCTCATTCCGGTTACGCCTTTATGGCTCTGATTGTGGCTTCGTTTGGTTCAAACAATAATGCAGGAATCTCAAGTCTGATGTTCTATTTAATTTCGTACTCGATTATGACGGTCGGAACACTTGCATTAGTTGTGATTCTTGAGAAGTCAGAGGATACGGTGCTGTTAACAAGTGATCTGAAAGGTCTTGGAAAAAAGAACCCCATGGTGGCGTTAAGTCTTTCCGTTCTTCTTTTTAGTTTAGCGGGACTTCCGCCGAGCATTGGATTTTTTGGAAAGTTTTATGTGTTTTCTGCATCCATCGAACAAGGATATTATTGGTTAACCTTTATTGGTGTGCTCAGCTCGATTATTAGCGTCTATTTTTATTTGCGACCGATCGTAGTGATGTACATGGTGGAGGGATCAGGTTCAGACGTTCGTGAAGAGGCCTTTTTCTCGCGCACGATTTTGTTGATTTCGGCGGCTGGAGTTTGTGTTCTTGGAGTTTTTTCTTCGAGAATATTTAGCTTTGTCACCGAGTCGATCACCAACTCACTTTAAAAGAATTAAGGTTCAGCGGCAATTTGCGGCTGATCCAAATTGTGCTTTCGGGCCAATTTTTCTGGCAGAGGTCCCCAGACAAAAGATTCTTTTTCGCTTTTGTCCCCAAACTGCATTTTTTGTCCGCTGACAAACAAATCTTGGGTGCGATCTAAACCAATCGCAAGCAATTGACCGCCGCGATCACAAAAAACAATCTCTCCCTCACGTTTAATTCCATAAAGATCAAAGATCCCCGTTGTTATAAACGTAATATGAAAAGAGTCATCGCGAGAGGCGAGATATATATAAGAACCTTTCGTTTCATTGACTAACCCGATGGTTTGATGGGCTGGAAGAAGCTCTTTGAGTTTTTTAAGTTGTTCGGTTAAATCCAATTCTGAGTATTTTTTGGCACAGATGGGCTCATGTTCGGCAAAAGCTAAGGAACTTGAAACTAAGAATAAAATTACAAAAATGGAGCGCACAAAGCTTCCCTTAATTGAGTTATAAACCCAATGTCTCATTGTAACGTAATTTTAGATTATTTTGTTTATTTTCAAAACTCTTTAGCAAATTGTCTCATTATGAAACATAAATGCTTAAAACAAACTTGATCTTGGTCTGGATGAAAAAATGAAACAGTTGGTCCGCTTAGAGGTCATGTTTTCTAAGTTGGTTGAGGGCAGATCTAAATCCCGTTTGAACAATTCTCGAAAGTATCTTGGGGTTCAAGCTGAAGTGATCCGCAAAAAACATTTCATAATCATGGGGGTTTGGATGGATATAAAGGTAATCCACCTCAGGTCGATAGTCCGCTCTTTCCTCTATAATTTTCAGTAGTTTATTAAGGTCCTCTTCAGGAAGTTGTTTCTGTTTAAAATACCCTCGAATGGCGTGATAGATTTTATCAATGGCATCATGGTGGGCAATGTGAGCTTCAATTTTTTGTTGAACCACCTGATAGAGTGCTTGATTAAATATGAGTGGGATTCCGTAATCATGAAGACTGCCCATGTTTTCATTGTAGTGATAGGGCTGTATTGAATAACTGGAAATAATCAAATCACAGCCATGATCTTTTGCCACATGAGTTGATAATGTATCGCGAATCTCCCCATCAAAATAATAAATATCTTTGCCCCGTTCATTGACGATGGGGTAGGGAGCAAAGACAGGCGGAAGACTGGCCGATGCGGCAACCGCATCGCTCACTTTGGCATAGTTTGCCCAACCAATGCGTTTAATTTTTTTGGTTTCAGGAAAGTTTCCAAAAATCACCTTACGAGAGTGATTCAGCTGAGTGGCGACGATATAAAGTTCAACTCCAAAAGTATCAAAAGAGTTGGATTGCCAAACATGCTCTCGGATATAGCGCTCTAGACCTTTGGCCGTCACTAATCCACTGATCTTTAAGCCGTTTTTAACCATGGCTTCAAGGCCACCGGAAAGCACCGATTTTCCTTTTAATATATTAGGAAGAAGATGAAGCAAGCTTTTTCCGTTAAGAGAAAAGATGTCAGAATAGGAGATCGGCTTAAGAATGGAATCAAAAGAATCCGTTTCTTTAAGCCCGATGAGGTCCCACTCAGCCCCTTTTTCAAAGGCTGAAATGATAGCTTCAAGTGAGTATCCACTGGCTAGGAAGGTGCTGATCACCGCTCCTGCACTGGATCCTACGTAGAGCCTAATCAACTTTTCATGGTCTGAGTATTTAGAGTTCACTTCTTCGGGTGTGCCGCCCGCAAAACGAAAGCCCTTTTCTTTGAGGGCCAGGCAGACACCGATATGAAAAGCGGCGGCCTTAATTCCGCCACCACTGAGAGCTAGACCAATCTTTTTTTTGCCCTTTATTTTCATATTTCCAATATAGCAATTCAAACTCAGTAAAATCAATAAGTTACTTTAGGTTGGTGAGCTGACTAAGCTGACTACTCAGTCCTCTGAGCAGGCCCTTAGATGAGTTCTTTGACATAGTCATTGTCAGCACCATTGGTTATGCTAGTCTTGAATAGTCATGAACATGGTTCAAACAGAAACAGAATGGCTATCCTTATCTGACTACTCAACTGAGTATGGTGTGAGTGTTTCCACCTTGAGAAGACGGATTAAGAATAAGAAAATTAAGTCTCGTTTGATCCAAGGCAAATATTATTTGCCCCGACACCCGTTGCCAAGCGAACCTCAAGCTTTTGCGCCCGTCCCAATCTCAAAAGCCCCCGCTCGCCCTGTCCCAACCCAAGAACAGGGAAGTGATCTTTCATCGCTTCCCAACATGATGCTTGATGAGCTTAAAAAAGCTTATTTGCATTCACTACAAAGTAAAGAAGATCAGATCATTCAGCTGAAGCAGCAGATCTCTGACCTTAAAACTTTAGTGCTTTATCTTGAGCGTGAGAATGCTCGGTTGAATCCTAAAGCTAATTAATTTTTTGTTCTTCGTTTTTGCCAATTTGTGGATCACTGAACTTTTGTGAAGGCAGGCTCGTGCCTTCGCCAGCATTTTGCCCTTCGGGCAAAAACGCGTCACGCTTGCTGGAGCTTCACAAAAGTTCAGTGATCCACAAATTGGCAGCGCCGAAGTGTGCAGAAAGTTATT
This sequence comes from Bdellovibrionales bacterium, assembly GCA_041736775.1. Taxonomy (GTDB): domain Bacteria; phylum Bdellovibrionota; class Bdellovibrionia; order Bdellovibrionales; family JAGQZY01; genus JAGQZY01. The sequence continues at coordinate 5,684 of JBGSSY010000327.1, read as the reverse complement.
AAATGTTTAGAATTCCTTTGGTTTAATAAAAGTGTAACCTATGTGCTTAGTAAAATATGTACGCCATGTTCTTGGTTGCTACAGACTCACAAGAATTTCAGTATAATTTTTTAGAGAACAGAGCCTTTGCGGATCATGATAAAGAAGAGATTGAGGTCAGATAATGGAAAAAGCCAGCAGAGCTGGCTGTTAAGAATTCATAAGGGTCTAGCAATCACAAAAATTAAGCGGCGGGGAGAGAGGCTTTGGTTCTTCGTCCTTGAACTTTCTTTTTATGATCAATCTTGGTTTGAAGGGCGATCTGAAGAACTTCATCAAGGTGCTCAACAAAGATAAAGTTGAGGGCCGAGCGAATTTCTTCGGGGATTTCATCCACATCTTTTTTATTAGCGATCGGACAAATCACCGTTTTGATACCGTGATTGAGTGCTGCTAAGGATTTTTCTTTAATACCACCGATAGGAAGAACTCGTCCGGTGAGAGTCACCTCTCCAGTCATGGCCACATCTTTACGAACAGGATTGTTGGTCATGATGCTGACGATGGCTGTTGTCATGGTGATACCCGCAGAAGGACCATCTTTAGGAATTCCGCCGGCCGGCATATGAATATGAACGTGGTTATTTTCAAACCATTTTCCATCAATACCGAGTTCATCACAATGTGCGCGAGCGTATGACATCGCTGCCGTAGCCGATTCTTTCATGACGTCACCCATTTGACCAGTGAGAGTGTGTCCACCCTTACCTTTCATATTGAGGGCTTCAACATAAAGAACTTCTCCGCCGGCTTGAGTCCAAGCCAAACCAGTCGCCACACCAACCGTGTCTTCTTGTAAACGATCTTCTTTCAAAAATCTTGGAGCACCAAGAAGTTTAACGATGGCTTTACTGTCGATGGTGAACTTTTCTTTAGAACCCATAACGACTTCTTTAGCCACTTTTCGACAGATAGATCCAACTTCACGCTCAAGATTTCTAAGACCAGCTTCTCGAGTGTAATGATTGATTAAATAATTCAGACCATCTTCTGTGAATTCAATTTGAGAAGGCGATACTCCATTATTTTCTATCTGTTTACGAATAATGTGTTTTAAGGTGATTTGAAGTTTTTCAGTTTGGGTGTAGCCAGAGATATAGATGAGTTCCATACGATCACGAAGGGCGGCTGGAATATTTTCTACAACGTTGGCGGTTGCTACAAACAGACATTTAGAAAGATCAAAATCAACATTGAGATAATTATCTCTGAACGTCGAATTTTGTTCGGGGTCAAGAACCTCAAGCATTGCGGCAGAAGGGTCTCCTCTAAAATCACTTCCTAATTTATCAATCTCATCCAGAACGATAACCGGATTGCGGGTTCCAATCTGCTTAAGAGATTGGATAATTTTTCCAGGCATAGCACCAACGTAGGTTCTGCGATGACCGCGGATTTCAGCTTCGTCTTTGACTCCACCAAGGGCAATTCTGAAATACTCTCGGTTCATAGCCTTAGCAATACTTTTCCCGAGAGAGGTTTTACCGACTCCAGGAGGTCCGCAGAAACAAAGGATAGGTCCGCGCATGTTGTCTTTCAATTTTTTGACTGCGAGAAACTCAAGAACTCTCTCTTTTGCTTTTTCTAAGCCATGATGATCAGACTCAAGGATCTCTTTTGCTTTTTTAATATCGATATTATCAACCGTTTCATTGCTCCATGGAAGATCCGCCATCCAATCAAGATAAGTGCGAATCATAGAAGCTTCACTGGCGTCAGGGTGCATTCTTTCAAGGCGACCCATTTGCTTAAGAACTTCGATTTCAACTTCATCGGGCATTCCTGCCGCCATAATTTTTTGTCGGAGTTCATCCATTTCGTCAGTTTTAGAGTCAGCCTCGCCCAATTCAGACTTTATAGCCTTCATTTGTTCGCGCAAGAAATACTCGCGCTGACTTTTTGACATTTCATCTTTTGCCGTTGTTCTAATTTTTGCCTGCATTTGAAGAACTTCAACTTCAGCAACCAGGATTTCATTCACTTGTTTGAGTCGATCAAGATGATCTTCAGTTTCTAATATTGTCTGAGCATCTTCAACTTTGAGGCCAAGATTACTGGCAATCAAATCGGCGACACGACCGGGTTCATGAATATCATCAAGAACAAGAAGAATATCAGGAGAGAGAACTTTTCCAAGAGCGATCACTTTTTCAAGTTGCTCTTTAGCCGTTCTAATTAAAGCCTCGGCTTCTACTTTGGTTTCTTCAGTGGGAGAGTATTGGTCCACAAGTCTTTCAACCGAAACACTAAAAAAGGGCTGATTGTTGTGAAACTTTGTGATTTGCGCTTTCGCCATACCCTGAATAAGAATTTTTACTCTTCCGTCGGCCAATTTTCGCATACGCATAATCATGGCAACGGTTCCGGTTTTGTAAACCGTTTCTTGGGTAGGAATTTCTTCGGTGAGATCCATTTGAGAAGCTAAAAAGATCAGTCGATTTTTTGCTAAACTATCTTCGACGGCTTGAATTGAAGATTCACGTCCCACAAAGAGAGGGATAATCATATAAGGAAAAATAACAATATCCCGTACAGGTAGCATTGGTATTTGATCAGGGATTTGTAGGCTTTTGTCGTCCATTCACGGCCTCCGTCAGAAGTGCACTCTTGTTCTATAAGTCGTTTCGGCCATTTAGAAATTTAGTTTAGTTAAACATGGCCTTGAAATGGTCGAGATTTTAAGGGCGTTAAATGTTTAACATTTAATGAATAATAACGGCGGCTTAGGATCTAAAAAAAAGAAAACGGATTTAACAAGACCCAGACAAAAAAGAGGTCTGCCTCTCGAAAAGTCGAGAGTATTCTCATCTCAGTACAATAAACTTAAAATACAAAGGAAATGAAAAACCCGCAATCAGGCCTCAAAAGCCGGATTGGGGATAGTAGGTGGTCTAGTAAAAAAAGGATTGGGTGTTACTGTTGTTTTGTAAACGGGACAATCTCTCCCTCTTTGACCGTGAGAGTAACAACGGGTCGAATAAACTCTTTTTTGTTGTTAAGCATAAGGGTATTGAGAGCACCAGGAATTCCCCGATTCTGTTGAATGCGAGTTGCAAAGTCCACACGATTAGAGACTCCCGAAGAGATAACAGATCGAACCACTAGCCCAGAATCATAACCAAGAAGTGAAAATGAAGAGGGGGCCTTGTTAAAAGTTTCAGAATAACTTTTATAAAAAGGGGTGGTTAAAAAAGACTCGTCTTTGTCAAAAAAACCATCGGTAAAAAGGGATTGAGCAATAAAGTTTTGTCCGCGACGTAAAAACTCATCACTATTCCAGATATTTGTTCCCACTAAATAGACATTTTTAACATCGTTATAGGCAAGCATCGGGGCAATTTGCCCTAAGGCTTTGGGTCCATCAGGGATGAAAAGGGCGTCAAAATCTATAACGGGAGGAAGCAATCCAACGGGAGGCTTTTGTCGAGAGCGTCCCCCTTTCCCTTGTTTTTCATACCATTCTTTAAGCCTCTTTTTATACTCTTCCTTGCGGTCTTCAACATAAAATGTACCAACGAGTTTTTGAATGGGTTCATTAAAATCAGTTTCGCCCGGTGGATAGGCCTGTACTCCCGAAACAGTACCGCCCTTTTCTTTTACTTTTCTCCAAAACAAGTTACTGATCGTAACTCCATAAGAGTCATTGGGATAAAGAATGGCAAAGCGTTTGAGATTAAGATCTTCGAAACTGGTTTTGATTAAAGCATCGAGTTGAGATTCAATTGTGAGAGCGTTTCTAAACACAAAGGGGCCAATGTCAGTCAGCCCTTCTTTTTGGGCCAAGGCTATAAACGGAACACCAAGATCTTGGGCTTGAATAGAGGCTGAGTAAGCCGTTTTGCTCAGTAGCCCACCCACAATCGCAACCACTTGATTCTCTTCAACCAAACGTTTCACTCCCCGGCGAGCATATTCAGGATGTCCGCGACTATCGATAACAGCCAGCCGAATATTTTCAGTATTCGTTCCGCCCTTAATCCCTAAGGCCAACTGAAGCCCCCAAAGGGTTTCATAACCGATGTTCGCATAACGTCCACTGAGAGGAAGGACGACCCCAATGGTGCGAGGCTCAACTTTAGATCTCACGGAGAGTTGTTCTATGAGTTGTTTTGCTTGGGTGCCGATATAACTTTTGGGGTCATCATTCGCCACTTGCTGCAAATATTTTCCGGCTTCAGAGTAGCGCCCCTCACTCATCAAATGAACGGCATAACGATAGAGGGCATCAGAGTGAAGATCTGACTGAGAATTGTCATCCGCAAAGTCTTTTAACTCGGGCCCAGAAAGTCGAGATTCTAAGAAGGCGCGAGCTTTGGTTTTATAGCTATCACGCTTGGCCACATCAGGATGTTTTTCCGACAAGGTCACTAAGGTTTCAAAAGCTTCAAGCTGAGAACCCGACTTCAAGAGGGCCGAAAAACGCAATTCAAGAAGTTCGGACTGATTTTCTTTTTGTGTTGTGAGCGGGAGTGTTTCATCAATCAGCGCCAGTGCTTTTTTGAAGTCTGATGTTTTGTGAGTCAAAATACGAGCGGCTGTCAGTCGCGCCAAAAATTCTTGGGGAGAAAAATAGGGTGAGGTGTAAATTTCTTCGTAGACCTTGAGGGCCTTATCCCAATCTTCAGTTTGAGTGTAGGTTTTGGCGAGAAGGAAGAGAGCGCTATCGCCAACGTCTGTATTTCGATGAAGGCGTAAAATATTATTCAAACTTTTAATTGCCAGATCATATTTTTTTTGAAGATAAAGTTTTTCTGCGGCCTGATACTGGGCGGTGACAGGGGCCGGAGCCTGATTGAGCCGTTCCTTTTTGGGTGTGCTTGCGCAAGAAATTACAAAAAAGAAGGAAATAATGAGGAAAAAGAGTTTCATTTTAACTCCGTCGATCGTTATGAAGGTAACTGATGTATTGTTGCATGAGTTCGCCCTGGGGCCAAGTTGCAGTCAATTTTTGCAGATGATTTCTTTCTGGGGTTGAGAGCTTATTGGGATTCTCAATAAAACAATGAATGTGGAGATCGCCACGCAAATTTCCTTTGGGTTGTGGCAGACCCAGTCCCTTTAAACAAAAAGAAATGTTCTCAAAGACACAGGAGTTCAGTTTGATTTTTTTTAATCCAGAGAGTGTCGGTATATCGATCTGAGCACCCACAAGCGCATCCAGGTAAGTAATGGGCACATTCACTCTCAAATCCAATTCTTTGCGTAAAAAAATAGGGTGATTATGGAGATGCACGATAACGAACAAATCTCCAAAACCCTTTCCGTCAAAATCTCCATATTCGCTGAGCTTAAGCCGCTGTTGGTGAAAGGATCCTTTGGGGATTGGAACGGTGACTTCAATTGTTTCTTTTTCTTTTAGTCCCTTACGAAGATAACGTATGGTTTTTTGTGCCCCATTGAGGACTTCTTCAAGCGTAATATAAAGATTATATCTTAAATTTTTTGATGGCGTTTTTGCTGATGAGCCAGGGTTTGTTTTTGAGTCCTCATAGGGCTCAGCCTTTGTTGTTTTATGAACAGAGCCCGGTTCGGCCACATAGCTCTGATCATATTTTTCTTTAAGAGTGGGCTCAGAAAGAATTTCATAGGCTTCACGTATGAGTGAAAACTTTTGAGCCGCCTCCTGATTTTCGGGATTATGATCC
>JBGSSY010000324.1:0-2965 GCA_041736775.1 Bdellovibrionales bacterium | reverse complement strand
TGCGCTCGCTGAGGTTTGTTTTTTAAAGAAGTTGAAAATTCAAATTCAAAAAAAGAAGTTCAGAAAAAAATGAGAGCAGGGAAAAGGAGGATTCTGTAAAAAATTTTGTATTTAGATGGCGAAGTCACTTCTTGTTGTCGTTGCTTACTGGACCTTTTAAAGAGCTAATCGATGGGAATGTTTCGCGCTGGACGCAAATAGTCGCCAATGGAGTTCATAGACCTAATCAGTACTTTATTGATCAAATTGTAGTTTAAATTCATTCGCTTGCTGACCGTCGGATTTATTTAAGTTACAAGCTCTCGATGCTGTCTTACGTATTTTCCTTGATTGTTTTTGCTATTGCTATGTCGATATGTGGCTGTGCAAGTGTGCCGCATCAGGTGAAATCCAGCTCTCAAGTCACAGCTCTTATCACCAATGTGTTCTCAACGGATTATGCACCCAAGGAATTTAAAGAGCGTAATTCAAAATGGAATTTGGAAGCCGCGACAGACCTGCTTCAGAGACATCTTGAATCTTCTGGAACCGGGCCTCGCAGCGCATTTTTAGAATTTTTCGGAAGTCTTAAAGATCTTCATTCCCGCCCAGTTTTTCAGAAACAAAATACCGTATGGCTTGGTTTTCATGTCAAACGCGTTGGCGAGCGATATCTGATCGCTTGGGTGGATCCCGTATCGCCCGCTAAGCGATTGATTTCAGTCGGCGACGAAATCCGGCAATTTGATCAAAAATCAGTTTCTCAAGCTATTGGTGAAATCCAACGACAAACAAGATGGTTTTCTACACCGGCTTTCGAACAAAGTTTTGCGGAATGGTTTCTTACATTTCGTTCCACCTCCGACTTTTCAGAAGTCCCAGCTGTCGGGCGCGATGTTGAGATCGAGATCGTTAAGCCGGGCGGTAATTCTGGCAATCGGATCGTTCTTCAGTGGATAAATGAGAATGAGCATCCGGCATCAGAAAGATGTCCCTATTGGGGCAAGTCCAAGATTGGCTTTTTGCCGGCTCTTGGCTCAGTTGTTTGGAAGTCTCCTGAAGGTTCCGTTTACAGCTCATACATTTTTAGACATGGCGGAAAAGATTACGGCTACATTAGATTTCAAACCTATGATCTGAGTTCTCAACGACGCCTTCAGGCATTGTCGGAGCTTGATAATACGGTCTCGGAGCTGAATAAACGGAAGGTAAGCAGCATAGTTATCGACCAAACTGGAAACGGAGGCGGAAACTTCGTTTTCGGGTTCGCTTTGCTTTCTCGACTCACCGACAAAAAAATGAGGACACCGCTTCAGCGTTACATCATTGACGGCAGAAAACTTGTGGGCTTCGGCGATATTAAAGCCATTGAAGAAGACATTCAACAGTTCGCCAAGGTCAAGACAGATGCCGAAGCTTCCGAAATGCTCGCTCGTCATCCCTTGTTCACGGATAATTTAAACTTCATTAGAAAAGATCTGGCATCGGCCAAGATGTTTTTTAATTTCATGAATTATTTTGTCGAAGAAGCTAAATTGAACCCTTCGCGGCATCTGACTAAGCCATGGCATCAGGTCCAGGAATGGATCGAACCTCATCCAAAGGTTCACTACGGAGGTTCGATCATTCTTCTTATAGATGAACTCAATCTTTCGGCGGCAGAGTTCATCGCGTCCACCCTGCAGGATAATCATCGTGCGAAATTAATCGGAGTTACGACGGCAGGTGCTGGGGGAGACCAAAGAGCCATCACCATGAATTTAACCTGCCCAAATCCTTCCGGCGTGTATCAGTTCAATCGTTGCATATCTCCTGAGGATGCGAGCTCTCTGAAATCCATGAACCTCCAAGGATTTACCTATACAATTACATTGGGTGAACGGGTATCAAGAGACGGAAAAATGAAAGGCCCGATCGAAAACGTTGGCGTTTTTCCCGACATTCCCCACGCACTCACCGAGCGGGACATTCGGGCAAATTTCAGGGATTATCGGAAGCTGATTTTAAACTCGCTTTAAAGCGCTACTTTAATACTATTTTATTGAACGCTACCTGGTAGAAAAAACAGAGACCTAAAGTGGAAAAACATGTTTAATTTTGTTGGAAACCCTACTTTGGGACGGTCTTCTTTTGGGGGGTGTCTTCCGATAAGTCCAGGTAGGAAGTTTCAGCATGGGAATCAGGAAAAAGAAAATTCTAAAGCCTGCTCGGCGTAAGCTCAAGATTCAACCTCAGGTTGTTAAACAGCCTGAGAAAATCAGGATTGAATCCCTTGATCTTGCACGGGGTATTGCCATTGTACTGATGATCCTCAGTCACGGGATTGTGGGACTTGTTCCGTTTGATTCTCTGAGTGGTTGGTCTCTTGTACCTATTCATCTTATAACCAAATTTTCATCCACTCTTTTCTTTTTGGTTTTTGGTGTCGCTCTTGGATTATTTTATGTGCCGACGGCAATGAATCCTGGCTATGTGAAGAAAAGAAATCACCTTCTTTTTAAGTCTCTCGAAATTCTGGTTTGGTACAAAACTCTTACTTTTATTCAAATGTTTCAAATTTATGATCGGCAAACGATATTGAATACACTGATGTATTTGGGGTTTCCTGATTTTGCAGAAGTGCTTGGGTTTTATGGAATCTTTTTGCTTTGGTTCCCCTTTGTTATGCCCCATTGGAGTCGATTGAGTATGGTCGCACAAATGGGGGTTGTTATTGCCCTGGCAGGATGTGGTTATTATCTCACCCATCATTGGGACTTTGGGGGTTATTCCAATATCAAAGCGATATTGGTTGAAGAAAAAGGTTATTATACATTCGGCCAAGCCCAGAGAGGGGCTTTGGTTCTGTTTGGAACAATACTTGGACAATTTATTTATAAATCTTCAATGGAAACTCGCCAAAAAATTCCTTTTGCATTTTTAGGTGTGAGTTTGTGTCTGTTTTTAAGTTTCATTTATTTGAACTTTGAAAATATTTATCAGTCGC
>JBGSSY010000053.1:0-8731 GCA_041736775.1 Bdellovibrionales bacterium | reverse complement strand
GCTTTGTAAAGAGCCAGAGTCTGATCTTCGGTGAGTGGGCTCCTTATTTCGATCAAGACGTTCGATGCGCTTATGAACCTCTCGCAAGCCATATAGAGGTTATGATGAAAGTGTTCAATGTTTAATTAAAATAAAAAAAAGCTAAAAACCGGAAAGTCTTTAGCTTCGTGTTGATGAGAAAGATTTTGTATGTTTTATAAATTTATTGCTTCAAGGTGATGTATCGAACGCCTTTACTGTCTTCTGATTTAAAGTTCAAAGCCTTCATAACATCTTTACCGAGAAGAAATGCGCAACCATCACAAGCCACCGCTTTTACGTTCTCAAGTTTAAAAGGTCCAACCATCAACTCAGTGATGATAATTTCGTTACCCTTTACAGAACGACCACTGGTCGCAGTCAGTTCTTTTTCGCCAACAGTTTTATATTGCGCACCTAATTCTTGAAGTTTTTGTGCATCAACAGTTAGAAACTCAGAATCTGGATCCACTAAGAATAATTGGGTTTCACCAGAACCAACAAACTGAACAGGTGCATGAAGAAATTTGTTAAGTCCAGAAATTTTAATTTCTTTAATGGCGTATTTTGAAGTGTAAGCCGAGTACTGCTCCTTAACTTCAGAAGAAAGTTTATGCCAACCTTTAATTGTTTTTGGAAAAAGTGTATTGTAATGACCAATCACGCTTAAAGCTTCAGTGTGAAGTTCATTTTTTGCGAGATGCTCAATCAGTTCACGAGCTGCATCAAAATTTTCGGCATTTTGTTGGAGGGCTTTATAATACCATTCCGTTGCATCAGTCAGGTAACCTTGATTGGAAAGGGAGCGAGCGAAAGCTCTTTTGTGCTCATCGTTTCCTTCATCATGACTAAAGAAGTTTTGAAAAGTTAAAACGGCACGATCATGTTGACCAATTTCAGAGAGAACAATTCCTAGTGAACCGGCAAGAGAATAGTTTTTAGGAGATTTCGCAAGGGCTTTTGTAAAAGACTCAGCCGCGCAAAAGTTGTTTTTGATTTCAACGCAAACTTTAGCCATGCGGGCTTCATCATGACCATTCGTCATACGAAGAGCAGATTTAGCTTTATAATACATTCTTTCAGGATAGTGTTTTCCCCAGCTTTGACCGTCGTAAAACATAGAGCCCGAAGCCACGATAGCCAAAGTCGTCACTATTTTTTTAAGATGAAAATTTCTTTTAGGTCCATCAAAGAAGGATTTGTTTCCACTCCAACCGCAACTGCATACAACAGCTTGGCCTAGCATTCTCTCATAACTAATCGGTGACGAACAACGGGGACATGTGTGACTTGAATACATAGGTAAACCTCTCCTTGAAAAATAGGACTTCACTCATTGATATGAGCAAAATACCTGCCATGATTAGACTTTCGGCCCAAAGGTCCTTAGACTTAAATCGTGGGGCTTTAAAGCTTTGAAAAGCCCGTCAACCCCAGTAAACACTGTCAATTGAGCAGAACTTTTTCAAAAAATTTGACAATTTTTGTTAAGACAGTGACTCAAAATGACACATTTTTTTTTACTTCTCCTTATATAATCACGCTTACCCCTGCGGATGAAGATGAATTGGTCAAAACAGACTGTGGCTCCTGCCTCACCTTAATTTCGCCCGTTGGGCGAAAACGCATCCACTTTAAGGGAATTTAAATAAGTGTAGAGGGGTTGCCAGTCGTTGGATTGGTCGATGGATTTCCAGATTTCTTCGATTTGATTGATGAGTAGGGTGCGGAGGTCTGATTTTGTTTTGAAGGGGGCGTTGGGATCTCTTTTGAGTTCGGAGAGGAGTTTTTCTATCTCTTCCACTTCTTTGTTCCAGTAAAGTTCGCGGTTGAGATTTCTCAGGGGTTGATTGAGATCTTGGTGCCAACAATAAAGGTCATTAAAAAAAGCTTCGTAGGGGGCCTTTGATTTCTCCAGGAACTGCAGTGTGAGGTAAAAAAGATTTTTGATCTTTTCTCGGGGTTCTATGGGGTCAATGCCAGTTTTTTTACAAAAAAGAAAAAGGGTCTCGTCTTCAAAAGTTTTTTGAAAGGCTTTAAAGCCTCGCTCAAAACAACTTTTATCTGGGAATACGACGCTAAGAGCTTCGCTCAGTCTTTCTAAGTTCCAAAAAACCATTTGCGCTTGCCGACCATAAGCGTAGAGCGAGGATTGATCAAAGTAGGCGGCGGTGAATTGCGGATCATAGTAGGGTAAGAAGCGATAGGGGCCATAATCAAAACTCTCGCCCGTTATATTCATATTATCGGTATTTAAAACCCCATGGACAAATCCATGGATCATCCACTGTGCAGTGGTCTTTGCCACTTGTTTACAGACCGCTTGAAAAAAATCATTTCTATCGGTGTCTGGGTAATAATATTTGAGAACATAGTCGACCAACTGATTGATTTTCTCATTTTCCTTGTGATAGGCCAAACGTTGAAAAGTTCCAAAGCGAATGTGTGAATGTGAAAGTCTAATCAGAACTGCCGAACGAGTGGGGGAGGGTTCATCATTGCGAATTAATTCTTCACCGGTTTCGATCACACTCAAAGTTTTTGAAGTATTGACCCCCTGATATTCAAGGTAAGTGGTGGCGAGAATCTCTCTCACCGCACCTTTAAGTGTCAGGCGACCATCTCCCCGTCTTGAGTAAGGGGTTTGACCGCTGCCTTTAGTCCCTAAATCAAGGATTCTTCCATCTCCTGGGTCTTTCAACTGTGCCAATAAAAAACCTCGGCCATCTCCGAGTTCAGGGTTGTAGTGGGTGAATTGGTGACCGTGGTAACGTAAAGCTTGAGGCTGAGAGAGGGAGTCGGGGAGGGGCTTAAAAAGTGAGAAATGATCAAGCCATTCTTGGTCAGTGAGTTCCCCGAGCCCGATTTGTTCCGCCCACTTTTGATTGCGATAACGGAGAATTTTTTGGGGAAACTTTGCACCCTCAACGGGATCACTAAAACCCTCACCGAGAGTTTTCCAGAGATCTAAACCTTGGTAATTTTTGCTTAAGCTCATGGCCCTCTTTCTGTTGGCAGTAAAGCCTTTGCGCGGTTTCTGTGTGGTGAAACACTATACATGGACGTTGCTAAAACTCCTACCCCTTCTCTTATGCGATGCTTCTGCAAAAAGAAGAGCTGATGGGGTGTGCATTCATTCAAGCTTATTATAATTTTAAGATTTAAGACGAACCAGGTCCTTTTTCCTTATGCGTTGCTTCTGCAAAAAGAAGCTGGTACTTTTTTTGAACTATGGAACTGAAAATTTACAACTCCCTGACTCAAAAAAAAGAGCTCTTTAAACCACTTGTTGCCGGTGAAGTGAAAATGTACTGCTGCGGCCCCACAGTTTATGACTATCTTCATGTCGGCAATTTTCGTGGCGCTGTTTTTTACAATTTCGTTCAAAATTGGCTCAAGAAAAACGGCTACAAAGTCAATTACGTTTATAACTTTACTGATGTGGATGACAAGATCCTCAATCGAGCACGCACTGAGGGTGTAAGCGCCAGTGAAATCTCTGAAAGATTTATTAAAGAATTTTGGCAAGACTTTAATGCCCTTAAATTAACACCACATACTCACAATCCCAAAGTCACAGAACACATGAGTGAAATTGTCGCATTGATCGAAAAAATCATCTCCCAAGGTCGGGCCTATGTGGTCGAGGGAGAAGTCTTTTTTGCCATCGATCAGTTCCCGGATTATGGAAAGCTCAGTCATCGTCGCCCAGAGGATATGCAGTCAGGGGCGCGGATTGAAATTGATCCCAAAAAACGAAACCCTCTCGACTTCACACTTTGGAAGCCGGCCAAAGAGGGCGAGCAATCCTGGTCTTCTCCTTGGGGCCAAGGGCGTCCGGGTTGGCATATCGAATGCTCGGCCATGACTCTTGCTTTGCTGGGTGAGCAGATCGATATCCACGGAGGAGGAATGGATTTGATCTTTCCTCACCATGAGAATGAAATCGCCCAAAGTGAAGCGGCTTCTCAACAAAACTATGTGCGCTACTGGCTTCACAACAACATGTTCACTTTTAGTGGCGCTAAAATGTCAAAATCTCTGGGTAACATCCGTACCATGAGAAGTTTTCTGGAGAAGTACAACGGCGAGATTTTTAAATACCTTGTGCTCTCCGTTCACTATCGTTCAGAGGCTGAGTTTTCTGAAGTGACCATTCAAAATTCAATCTCTGCATTGGCGAGAATCTATTCGGCTCTGAATAAAGCAAAAAGTCTTCAACTCTTTCCTCTCGCAGAAGTTCCCTTAGCCAGCCCAGAGTTTAAAAAACTACAGACGCAGATTGAAAAAGCTCAAGCTTCAATCACAGAATTTCTCAACGACGACTTTTCAACTCCCCAAGCTATGGCTCAAATCTTTGACACTATTAGGCTCTACAATCAGCTGGTTCCATCCACCGCCAAACCCAATGCCAATACATCAGCTCTCTCCCAAATCTTTAGTGAGTTTCTTAAATTTTTTGGCGAGCCACTGGCACTCTTTCAAGAAGATCCAGAAATTTTTCTTCTTTCCCTGGACGATCTTTTATTGGAACAAAAAGGCTTTAAGCGAGATGAGGTCAACTTGTTAGTGCAAAAAAGATGGGCTGCTCGTGAAGAGAAAAATTATAAACTCTCCGATCAACTCCGAGATGAACTTCTTCAAATGGGAATTGAAATCAAAGATGGTCAAGGTTTAAGCACATGGGAAGTCAAAAAGAGTTGAGATTTTATGAAGTGAAATTAAAGTTTATCTCCCTCAAAAATTAATATATAAACATACCAATAAATTGAATCGGTTTTATGAAAACATTAGTCATTTTTTAATCGACTTAATAAGGTCAAAAATAAATTTTTCTAATTTTAAGTAGTAAATATAAATGAATCTTTTCTTTTTAAATTAAACTTAACGGATTTCGCTTAAACAATTGTCGTCTAGCGTACTAAAACAACCGTTCAGGTTTAATCATTAGAGAAAACCAAGATTTTTCGTGTAGAACTAAAAATAGTACTACTGTTCTTATATTTAAAAGGGTATCCTCACATTACGTGAACTTGGAGGAAAGCGATGCATTCTCATCTAGCTAAAATGATCGGACAATATTTGTTCGATGAGAGATCAAAGAAAAATCTATTACAAAAAGAAGTTGCTGAAAAATTAGGCTTATCGGCTCAATTTTTGGGAAGAATTGAAAAGGGTGATGTTATGGTCCCCCAATCGACTCTTATACAGCTCATAGAAATTCTCAAACTCTCTGAAAAGAAAATGATTCAAATTTATCAAGCTTCTGCAAATCTTGAAGCAAAGGCTCTTTTTACCAACAGAGGTAGTAAAAATCGTACTGCGCCCGTTAAAAAGAGTACAAAATAAAATAGTATTATTTATTTCTTTTTGAACAGATTCAGAGGAGAGAACAAGCTCCTCTGGTTTTGTTGAAATGTTTAAATGAACAATTGATAGGTTGAACTTTAGCCTTCAGTCGAGACTTTGATTTTTTTAAAAATACAGCTCGCCAATTAAAGCCACTGTTCCTAAAAAAGTATTTCTCACTCTATTTGAGACAATCAGAGGAGATATAAACAGCGCCCTCTTTTTTGTAAACCTTATGCCAGTCATTATCATGACTATCGATCCAAAGTTTTCTTCCAGACTTAATGACTCCACTTTCATCACCCGACGAACTAGCCTCTGAATACATTTTGCAGTCTTTTGAGAACTTATACATTCCTGGCTTAAAAACCGCTGAGCTGGTTGGCTTTCTTGGATTTCTCAGGTTGTCCTCAGCGATTTGACCAGAGGCTTCAAGCTGTTCTTCTACAACCATCAGTTTGTCAGCCTGTGAGGGCGCTTCAAGGGATGAAGTGTCTGAATCTAATGGATCGTAAGGAGTTTCAGGAACGGATGCTGTTGGTACAGGAAGTTCTGATTCAGTGTCAGGAGTTTTTGAGGGAGCTAAAACAGGCTTAATAACCTTTACCGTTTCAGCAGGAGCAGGGGAAGGAGCCGGAGTGGGTTCATCATAATCATTCACTCGAACCGGTTCTTGTTCAGAGGCTAAGGTGTCTTCTTCAGAAACATCCTGAAGAAATTCATCTTTAACTTCTTCAGCATCATCCGGATCCACTTGAACAATTTGAGGTGTTTTTGTGGTTTTAATAAATGTTCTGACATTGGGTTCATTTTTGCGCAAGAATTTTGAGTTTGCAGGTTCACGTTGAGACACTTCAGATTCAGGTTGTAATTTTTGATTGGCATAAACCGATGAAGCCTCTTGAGGTTTCTTTTTCATGTAGGAGGGCATGGGTGGCGGCGGAACGTCACCATTTTGCGAAAAAGCTCCCCATGAAAAACTCAGAACAGTTAATAAAACCACTAGAATTTTCATAAACGTCTCCATTGTTTCAATCTCTTATCGGAGCGTATCAGTGAAATATTAACTTTTTTTCTTGAGACTGTGGTTCTCGATCCAACGCAAAACGATGTCGGAGGCCCCACTTTTACTGTTTACGGCCAGTCTAAGGTCGAGATGATGTTTATCCGTCCATGTTTTTTTAAGATGATCAAATTTTTCAACAAGCTCAGCAGAGCTATTGACAGCCTGGACCGGTTTTATTCCATGTATCTCTTGTTCCTTAAAAGTCAGAGCTTCTCGATTATTAAAATGTTTAGGACCTACAAAAGTAAGATTCCCCAGCGCGAGAGATTCCATCACACTATGAACACTGCGGGAGACTGAACCTCCCACAAAACTAAAACGAGTCCATCGGTAAAGATCGGCAAGGATACCCACTTGGTCAATGACAAGAACCTCACGAGGGTCCCAATTGACTGTTTTCGAATAAAGGCTCGCCTTTAAACCTCTTTTTTGCAACTCATAACAGAGATGTTTGAGATGATCGGATGTCGGTTCGTGGGGAGCAATAATAAAGCTCGTATCGATTTGATTTTTTTTAATGAGGGGTATGATCCACTCTTCATCCTCGGGCCAAGTTGAAGCTGCAAGGACTAAAGGTCTAAAAAAATTGTTGAGACTTTTTAAATTTTTAGGATGTTGCATTCGGTAAAGACACTGATCATATCGTGTGTCTCCGGCCTTATGGATAGATTGTTTGTTCCCCAGTTGATCGATCAGAATGCTCTGATCCACTTCGCTCACACAAAAAATGTCGGTGAAAAGTTTGAGAAGTGGTTTTTGAAAAAACAAAGAGACTTTTGAGGATTGCGCATTGGCTGTTTTTGAAAAGAGCAGTCGCGGGATTTTATTTTTTTGGGCCGTGAGTAGCATCATGGGCCAAAGATCCGTCCGAGCCACCAGAAGGGCTTGCGGCTGATGATGATCAATAAACTTCTGCCAAGTTTTTGCTTTATCCCAAGGCGTGGGGCAGAAAAAATCCACTTCCTTTGATTCTTTAAGAGACTTCTCAACCGAAGGTGAAAAGTAGGTCACAATAATTTTTTGAGTGGGATATTGGCTTTTCAGTTTTCTAATAACTGGTTTTGCGTATTCGAATTCACCCGAAGAACAATGAAACCAGATGGGTTTTGTGTGGGCTGAAAAATTCAACCAAGGAGGCACTCCCTTGATCGATCTCCGGAGTAAAAATCCTTTTTTTAATTTGGGGTGAAAGAACCTGAGCAAGGACGTCAAGCTGAGAAGAGGGCAATAAATCAATCTGTAGATCAGGATGATAAACATAGCTCCTTAATAATATCTTCAAAAAGCTCAGTTCACTAGGATTTGTGTAAGAAAAAAAATTAAAAAGCACTGCCCGCAAAGAGAGCATACGAAAGAATGGCCCAACCTGAACTGGCAATAACAGCCGTCGAAAAACTGTCAAAAGCGACCAGCATAAGTAGTGAAAATAGCAGGGACAGCATAAGCATAAAATTCTCCTTTATTCCTTTTTATACAACCCTAAAAAGCAAAGCCCAGGCCAAGAAAAGTGAGTCAAATCAATCTCAGCCCGTTTTCAGATAGAAATAAAAAACAGAGGATTTTTATTACAAAAATTGTCATTAGAGAGACTAAAATTAATTCAAGAAGTCTCAGAATGAGTCACCGTAAGATATTGTAATTATTGGAATATTTATGGGCGATGGGGTGCAAGACAAAAGCTTGTGAACTCAATCGAAATTTTTAAAAAATCTTTGAAAGTGTGCTTTGTTATTTCAAGATGATTCCACTGCCCATAAAGAGTAGGGCACCTTAAGAAATTAAGACCGAGATGAAATGTTTTTTATGTTAGGAATAAAGCTTGGATGTTCAAGGCTCATTGAGACTTAAAAATCTGCGGTTCTTTCTTGATTGATCTGAGAGCAGGTTTTATTGTTGGGTCCATGCAGATTTTGAATCCGCTAAGGAGAGAACTTGAATTCTTTTTTTAAAAATCTTTTGCATTTGCAGAAAACCAAAAAAACTTATCTTTGTGTGGGACTTGATCCCCATCTTGAAAAACTCCCCCTTGAAATTCGAGGAGATCGAACCAAGGTCTTTGATTTTCTCAAAAAAATTGTGGATGTGACTCACCCCTATGCCTGTTGCTATAAACCTCAAATTGCATACTTTTCAGCTTACGGCCTTGAACAGACCCTCGAAAAAATCATTCAATATATTCAAAACACCATCCAATTGCCTGTTATTCTAGACGCCAAAAGAAATGATATTGGATCCACAGCCGAGATGTATGCCCTTGAAGCTTTTCAGCGTTATGGCGCCGATGCAGTTACCGTTAGC
>JBGSSY010000304.1:0-2360 GCA_041736775.1 Bdellovibrionales bacterium | reverse complement strand
GGGATATTGCGCACGAAACGATTGAAGTCACCTTTATTATCAAAGCTGACTTCATATTCTGTGTCGCCTTTGAATTTTCCAGAGATGACCTTGCGAGCGGCTTTCTTAAAGTCTTCAAAAACTTGGTCAGAGGTTTTGCAGCTAACTATTAGACGCTTCATATTTGGACTCCCATGTGTTCGGTTATAATTCTGCGAAAGTCATCAACCAGTTCATCCAGGCCTTGGAAGTCATATGCAAACTCTTCATCATCTAAGTGAAAGTGTGGCCCCTTTGGATGGTGATTATCCATTAAAACCATTTTCCCTGAGATGCGATCAATGGAAACTAGGCCCCATTTTAAACGGTCCGGATACTGTTTCTAGTTCAATACTTCATGAACCGAGATCTCAATTATGTATCGACGTCTTACAATGAATTTTTCGTGACGGATGAGTCTCGCTTTCATATTGGTTGATATTACCAATATCATCGATATTAATCAAGAAGGCTTAAGTGATTGATCTTACGAGGATGTCGAAAGTTTAGACGATTTCAAACCGCGAATTGCAGCGATTCCCGCTGATCAAATCCCCCTAGCTAAAAGAAGAAAAAAATTATTATTTTCGTAATCTTTTTTAATTTTAGGCCTTAACTATTCGTTTTGGGCCATTTAAAATACCTTTAAAGAGGTGATTATGGGGCGACATGCGATAAAACTCAAAGTAGATGAATGTCATGATATTATTTCAAGCGAATTTTTGAAATTCAAAGATTTTAGGCCAGTTTATAAAATACCACTTAAAAATTTCTTGATGTCGAGCTTTGCTGTCTTTGCATTAAAATCTCCTTCTCTCTTACAGTTTGAAAAAGATTTTATTGAAGAGAAAACACGTAAAAAAAATCTCAAGTCCCTCTTTAAAATAGACCAGGTTCCCTCAGATACTCACTTAAGAGATGTTTTAGATATGCTTGACTACCGTCAATATCGTCCCATTTTCACGAGAGTTTTTTCACATATCCAAAGATCAAAGGCCCTTGAAAGATTCGAATTTATTAAACTAGATAATTCACCACATTACCTAATCGCTGTTGATGGCTCTGGATATTATCGGTCTGACAAGATCGCTTGTGATTGTTGCATGATCGAAGAACATTTTGACTGCAACAATACTATGACTATTAAGTATGCCCATAATATTTTAGGTGCATCAATTGTTCATCCAAATTTAAAGCAAGTAGTCCCACTTTGTCCGGAGCCTATCATGCGTATTGATGGGATGACAAAAAACGATTCAGAACAAACTGCTTTCAGAAGATTTATTAAAGATTTTAAGAGAGAGCATCCTAAATTAAAGGCCGTATTTGCGTTAGACGCTCTTTATGCCAATGGGCCAATAATTTCGCTTCTTCGAGATTGTGGATATGAATTTATTATCGCGGTCAAGTCATCAAAGAGCGTTCTTTTTAGTGATGCCAAAAGTGGCGAAACAGATGGACGCACAAAAACTTTAGAAAGAGTTTTTTCTCATGGGCAAAAAATAATTAAAACAACAACAATGAAGTATCGATATGCAAATCGCTTGAGGCTTCATCAAGATAAAGATACTCCTTTTGTAAACTTAGTTGAAGTTCAAGAAGTAGTAGAATGGGTTGACACGAAAGGAGTTGCCCGAAGGGAAGAGTTAAATTTTTCATTTATCACTGATATAAATATAACAGATAAAAATGTTGAACAACTAGCTGAAGGGGGGCGCACGAGATGGAAAATAGAAAATGAGGTGTTTAATACTTTGAAGAATAGAGGCTACAATTTAGAGCATAATTATGGGCATGGGGAAAAAAATTTAACTCACAATTTTATAATGAGTATGTTCCTGGCGTTTTTGATTGACCAAGTACAAGAGCTAAGTTGCTTTGTATTTAAGAAGATACTTGAAAAATATGAGAGGAGAACGGCGCTATGGAGAGCATTCGATAGATGCTTCGATATGATTGAGTTTAGCAGCTGGGATCAATTTTATTACAGGCTGTTTTATAAAGAAATGCCACCTGATATGAGCTGATAAACGGCCCCGCTTTAAATTGATATTTGATTTTTCTTCAAAGACATTTTTTTAAAATTAACGTTCCTTAAAGGAATACTGTGAATTTTTTACTCCAAAATCATATAATCAAAAAATAAATTTGACGCATAAAGAGGCCGGGAATTGCTGGTCGCAAAGATGTGCACCCATATGGGGACAATAGGCATTAAAGGCCCTGACTTTTCCATCTTCACCCCTATACAGAACAAGATCGAGATTTAACAGCTTGGCAGGAAAAGCTTTGCCTTTCTTAATTGTGTTTGACCGAACAAGCCAATACCATCCCTCAGGTGC
>JBGSSY010000282.1:0-11034 GCA_041736775.1 Bdellovibrionales bacterium | reverse complement strand
AGGGCCGGCCAGGTATAAAATCACTTTTCATCGATTCAACATCCAACTGATAAGAGATTTCTTTTTTGTCTGTCCAATCATTTCAGGTTGAGATTGCTTTTTTATTGGTTTTATAATTTCCGATTGATATTTATATTTTGTCGTCATGATGTCTAGATTACAGTGACAATGACTTTTGTTGCAAACGACAGTTTGAGTTGGAAAAGCAATTTTTTCGTCAGTCACTTTTCCAAGGGCCCCACCCACCAGACACCAACCTCGGAAAACTTCACCATTAAGATCAACCACAAGTTGCTCGAGTCCCGCCGAACAAGACCAGCCTTCCCATTTGTTGTTTTGGCTTGATATGAATCTCTGGGGTGAAAGAGTCACTCTTTGCCCGCCAGGAGTAACCATCTGCATGGCGCCCCTAAAAGACTCATAAAGTTTGGTGTATTTTATCTGTTTATCAAGAAAATTGTTTTGTGTTGCAATAATCTTTTTTTGCGCCTCCGTATAAGGAAATATTTTTCCACTGAGGTCGTGGAGAAGTGGTTGGATGGCGATGCTGACATTTTCTAAATCTTTAACCTTATAGGCCAAAGCCAAACAACGCGAAAAGTGATCTTGATGCATCATAAAATTAATATGGGTGCGGATTTTTTGAGAGCATAATTCGGCAATTTTAAAAAAATGGTCTTCTCTTCCACTTTCAGGATGAAAACTCAAGCAGACGTGGTCAATTTTATCAATAAGTCCTTGCCAAAACTTTTCAGATCGTGAACCGTTTGAAATAATTCCCACTCGACAGCCCTTTGTTTTTAAAAAATCGAGTAGCAGAGGCAAATCCTTCCAGAGAGTCACTTCACCGCCAGTAAACTCAAAATAAAGTTTACGATCTTTGTAATGATTCATTACTTTTTGACAAAAAGTTACGACTGTTTCGAGATCAGGCCAAGGGGTTGAAGCATCATGAAGATTTTCAGGACAATAAGAGCATTTATAATTACAAGTGTTTCCTATACACCAATTGATAACGACATAACGTCCGTGATCAGGGTTGAAATGTTGCAGTGAAGAATACTCATTAAAAATAGAGTTATCATCACTGAGAATTTGATGTTTAGGATTAGTCATAGGTCCTCAATTTGATTTAAAAAAACAAGACAGTCAAAGCCCCTTTGCTGTATTTTTAACATGGAGTGGAAACTGATAGGTGTTGAGAGCTCTTTGGAGGCCTTAGGCTCTTAAGCACCCTGGGACGGGGCCCCCAAATCCAATAAAATGATGAATATCGAAAAAACTTGTCCCTCACCTGTTTAAAACTCAGTTCTGGTTGCATAAAACTTTGTAGGTTTTCAAAAATACCATCGTCAAGATGATGGAGGTAAAAGATCTGTGCTGTACGGCTGAGAAGAATGTGACGATAAGATTTTAAATTTCTAAATTCCGATCGATTATCCTCATGAAAGAGATGGTAGACCCTCAGATCAAGAAGATGGAGTTTAAATCCCATCTTTACGAGGCGATAACCTAAATCTGTATCTTCGAATCCATAGAAAATAAAGTTCCGTTTGAGCCCCCCCACTTTCCAAAAAAGCTCTTTTTTTATGGAAAAGCTGTGCGTACAAACATATTTCCAATTATAAGGAATGGAGTGCCAGTCACTTATTTTATTGAACTCCTCCCAGTAATGTTCATCCTTGATAAGATCTTTTTGAGAATCTATTTGACTGTATTTCAGTTCGAGGTGGCTAGCGGCTTGAGAAAGATTGACTCTTCTGGCTTGAATCGCATCTGAATGTTCCAATGCTCCATCAACAGACTGTAAATATTGAGGGGGTACGACAATATCCGAATCTAAAAAACAAAGAATATCACCAACAGCATTTTTAACACCTAAGTTTCGAGAAATTCCTGCGCGGTACTGTCCATCTCCCATGGTTCTCTGCTGAGATCGTGGAAAATAAATATACTTCAAGTTACATCTTTTTGAAAAATTGCGAATGTGATTGAGAACTAATTCTTGCGTTTGATCTGTACTACCATCGTCAACAATAATGATCTCAAACTGATCAAGGCCGACAGTTTGTCGATAGAGGTGGTTTAAAACAACTCGCAAATGATTTTGATTATTATAAGTTGGAATGATCACTGAAAAACGAACTTGTGGCCTTTCGGAGTCAGTAGCAAAACAGGGTTCAATAAAGGGTTCCATATCCATTAGGGGATGGGCACGATCATCCCAAAGGTCAACGCCCTTCGGGGGTAAAAAAGTGACTTCTGGATAATGGGATCGCAAGACTTTTAGAATTTGATGAGCTTGGCGGCAAGTTAAAAATTGGGGGCGTTTATGACTCTGATAGGGAAAGTAAAGATGAATTTTTTGATCGACCCTACTGAGATCACACTCACCCAAAAAGGACCAGTCTGTGTTGAGGTCAACAATTATGGAATAATGAGAATCACCAGCAATATCATGAATTTTAGCCAGAGACTCTTCAGAAAATTTGTCTAAAACCCATTCAACTTCAAATTGACTTGATTTTTCTTTCATCCAACTAAAATATTTATCCGATTCAAGGAGACTGATAAAACCCTGTAAAATAACTTTTATTGGCATTGTCTGTGCCAATTCTAAGGCTTCCTCAATTCGATCAGAAATGCGATCCACCGGAAACTTAACGTGACTGTAATTTCCATTCTTGGCTTTAATCAGAGAGGACTTTAGCTGAATCAAACTTCGCTCATGAGGATTACAAAGTCCTAAAGCGATGAGGGTATTTGCATCGAGAGTACTTTCTTTAAAAAGTGGAATGTAATAATATTTGCAACCACCGCCGCAATAATGATTGATATTAGGTTCTGGTTGTATTGAAGGGTGAAGTCCTAACCTAGTCATTTCTCACCGCCTTTTGAGACGGCAAAGATTGAGTCACTTTTAAATTGTCATGAGTCGGAGTATGCTTGAGCATGAATGAGCGCGCTCTTGATAAAATTTCATTTTCATTAAGTTCAGGATGATTAAGGGTTTCATGGTAAGTCCAATCATAAAGAGTGAGGAATTTAATAATTTCCTCATACTCCGTTAAATGACGAGCTATTTGAAAAGCTTTTACCCAGTTTTTGTCGTGATAGCCTTTTTTTGTAAACAGTTGGGGACCGGCATCCATCGGAAACAGAGAGTAACCCCGTGATTGATGAAAGGCTTTACGAACAAAAGAGTTGAAATTGAGTTGGGTGACATGAGACACAATTAAATGAGGTAACAAAAGAAGCTGATAATTTTTTTTCATTAATCGGTAGTGAAATTCAGCCTCTGTTCCTCCAAAAAAAAGATTCTCGTCAAAGAGGAGGCCGCTTTTTTGCAAAATTTCATGTTTATAGGAGACATTTCCGCCCACAAGCCTGGTGGAAAAATCATCTCCATAAATTTCTTGCTCTTGCCAAGTTGAAGCGGCAACACTGTATGCTTTATCAATGGGAAGGGCATGGGGAAGGGCTTGATAAACTCCACCAATAGCAAGGGCTCGAGGATACATTCTGTGAACTCTTAAGATTTTTTGAAAATAGAAGGGGTCATCCACTAAACAATCATCATCGAGCAAAAGACAGATTTCTCCTGTTGCCTCAAGCAAACCACGGTTCCGTGCCTTATTCACGCCGATAGCACCTGAAACAATAATCTTAATCGGTAATCCTTTGGACTTTTCTAAAAAATCCGGCGTTTCCAAAAATGATTCTTTAAGATTACTCACGATCAATATCTCTTTGACCACTGCTCTCTCGCGAACTTTTTGAATGGATTGCAAAAGTCCCATTAGTGAAAGTTCGCGTTGGTGGGTCGGTATAATCACAGAAATGAGACTCATTGTGAATTGACCTTTTGATGAAGTCCTAAAATTCTTTTTCGATACTGATAATTGAGAAAATAATAAACTTTACGAATAGGAAAACCGAGTTTAAATAAAAACCATCCGATTCTAGAAAGATTTAATTGGCTTTTTACTTTCCAAAAAAGAGAATAACTTGTTGGTTTTAACCGCCAAAAATATCTTTGATGTAACATTAAAAAAGGTCTTTTGATCATAGTCCAGTGGGATTCAAAAATCACAAGGGGGCGATTGTTCCAGACTTTAAAGTAAATCTCGCCCAGAATAGTTGATGCTTTTGCTAAAGCACTGATTGAATGGGGAGAGCCAATGGAAGTTATAATCATTTCTGGAATCGGCTGAGAAACTTTTGTCAGTTTTAGGAGAAAGCGATCTTGAAAAGGGATCTGTTTCATTACAAGTTCTTTTTCTTTTCCCAAAGAATGAGGATTTTTTAAGGCCTCCTTTTTCAAAATATCAGTGATCAGGGCGTTGGGGCTGCAAAGTAAGTGATCAAAGCCGCCCCCGTCGCAGACCCACTTGGGTTGAAAAAAAAGGGCAAAATTATTGTCTTTATCTGTAGAAATGATCTGAATGTTTGAGGAAATTTCTCCTTGATCTCCGCTGTCCTGACCTGCGGTCAAAAAGGGTTTAATTTTTTTGATCCAAACCTGATCCCAATTTTTAGCGGTGATTGGGTTTAAGATAAAAACCCAGTCGGAAGTCACCTGAGATAAACAAAAGTTATAGAGTAAACCCTGAGAGAGATTGATGGGTTCAACATCAAGCCAAAAAGTGGTTACGGTCAGGGATTTTATTTTAGGAATGACATAAACATCCTCTGACAAAAAACGAATCAAAATAATTTCAAAATCCTCTCCTTTTTCTTGAATTTCTTTAGATTGCAACAGCTCTTCAAACCCTTTTTTTTCAAAACAAATCAGCGTGATTTTGGGCTGAAACGGGTTAAGTCTCTTTGGCAAAGAAAGCGGGCTGAGTGCTGCTTTGTGACTCTCACTGTAGAGCATAAGTTGTGGGCAATAAGAACGAAGGGGGATATCTGGAAAGAGTTTTTTTAGTTTTTCAATCTGAGCAAATACTTCTTCCTGTGCAAAATAGGGGTCGCTCTGATGAAGTGAAAGTGGAAAATCAACAAACAATCTGGAACGCATCCAATAAGGCAGGCTTCGATAAAGTGTGGTGAAGTCCCAGTCGTTTCGAGCCACTAGCAAAAATTGTACATTGGGGTTCTGTTTGCACCATTTCGCCATTTGTGAGAGATCAAAAGCCTCAGGCCAATGATCAATCAAAAGAGTTAAGTTAAAATTTCCATTGAAATAATCACCTGGATTTTCAGTGGCCAAAAAATCAGACCAACGGACAACATATTCAGGAACCATTGATCGCTGCTTTAAACTTTGATTAATTTTATCAAAAAGGGGGGAACCAAGCTGAACAAAACTAAAGACAATTTTGCGAGCTTTTAAAAACAAAACCAAATCAAGATACCAGTCGATTTTAAGCTCTTGATCGACCGACCAATTTTGGTAGATCAACCTCATCGGTGCAACAAACTGGGGATTAATCTCAACAGGAAGCAATAAAACCATCCTTTAGGTTTTTCATAAAAATTTCTGGTTTAAGGAGCACTCTCTTATTAACCTGTGATCGAATGCAGAAAAAGCCTTTTTCAGGGAATACGACAAAGGATAGAGATTTTGTCTTTTTGCGTTATTAGCCGAGCTCTTGTCGATGGCGTTGGATCATAAACAAACGGTCGAGTCCCAGAGCAATTCCAGCGGCCGGGGGCATTCCCCTCGTGAGTTTGTCAAAAAAATCTTGATCAAAAACCACGGGATCAAGCCCCTTTTTCTCTCTGAGCTGTGCCTCTTTCTGGAATCGATTCATGTTTTCCTTTGGATTATTTACTTCGAGATAGGCATTAGCCAGTTCAACACCTTTATAAAAAACCTCAAAACGTTCAGCCCAGCCTTGAGAGTTTATCTGCGAAAGGGAGGCTTGTTGAACGGGAAAATCTTTCAGGATTGTTACCTTATGAGGATCAAAAGAGGGCTCAATTTTTTCAAGATAAATACGAAAAAAAAGATCATTCCAGTCATCGTCATCAGCCCATTCAATGGAGGATCGATTGAGAAGGCTCTTGAGATCATCGTCTTGGGTTTGGGGTGTCAAATCAAACCGCAGTTGTTTTTTAAAAGCCTGAGAAATTGTCAGAACTTCAAATTCAAGCTTTGATGAGATCATATGGATGAGTAAACTTTTAACGTCTGATAAGATTTCATCCAACGGAGCATAGGCCCGGTACCACTCCAGCATAGTGAACTCCACCCGATGGTGGGGCCCATTCAGATCATCGCGAAAACAATTTTTTATTTCAAAAATTTGATCAAAGCCCTGACAAAGATATTTTTTGAGATGAATTTCAGGACTCGTAGGTAAAAAGTAAGTTTGATGACTTCGGGTACTTTCAACTTTGAGGGGGTCAATATGATGGTCCACTCCAGGACAGGCGACGAGATAGGGTGTTCGCAAATGAGTGAAACCTAAATTATGAAAGTGATTCTCGACTTCTGACAAAAATTTCGACCACAGCAAGGGGGTTGGGTCAAAAGGAGTGGCATTGTTTAAACACGGAGAAAGAAGAAAAATAGATTCTGCTTCTGAATCGTACAAAACAATATCACCTAATGATAAAAAACTAAAATCAATGGCCGCGCCCCAATAGCTGTCTTCTTGATTTTTTAATGATTTTAAGGAGACCTGATGAACTTCATTTTGATTTTGGATCAAACAATGAGTTTCATTGAACTCTGAGATTCGACCCCAAACACACTGTTCTTTTTTGCCCATGGGAAGGTAAGGTCGCCATACATGAGAAAGAAAGTGGCCCCGATTCATAATATCTCAGTCCGAACAGAATAACGTTGAAATTTTAAACGCTCTTTAAAAACTGCGGGAAGTTGGGAGCGCATACGGGTAGCCTCGTTTTTGAGATAGTTCTGCAAATCCTGATCCTTTTGAAAAAAATATCGGACTTCAACTTTTATTTCGTCTTCACTCTTTGAATTCTGCTCAACCCAGACTGTTGAGTGTGTAAAATAGGAAAGTTTAAGTATCTCTTCTCGATGGGGATTTAACCATAGCAAAAAGTCCTGTTTCAAAGTGGTGGGAAGTGTAATTTCTACGAGGTAATAATTGTGAAACATAGACTCTTACTTAGTCTAATTTATTCCGATCTGCAAAAGCTTCTAGAGATAACTGTAGACATTGAAGTCTATTTTTTTTAGATTGATTAAGTACCACGAGGAGGCTCCATGTTTTCATTGGAACAAATTAAAAAAGAATTTTACAAGTTTTTTCAAAATGACTACCTCCAAGCAGAACTTCAGAGGCTTAAAAATGAATTAATGGACCTTGAGGCTTATAAAAAGATCCAAGAACCCACTCTCAAACACATGGCTCAGCTCGAAAAGCAATATAAGGCTCTCTCCAAGAAAATTTCAGTGAAGCAAAAAGAATTGGATAAAGAATTTAATAGTGCCGTCACAATGCTTAAAAAACGCAAAATAGAGGCCGAGGGCCATATCAAGGAGTTGCAGAAACTGGCTCTGGACCAAAAAAACTCCATTGAAAAAATTGTCCACAAGCAAATTCGATCCCTTGTCAGTGGAGATAAAAAGTCAGGTTCAAAAAAGAAAAAGAAAAAGGCTAAAACTTCTGAAAAAAAATTAAAGAAGAAGAGCAAAAAGAAGACAAGCTAATCCTCTTGTGATAATTTTTCCCCTCTATTGACCCAAACTTTTAGGCGGAGGGGACCCATGTCTCAACTTCACACTTTTGAAAATCGTCATATTGGACCAACCCCAGAGCAACAGGCGCAAATGCTTGAAGTTCTTAATCTTAAATCAATTGATGATCTGATTTATGAGACTGTTCCCGATGATATTTTGCAGAAAAAAGACCTGCGCCTCCCACCGGCTCTCAGCGAAAAAGAAGTCCTTGCTGTTGCCAAAAAACGAGCAGCACAAAATAAAGTATTTAAGTCTTACATCGGCATGGGTTACTACGACACATTGACTCCCAGTGTGATCCAACGCTGTATTCTTGAAAATCCAGGCTGGTATACGGCTTATACACCCTATCAACCTGAAATTTCCCAAGGACGTCTTGAGGCCCTGATCAATTTCCAGACTATGATTCAAGATTTAACGGGAATGGAGATTGCCAACGCCTCACTTCTTGATGAAGGAACTGCCGTTGCTGAGGCCGTGAGCATGGCGCAACAAACCCAAAAGAAAGGAAGAACTCGAGTTCTGGTTATCGAACCTGTTTTTCAACAGAGTTTGGCTGTTCTCAAAACCCGTTGTGAACCTCTCGGTCTGAGCGTTGATACGGCCATTACACTCCCACAAGATTTAAGCCCTTATTTTTGCGTTGTTTTTCAATACCCTAACGGATTGGGTCAGGTTGAAGATCTCACTTCGTCACTTGCTGCAGTTAAAAAAGCAGAGGCTTTAAGCATCGTCGCTGCTGATTTACTCAGCCTTTGTTTGCTCAAGCCCCCTGGTGAAATGGGTGCTGATGTGGTTGTTGGTTCAACTCAACGTTTTGGCGTACCTATGGGATTCGGTGGCCCCCATGCGGCTTACTTAGCCACTCGTGACCAATATAAAAGACTAATACCCGGAAGAATTGTTGGCGTTTCCAAAGACTCTCGAGAAAAACCGGCTTATCGCTTAGCCCTCCAAACCCGTGAACAACATATCCGCAGAGAAAAAGCGACCAGTAACATTTGTACAGCCCAAGTGCTTCTTGCTGTTATGGCTGGAATGTATGGAGTTTATCACGGACCTAAAGGTCTTAAAGCCATAGCCCAAACTGTCCATGACAAAACTTGCCAACTTGCCTCTTCACTTAAAAGTTTGGGATACAAACTCTCAAGTGAAACTTTTTTTGATACCCTTTTTGTATCAGCAAGTAGCAGCGAGATTGAGTTTTTAAAAACCCAATCTCAATCCCATGAAATCAACTTCAATTATTTCCAATCCGGAATGGTTGGTCTTTCCATCGATGAAACGACCTCTGAACAAGATCTTAGAACTGTTCTCAAGATTTTTGCGGACCTCAAGAAAAAAGAAGGTCATCTTGCTGATAAAGCACAGTTTCTTAATGCCGACCTCCTCAGAAAAACCAGTTACCTCAATCACCCGGTTTTTAATCGTTATCACTCTGAAACTGAGCTCATGAGATATATCAATCGTCTCGAGAAAAAAGATCTGACCTTAGCTGATGCCATGATACCCTTAGGTTCTTGTACAATGAAACTCAATGCGGCCACTGAACTTATGCCTATCACTTGGCCTGAGTTTGCTGGACTTCATCCTTTTATTCCCATGGACCAAGCACAAGGCACCCTTTCAATGATCAATGAGCTTCGCACCTGGCTCTCAGAAATTACCGGTTTTGCTGATATTTCTTTACAGCCTAATGCGGGTTCGCAAGGTGAATATGCAGGTCTTTTATGTATCCGCAAATACCACGAGCATAATGGTAATAAAGAACGTAACATTTGCTTGATTCCAAGCTCGGCCCACGGAACTAATCCTGCCAGTGCGGTTATGGCCGGAATGAAAGTGGTCATTGTTCGTTGTGACGACAAAGGAAACATTGATCTGATTGATCTTAAAGAAAAAGCCATCGCTCATAAAAATACTCTCTCTGCTTTAATGATCACCTACCCTTCAACCCATGGTGTGTTTGAAGCCGGGGTCAGAAAAATTTGTGAAATTGTTCATGACAATGGCGGACAGGTCTATATGGACGGAGCCAATCTCAATGCAATGGTTGGCCTCTGTCAGCCGGGTCAATTTGGACCCGACGTGTGTCACTTGAACTTACACAAAACTTTTTGTATTCCCCATGGTGGCGGTGGCCCAGGTGTTGGACCGATTGGTGTTGCTGAACATCTTGTCCCATTTATGCCGACCCACAATCTGAATCCCTTAGCGGGACCAGAAACAGGAGTTGAGAATATCAGTGCTGCTCCTTGGGGAAGTGCTCTTATTCTTCCAATTCCTTGGGCCTACATTTCAATGATGGGAGCCAGTGGACTCAAAAAAGCCACGCAAGTGGCTATTCTCAATGCCAACTATATTGCTCAAAGACTCAAAGACCATTTTCCCATTCTTTATACAGGTTCTTTGGGACGAGTGGCCCATGAGTGCATTATTGATCTGAGACCTTTAAAAGACAGTTGCGGAGTTACGGTTGATGATATTGCTAAACGACTTATGGATTATGGCTTTCACGCCCCCACCATGTCATGGCCAGTGATTAACACTATGATGATTGAACCTACAGAAAGCGAAAGTCTTGAAGAATTGGATCGTTTTTGTGACGCCATGATTTCTATTCGTTCTGAAATTAAGAAAATAGAACAAGGGACTTGGTCATTGAGTGATAGTCCACTCACCCATGCTCCGCACACCGCTGGTGACCTCGTCGATGACTGGACTCGAGGTTATAGTAAAAAGGAAGCTTTTTATCCCCTGCCCTGGGTTGAACAACGTAAGTTTTGGACTTCTGTGAACCGGATTGACCATGCCTATGGTGACCGCAACTTGTTCTGCTCTTGCATCCCCGTTTCTGAGTATTAAAAATGGGGGGCTTAACCGCCCCTTACATTTTTTGTAAGATCGGTTAAAGAACTGTTAGGACAGTTTTCTTTGTTTGACGACGAGGTGAGTTACTGAAATCATGAATTAAATTCAATTTGGGGGACAGTTTGGCTTTAGTATTCAAGTCGTTGGTTTCGTGTTTTGTGTTTCTTTCCTTTTCATACAGCCTAGCAAGGACCACGTCCTTTGAGTACCGAGCCCCCACCAGAGAAACCCTGCAAGAAATAGCTCAAAAAAATCATAATGACTTGGGTTACAATTCCGCTCGAAAAGAGCTGATGGGCGAAATTGATCTCCATGAAGAAAACAATCATTATTATGTTACTGACGTTTACTGCGAGCAGGATTATCAATCACCGGGTCCTGGACAAATTCCCAATCACACTGTGATCAATGTGGAACACACTTGGCCCCAAAGTCATTTCGGTGGTCAAGATCGCGGAAAACAAAAATCAGATCTTCACCATTTATACCCATCCGATTCC
>JBGSSY010000197.1:0-2645 GCA_041736775.1 Bdellovibrionales bacterium | reverse complement strand
GGAATCCGAATTACCACCTCTTAAAAACTTTATTTTGCCCGGGGGACATCGCGCCAGTGCCCAGGCCCATATCTGCCGAACCGTGACCCGTCGAGCAGAACGCCTTTGTGTTCGCCTTAATGAAAGCGAAACTTTTAACTACCCAGCCATACCCTTTCTCAACCGACTCAGTGATTACTTTTTTATGCTCGCTCGTGTGATCAATCATCGTTTGAATATAAAATCAGTAGAATGGATCCCCGAATGATGGATTCTTCTGCCTTATGATGAGAATTGAACAAGCCCAAAGTAAAGACGACGAAGATTTAAAAAACTTTTTTAACAACCAAGTTGTCTCGGGCCTCTACGATTACAAAGTCATACGCTCCCATTCTTTTTTTGACCAATACAAGCTCACCTCTGACGATTTTGTCACTTATGTCTTGCGTGATGAAGAAAGAAAAATTCACGCACTAGCCTCAATGGTTTTTAAAAAAGGTTATGTGAATGACCAAGAACAGACCGTGGGTTACGTTACAGATCTTCGTGTTTCTCGTTCAAGAGAAGCCACCCTGAGCTGGGCCCAAGAGTTTGTACCCCAGTTTCAAAAAGCAAGAGATGAGCGAGGTTGCGTTTATGTTTTTTCGGATCTCGAGCAGTACGAGAGTCAGGCCTACAACATGTTGCTCCGTCGAAGAAACAGAAACACGAAGCTTCCTCGCTATCATTTATTCAGAAAATTTTCGATTATTGTTGTTTATGGTAAAAAATATTTTGCCGATCTTCCCCTTTCAAGTATCAAAATTGATTACGGCCGAAGAGAAGATATTGAAGCCCTTAGCCATTATCTCTTAGAGAAATCAGTTCGTCGCCCGCTCCGCTACAACTTGCGTCCTGAAGAGCTTGAACGACGAACTCGTTCTTGGCCCAACTTTTCTATCCAAAATTTTCTGGTCGCTCGTAATGTCAACGGGGATATTATTGGTTGCATGGCGCCTTGGAACAATCGTGACATCCAAAAAATCCAAGTTCACCGCTATCACGGAAAAAGTTTTCAGGTCTACAGTACCAGCCGAACTCTTTCATTAGTGAATATGACTCGCTCTCTTCCCCGAGAGGGAGAGTCGTTTTCGGTCAAACATATCACCCATGGGGCCTATGATAATCCTGATATTTTCTATTCTCTCTTGGATCGAGCCTATACCGATTGTCAGCAAAAAGAACTTCTGGTTTATCCCAATTATTTTGGAGATTATGCCACCCGCCCTCCGAGCGCTTTTATCCATGTGAAAATTCCCTGTGGATTTTATTCGGTCTTGGATAATGAGATGAAACTCCCCTCCCATCTCCATCCCAACCCCTTTACCCCAGCTCCTGATTTTCAATACTGTTACTTTTAAAGCCCGATCAGCTGCAACATTGCGCGTTAAAACCCTATCTTTACTCAAATAAAACAAATCAAAAAATCGGAACAAAAAGGGGCTTTAAACTTTAAAAAAGAAGAACACTTTTTTCTTTTTAGCTCTTAATTCAGTGAGATTCGCTCTGTAAAACTGAAAAGAACAACATATTTTATACTCATTTTTATCGATAAACATTTGTCCGTCATTTTGTCTGTTTTTTGTGTTTGTAAAAACTACAGCTCAATTGAAATCTTTTTTATATCCAAAACTCGTAAGATTTGATTCCTTGTCGGTGGGACAAAATAAACAACGATTAATATGAAGGGGTTCATATGTATAGTGTCTGTTTGTTATTTTCAGGCAGGAGGGGGCTTGATGATTTTGCAATTCGCTCTTCCATTTTGCGTATTCCAGAAGTATCGAGAAAGATTAACCACGCACAAAACATTCTCGAAAAAGCGGGACATCACCACGACAATCTTGATTTGATCTCGTTTTTACTTTCCAGTGATCACGAATTTGAATCAAAAACAAAACTCAAATCATTAGTGACTGCGATTGTGCAGGTCGGTCTTTTCGATCGCTACGTTAAATATCGAAATCGACCACAGTTTCTGGTGGGCAAACTCAATGAAACATCGGCCATGAAAGTTTGTGCCGACAAACAAAGTTTTTCAGACCTGATTTATGAAAGTGATTTTTTTGCAGAGACACAAAATGTGCGCCCTTTGCAACCCACCACTCTCTATCTTTCAGGGGCTCCACTTGAGGAGTATGGAACTTTTTCTTGGGACAAAGACGGCTTTTACACCTCAATCGATTCTCCTTCTAAAGAAGCTTCAATTTTGGTTGCTGAACTTTTTAATGAGAATAAAATCCAGCAGTGTATTCACATTGGTCCTCATTATCAATTTCGACTCAATGAATTTGAAAGATGGGGGTTGGATGCTATACCCTCCATGAGTTCAATTGATCTTGATCCCATTCTGAATTCATTTTGGAAAACAGCCTAAACATTATCCTAGCCCGGCTCTATGAATTTCAATAGAGCTTTCTTAGGTACCCGATTCTTTTTGTTCGAGAGATCATAAGAAATCTTCTTCAGTAGTGAGATTTTTATTTTTAAATCGAGAGATCTTTTGAGATTGAGTGTTTTTAATACTTGGTTTAGAGATCTTCTTGAGTGTTGGAGAGAAGTTCTTCAATCGTAGTAATACCGTTAAGAACTTTTTGAATACCATCATCACGGAAGGTTTTCATTCC
>JBGSSY010000130.1:0-13549 GCA_041736775.1 Bdellovibrionales bacterium | reverse complement strand
CAATATCGGGGGCTGGAACGTCGGTAACGTCACACGTATGGATGGAATGTTTCGAGGTGCAACCAGCTTTAATCAAAACCTCAACAGTTGGGATGTTTCAAAAGTTACAAATATGGCTTCTACATTCAACCAATGTGATGTGTTCTCTTCCGATCTCAGTTCATGGAATGTTTCTTTAGTCACCAACATGGATTCGATGTTTTATGGGGCCAATATATTCAATTCTGATCTTAGCTCTTGGAATGTGGCTAATGTCACTAACATGAATTCTATGTTTCAGCACACCAACTCCTTTAATTCGAATATTAGCGGATGGGATGTCAGTCAAGTAACCGACATGAGTGAGATGTTTCGAGATGTTTACAACTTTAATTCCAATATTGGAGGCTGGAATGTCGGTAACGTCACACGTATGGATGGAATGTTCCGAGGTGCAACTAGCTTTAATCAAAATCTCAACAGTTGGGATGTTTCTAAAGTGACTAATATGAACAGGATGTTCGACTGGGCAACCAGCTTTAACAACAGTATCAGCAGCTGGAACACGACATTAGTAACCGATATGGGTTTTATGTTTAATTCGGCGATTGTATTCAATCAAAATTTAAGTGGTTGGAATGTCTCTAACGTTTCGAATTACGCGAGCTTCGACACGGGTGCAACGGCTTGGCAAGCCGTTAACAAACCAGCCTTCTAGGGCTTACCCAACATTGTTAGTTTCGACCACCGCACTCAGCATTAGTGATCACTTTTTCTCCAGGAGCGACGATTCGTTCGCTGCCATACATTTGTTCGACGAGTTTCAAAGAGGCGCGGTGGGATTCGGTTGGCTCTTTGATCCAATTGGTGGGAGAGACAGAATAAGGACGACGATTCATGTACAAGGGTAAATAACGAACACCGTTAACCCAAGTTCGGCCACCGCTTCGAGTGAGACCCAAAAATAACATCAAACCGGTTTGATTCAACGTCACCCCAAAGAGTATTAAAACCGTATTTGAAACCTTGATTTTGCAAAGGACTGTGGAGAAGGATATCTCCTAGCGCTCCAATTGTGATTTTCTTTCCTCGATCACATGCCTTTTGAAAACGATGGTCAGTTTCGGCATAACTATTTGAACTTATTAATAAAAAAAGCGTCGAAAAGATTTTGGATTACTGAATCATCCAGGGGATCTAAATATTAAAGCTAATATTGCAACTCAAAGAAATCATAAAAATCCAAAAATGTAAAATTGTCTCATCTGAGTTTAAGTTAGGCCCATGAGACAAATAAGTCACCAATCCTTAAAATCAAAATTGAGAGCTCATTCGATTTACCCGGTCTCAGACAGGATCACTCAGCCACCTCTAATGACTTAAAGGTTTTTGAAAAAGGCTGGAAAGGTAAAAATGACAGGGGGACTTCTTTTATTGTTTTTGGAGTGATAGTTTCTGCGCCTTCGGTGAGGGCTTATGAAATCAGTTATTATCTCTATTGTTATTTTATTTTCTTTTTCTATTGTTGAAGGAGCCGTTTGGAATGTCGAGCCTGGAAAAGAGTGGACAGACGAGTGGCGTAACCAATATTCGCAATGGATTGAAAATAAAGTAGATGGAGATTTTTTTAAAAAACTAGGTTCTCCCTATTCACAACTCAAAATGGACTGCGCCGACGCACATTATGCTCTGATTGCTTACTTTTCGAGGCTCAACGGCCTTCCTTTTACCGTTGATCAATCAAAACTCAGCCACCTGACAAATCGTTTTGATCATATCAAAGACTCCGAGCTCAGAATGGCTTCATTCATCGAGTTTTTAAGAGCAAACTACGGAACTGAAAGCTTGGCCCATAACGATACCTTTCCCCCCGCGATTCATCAGCTTATGCCTGGTGATATTTTTATGTGGAAGATTGGTAGCAACAAAAACTACACCCGTCACACCTACATTATTAAAAGTATTAACCCCAACGGAACCTTTAATGTACTTTACTCCACCCAAGACAATGCCGCTCTTACTGGTTCTCTGTATTTAAAGAATGAGTACATGTTTAATAAAGTCCCTAATCACTCTGGCAATGACCAATATAAATGGGGATTTCGAAGAATGAAATTTCCTCAGCACTCGGGAGTTCCTCAGCAAGATATTCCCTCGGCCAGCTTTGAACAGTACGATTGGGCTAAGTCTTACAACACGCTTAATTTTTTTATTCGCGTTCAAGAAACCAATCAAACTCACATCGAAAAGCCCGCTCGAGTCATTGATCGATTATTTAAATCTCTGTGTTCATCTGTTCAAGAGCGCATTGAAAGTGTCAACAAGGCCATAAATTATTTGAATCAAACAAAGGGTGCTTGTATGACTTTTCAGCCTTATGATGCCTACTCCACTCCCGGACGCGATAGCGGAATTATGAATGAGTTTAATGTCCTTTACGAGTACCTTTCTCGATATCACAAAAGTGGCGAGCTCAATTCAATCCCCAATAAAATTAAAGAACCCGTTCTTACAATTTATAATTCCAACCCATCTGAAAATCAGAGAGAAAAACTTTTTAACGCCTGTCCCATTGAATTTGGCCCCAACCCACAAGACCTACTCGATCTTGAAACTTTCAAAACTCTCCTGTTCGACGGTCAAGTGTCGTTCCATCCCAACGACAACCTCTACCGCAGATGGGGCTTTGAAGAAGGCAAAAAAACCACCTGCAAACAACACTACGGCTACCCCGAATAAACTTTTAAAGCCAAAACAACTTTACACCAAGATTCAGGATTATTTTTTCTTTTTTCATTATTATGAGATTTTTACAATCACACTAATGATGGCAACGAGAGTGATCAAATTAATAATTGTTTGTAGCATAGAATCTCCGACTGTTAACTGGCTCCTATTTTATCGGAGTTCACTGTATTCCCTAAAATCAGTTGTCTTACCGACTAGTAATCAACTTTCATAATCACCCCAATCTCAAACCTATTTCTAAGACCAAAGCCCCCCCCTTATTTCCAATTAATTATCTAACCCTTAATCTGATTAATTCTTTTCATTTTTATTTTTATTTTTATTTTTATTTTTATTTTTAATTCTTTCTTAGTTTTTTCCTAATTCATTCTTAGTTTTTTCCTAATTCATTCTTAGTTTTTTCCTAATTCATTCTTAGTTTTTTCCTAATTCATTCTTAGTTTTTTCCTAATTCATTCTTAGTTTTTCTTATTTCTTTGAATTCCTTATTTTAAGGGGCTCCGACAAGCGTGACGCGCTCGACCCCTTAGGGGTCGATGTCGGCCAAGCAGGAGCTGTGCCCCTTAAAATAAGGAATTCAAAGAAATAAGAAAAACTAAGAAAGAATTAAAACTTAGTCTGGGCTTTGCTATTAAGAGCTTCCAATTTTTGCAAATTGATAAGACGAGTATAATAGTTAGGGTCTCTTTTTTCAGGAGCTTCATAAGCCGCCGACTTGGTCTGCATACGACTTGTTGGCATTCGATAGGCAATATTAGCCGTATTGTATCTTTTGAATCGAACGCTGGCCGCTATCCCCATTTTACCAACGTATTTTAAAGGATTAAGGGGAGCATTGTGGCAGCGAACTTCGAAATGAAGATGGGGACCTGTGGCGCGACCGGTTTGACCGATATAACCAATAGTCTGACCCATATGAACCCATTGATTGGGTTTAACTGAGTAGCCAGAAAGGTGTCCGTAGAGAGTGGTAAAGCTGTCACCATGATCGATTATGATTGTTTTTCCGTAGGCGCCTTTGCGACCAACCACTTTAACGATGCCGTCAGAAGCTGCAAAAACTGAAGTTCCTGTTTGTCCGCGAAAATCAATTCCTGCATGAACATGACTATAACCAGAAATGGGATGGATACGATTTCCATAACGGCTGGTTATAGACGCTTTAACTGGTTTATCAATATAAGGAGACTGGGGACAGATTTTTTCTTCAATCCAAGTGGTGTAAGATTTTTGATATTTTTTAATCACACTATTATCTTGAAGTTGTTTTGTGAAGGCTTTGGTTTGATACACATTTTGAAGATCAAGGGGTTTAGAACTGATTTTATCTTCGAGCCAGATCTCTCCACCAAAAAACTGCCCCACTTCTTGAATGTTAACATCATTGAAAGTCAGACTATGTATGGTTTCAAAAGTTTGGTAAGAACGATTCTCTATCGCTTGTGTGATCAAGGTGATGAGCATTCCACAAATAAAAACAAAACCGACCCGACTCATGAGAAGTGACTCCATGTTGATAACTACTTATCGGTCCTCTTTTCAATTGTTTAAGTTAAATTGCCCCGCTTTAAGTCTAAATGTTTGATTTGATTCATTTGTTAAACACCTTGGTCGATAAAAAGAATCAATATGTCTGAATATTATGTTTTAAATAACAATTTACACGACCAAAGATGGAGAAGACTTCGCTTTTTGACGAACTTTTTAAAGTTTAAAAATTTCTTTTAAACTTTCACCTGTTTCAAACAGAGAAGTGTAGAAGAATTCGACAAGTCTCTCTCAACCTGAGTGCTCTTTCTGAGTGGATGAAGTTTGATTTGACGATTTTGTCGACAGGACCATCGACCTTGATCAAGTCTGGATTTAACTTTTGTCCAGTCGTACCGAAAGTCTAGGTATAGCCCTTAAATGTCTAAAGGAGGATTTAATGAAGGCTCTCATAATATTATTACTTCCAGCTCTTATGCTGATTGGTTGCGGTCAAATGCAAACCAATGGGGGCTCTGCCGGTGATCTTGCTTCACAAATGAATGCCAATGGAAACTTGGATAATGAAGATTTAGATAATTTGAATGAGCAACAGAGAAATGAAAATGTTGAGATCTCACAGACTCAACCCAATTCTTTGATGATGAAAGTGGGTGGAGCAGAATTATTAATTGATTTTGTTGGTCAACTTTCACAAAATTCTCAACAGATTGCGATGATTATTAACGGTATCGAGATTAGCCAACAACTGGCTTCAGATCCGCAGTCATTTCAAGCTTTAATCGCCTCACTTGTTACTGCTCAATTAGAGAAAGTGGATATCAAAGGAGTTCCTGCTGCACAGTTGGTTCAAATTGGACTTAATTTAGTCAAAGGTGACACGGGTAAAAAAGAGCTCTCGCAACTTTTTGGAACTTTAGTAAAAGGGGCACTCAATATGTATTTGAGCAAAACTCCTTTTTCTGAACTCTTTGGATCGATCATTAATCCGATCGTGAATCCCGTTGAAGGTGGTCAAACAACATCACCGCAACCGAATAACCCTGTCAACAACACTCCAAGCAGTCCGTTACGAACCATAATTGGCACCATCGGAGGCGCTATTTCTGGAAGTAACCCATTACTTGGAGGACTTTTAAACCTCATCTTGAATCTCAGCAAATAACCTTATCCCCTAGAAAAGGAGCCAATCCTGGCTCCTTTTCGCTTTAGTTTAGTCTTGCGTCACAATCCCCTGCTATTTAAGAATCTTAACCATTTCTCACTTTGACAGCCCTCCTTAAAATGAATAACTCTTAAGAATCTCTGGGGAGGGATTATGACATTTTCAAGTCTAACTCTGATCATCTTATTGTTTTTTCAAAGCCAAAATTCACAATTATTGGCGCAAAAACTCAACGAGCTTGGGGAGCGTTCGCAAAAATGCGAAAATCTTAAAGCCGATGATTTTATTTTTCGGGTCAGTAAAACACTAGCGGTTGAAACTCAAAACTTCTTTGAGAAAGATCAACTCACCCAATTACTTGCTCCGTACCCAAATTGTTTTCGCGTTGGTACTGAAGTCCGTTTAGAACTTGAAGAAACCGAGATGAGTTATCTTGGAAGATCTTTTGTGTCCTCCATTAAGGTCATGAACCGAAATGAACTTGTTAAAAGTCAAAACCTGATTTACTCCACGCAAGCCATTCGTGACTATCTCAGTTCACAGTCCAGCGAGCAATTCAGCTTACTCACTGTCAACATAAGCGAAA
This sequence comes from Bdellovibrionales bacterium, assembly GCA_041736775.1. GTDB lineage: Bacteria > Bdellovibrionota > Bdellovibrionia > Bdellovibrionales > JAGQZY01 > JAGQZY01. The sequence goes on along the minus strand of JBGSSY010000130.1, from coordinate 7,583 downwards.
AAATTCAAGAATCCTTTGTCAATGAAAATTATAAAAGACTTCCCAACTGTTTTTCCTCATTTGATGATTGGGAGGGCGTGACCTTTTCCAACGAAGCCGAAAGTCTAACCCAAATTAAAGATATCCAATCAGGGAAGCTTTCCGCATTGGCATGGAATGGTACATTGAATTGTTACAAAGTGGGAACCAAAGCAGAAATTATGGTACAGGGTGGACGACCCAAAGACTTGGGCTTTATTGAACCTAAAGAACTTCACTTAGTTCACCTGAGCAACATCTCAGAAAAACACGCCTCACTTCTTGGAGAAAAACTAGAAGACCTTAAAAAACGTCTGACTGAAAAGAAGGAAGTGGATGGAGGATACGTATCCATAGTTGTGTTTGGGTATGTTGCTCCCAGTCCTAAACCAGAAAATCTGGAAGAAGAAGATTTAGCTGATCGATCACATAGAGTTAATAATCCCTAAAAATTCCAGTACCCCTGAATACCGGTGCAGTGTTATACTGGAAGAATAACTGGTATTCCCAGGAACCGGAATAGTACAGCCGCAAGGCTACAGAAACAAACGGTATCTGGTATCTATGGCGATGAATGGTATGAAAGCCTAAGTCGCTCTCAAATTAGAAAATATCTTGTCGCCATTTCCGTTGAGAGTTCGGACTCGGCAAAACAACATTAAAACTGATACGACCAACCTCTCTCCCATCAGAGGTTGTGACTCTCACTTGCCACTGACCAAGATCAAAATTGGCTTTGTAAACAAAGCCCCGATAACCTTGATCACGCCCACCAACAATAGGGAGTGAGACACTATCGACTTTAAGCCAACCCTTTTGAGATCTTTGATACCACTGAAGTCTCAAATTTTCTTTAAACTGAGTGGGCGAAAAAACACTCACAAAGCAGTAGACTTTATCCCCTTCTCTTTTGGTAAAAGTCTGGGCTCCCGATTGCCAAAATCGCAACCAATGTCTTTCGTAATTGAGAAGAAACTGACCCTCATGTTTTTCAATATGATGATAAATTCCCATGTATTTTAGAGAAATGGGTACGGGCGGTAGAACTTTGAAAAAGTAAAGGCCCACAAAGACAAACTGTACAATCAATGCTGGAGCCAAAATTCGCTTTTGCAGCCACTTCCTATCAACACCACGTTTGATGAGACGGACGCAGATCCACAAAAAGAGAGCCACCGATAAAACCATAGCAATGATAAAAGAAAAAACACCAATTTGACCGGTCATCACGGGGACCAGATAAATAAAATAAGAAGATAAACAAAGAGCTAAAAGTGCAGCTCTAACACTCACTCCTTGTTTCTGAAAACGAGGGAGTTCATTGATCACCAAAAGAGAAGTTAAAAATAGAAGAAACAAAAATGAGGTTACGAATGAGGCGCTTTTAAAATAAAATATGGTGTATAGACTCAGTAGACTTCCAAAAAGAAAATGAAGGAGTTCGACATGATATTGCCAAATCCTTGTTAAAAAACCCTTTTCTCTTTTAAAAATTGAAACGGGAATCACTTCATAAAAAAAGAGAAACATCAAAAGAATCAAATAGACAAACTGTTGAATCAGAGAAAAACTTTGATCAATACGATCGGTCGTGATCAGATCAAACGCAAAACCCACTACAAAAAATAAAGCTGGCCAATACTCATGATATTTTTTATAAAAATCTTTCATATTGACCATTGTAACAGAGGATCACACGATGACAATTTTTAAGAAAATCATTGATAAAGAAATTCCCGCAAAAATTGTTCACGAAGACGAATATTGCTTGGCTTTTTATGATGTTCAACCCCAAGCCCCGACCCATATCCTGATTATTCCTAAAAAAGAAATCCGTTCAATGAATGATATTGATCCCAAAGAGGATAAAGAACTTCTTGGTCATCTTCTGGTCACAGCCCATCAGCTCGGAAAAAAACTGGGGGTGGGTGATGACGGATACCGTCTGGTGATAAACACCAATAAAAAAGGTGGCCAAACTGTGTACCACCTTCATATGCATTTTTTAGCAGGCCGCTCTCTTGAATGGCCTCCAGGATAATTCAACTACAACAAGCCTTCTTTTCACCCATCATTGATTTCTTAAAAGCTTTTTTCTCTTCCATGGTTACTTTTCCATCAGAGTTGGCGTCCATTTTTTTGAACTTTTCTGAGTGAGCTTTATCAAATTCTTCTTTACTGATAGCACCATCTTTATTGGTATCCATCATCTCCCACATCTTGTGTTTGCCATGTCCTTCATGACCTTCATGGGAATGGTGACCTTTGTGGCCCTCGTGATTTTTGTGGTCTTTGTAACCGTGTTGACAAGAAACTAAACTCAGTCCAACCAAAACAACGATCATGTTCATTATTGCTTTCATACTGTGACTCCTTTGTTGAGTGAATCATTGATTAAGTAGTGATGATACTCCCCCCAAGAGCTCAGAGCAAATAGACTCCTACTCATTGAGTCTAAAGTGAAATGAAACATCTTGTTACAGAATCTTAAAAAATCAACGAACGTAAATAAGGGGATGGAGAAAATAGGGCTTCAAGGGCTCTTACAAACTGAATTGATATTTTCAAGGCAGGAAATAGGACTTAAAAGCCAGGAGAAGTTATTTTTTTCCAAACCTCAAGATCAGTATCTTCGCAAGGAATAAAATATCGAACAGAGAAGAGGTACTTATCGCTCCAAGTGATGAGGAGATGTTGATTTTGATCAGAATCATCTTTAAAAGCGTGGCCAAACATATAGAGTTTATTTTTCTCGGTCGTCTTTTGGGATGCTAAAAAAATCTCCTGTGAAAACTTTTGATGAAGGGCTTTGTTTTTAATCGGGCCAAAGGAGAGATCTGAATAATATCGCGATGAAACATTGATTAAGTGATCGAGTCCATTTTTCTGTGCTTTTTTAATAATTTGATCGACCTCAGGACTGTCAATTCGTTCTTCAAAATAAATCGTAGCATTTTGTTCAAAATCAGGAAGATTGAGTGGTTTTATAATCATAAATTCATCATCGGTAGAAACAACACTGCGATAACTGAACATATCCAATTGAGTTTTGTTATTCAAAGGATCCAATGAGGATAATCTTTGGGAAAGACGATTCTGACCTGGGCTTTGGGAACCTAGTTTTTGATGCCACAGTAAAGAGTATAAAATCTTTTGTTCTGGAGAAAGAGCTTTCAGTCGAGATTGAGCTGCATTATTAGAATTGGAATATTCACCCGAAGTTTGGGAATTGGCTTCCCTGATGTAAGTTTCTAGTTCATTTAGCCAAACATTGAGATCAGAATTATGAATAAGTTTTAGTTCATTAATCCATTTAAGATGGGTAAAATCTCTGTACTCAAAAGAATGGTACTGAATGTGATACTCTCTTGAATCTTTAAACTGATGATTTAGGCCTAATTCTTCGCTGTAAGGGATATTATAAAGTGGGTCTCTTACATGGGCATGAAAAAGATCTCCGTAATCAATACTCTCTGCCACATAAAAAATTTTGCCATCTTTAGTTTGCTGAAGGGATAACAACTGTTTTAACTCTTGTTCAATACGAGGAATAATATTTTTTTGGACAAGGGCAGAATGCTCTCTTAAATTCTGCTTAATGTGACAGCGTTGAGATGTTTTTGCGAGAGTTTGCTGTTCTTTATTAAGCTGAGCATGAAAAAGATTATTTGTATTAATTTCGAAACTTTTAGGAGAAAAGCCCCAAAGTAATGTTGTCATTAAAATGAAAGTCAGTTGAATCACAATGGCTATTGTACATGAGAAATTTCTGTATTCTCTAAAAGCATTAACCGCTTAGAAAAAAATTCAAAAACGACCAATTATCGACTGTATAAATTATCAACAGCCCACGAGTTATTCCACTGAATTAACAAGAGAATGTGTCATTTGTAAAAGAAGATAAACAATGATCAGTCTGTAGACTTTCAAAATAAAAGCTAAAAACTAAGGCGCAAGAATTTCAAAAGCCCAATCGTTTTCCATATTATCACGGTGATAGGCTAAACGATTATGTAACCTAAACTCTTCAGCTTGCCAAAACTCAATTTGGAGAGGAAGTAAACGAAAACCTCCCCAATGAGGCGGGCAAGGAATTTTTTGATTTTTAAATCGCTCTTCTATCTCTTTCGTTTTATTTAAGAGCACTTCACGATCTTTAATGGGCTGACTTTGGGGAGAGGCCCATGCACCAATTTGACTCCCACGAGGGCGGGATTGAAAATACTGATCCGACTCTTCATAGGAAAGTTTCTCTATAACTCCACGCACACGAATTTGACGATGAAGGGGTTTTTCCCAATGAAAAACCAGTGCTGCTTTTTGAACAGCACTCAGTTCTTGACCTTTGCGACTCTCGTAATTGGTGAAAAAACAAAAACCCTTGTCGTCGAGAATTTTAAGTAAAACCACTCTTGCTGAGGGCATACCTTCTTTGTCTACTGTGGCTAAAGTCATTGAGGTTGGCTCAAAATGATTCACTTTTTGAGCCGCATCAAACCAATCTTTAAAAAGAGCAAAAGGACCTGGAGGATTTTGAAGCCAATCTTTCATTCCCCGTTTTTAACTAAACTCCCTTCGAAAGTCGAGACAAAATCCTTCTGAGGTGAATGAGTACCCATTTGACTCATCCAAGAGAGGGTTTATGTAGAGATTTTTTGCTGAGAATACAGGTCAAAGATTTTTAAAATCTAGCCGATACGTAGTTATGACTGCTGAAAGAAAAATCGAAGACCTCTACCCAAGAGCGCCAAGATACATCATTGAAATCGGTGACCACCAAGTGGTTCGTTTTGCCCAGAAACCGACCGGATCTAAAACTATGCACACCAGAATCATTGATCTCTCTGAATCGGGTATGGCTTTTTTAGCACCCTATCTCACTGCACCTCAAAAAGATGAGATGATTAAAGTTGAGTTTACTGCACCCAATACTGATTCAATGGCTTGTTTCGCAAAGGTAGTGAGAGTTCAAATCCATCGCACCTACAATAAACATCACGAGCCCCAAAGTTTTAAATTGATAGCTGTTGAGTTTAAAGACCTTCACCCCAAACAAAGACAAATGCTTGCTGCGGGGCTGACTCAACAATTCAGAAATAAGCAAAAACAGTATCAACGTGAGCAATTTTATTTCAAAATTAAATACTGGCTTTTGTCGCCGCTCAATTATCTAGCTCGCTCTTTCAAAAAAAGAGCTCAAAACAAATCACAAAAAAATCTCACTAAACAGTAATCCCGATTCACACCATAGTTCAGTGAGTATTTACTGGCAATATTCCAGAACTTGAGTTTTTGGAAATTTCAAATGGTGAAATGCAAGAGATTGTCGAAAAAAAATGGCTCGCAAAGAGTTGGAAAAAAAACGAGAGCAAAAAAATGTTAAGTATAAATACTCAATGTATTCAGATCAATGAAGTTGACTTGGATTGACTTTCATTTCGCTCAGTTCTTTTTCTTCAGCTTCTCGAACTCGCAAGACCTTCATTTCAAAACGAAGATGAAGACCGGCTAAAGGGTGATTACCATCGATCAAAACTTGACCTGATTTAATTTCTTTAACTATCACTGAAATGAGCTCGCCATCTGGACCCTGGGTTTGAAACTTCATTCCCAATTTAAGTTCAATATTTCGTGGAAACTTTTCTTTGGCCATCCACGTTTGTAAATCAGGCTTATGAAGTCCAAAAGCATCTCGAGGATGAAGATCGAGCGAAAATTGGAAGCCTCTTGACTGCCCTTTGAGTTTTTCTTCAACTAATGGAAGTAGAAAGCCATGACCGTAAATAAATTCTAAAGGATTATCCACCGTCATTTCATCGATCAAGAGGGATTCCCCGTTTTCTCCCAGAGAAAAAAGTTGATAGGTCACAGTTACGACTTTGTCCTGTTGAATCACCACGTGAATCAGTCCTTTAGACTCGGATCTTTGATCAGTGGTCTTTCACCCGTTAAGGACTCTAAAAATGACACTAATAGATTAACTTCTTTTTCGTCGAGATCTTTATTCAACTGAGTTTTAGCCATGACTTTAACTGCCGTTTTTAAATCGGGGACTGAGCCATTGTGAAAATAAGGTGCTGTAATGGCGACATTACGCAATGTGGGCACTCGCCACATGTTTCGATCAGTCTCTTGTCGAGTGACATCATATCGGCCTAGATCTTTTGAAAAGGCATACTTATCTTCTAAGTCCTTATGAACAAAAGTCGGAAATTTCATATAAAAACCAGTGCCTACAGGAAGTTCTGGGCCAGAAAAATGAGGACCCGAATGGCAAGTGATGCAACCCATGGATTGAAACAAATGGTGTCCTTGCTGAGCGGAGTCTGATAATTCTCCTTTATCAAATGGGCTATTGAGAGTGGTTAGAGCGGATTCAAAAGTGGCAATCGCCTTTACAGAATTATCAAGGTTTATGGGCTGATCTTGTCCTGGGAATGCTTTTTCATAGAGATTTTTATATTTTGGCATAGCTTTAATTTTTTCAAAAACAAGATCATGGCTTTTCATCCCCATTTCAACTGGGTTTACTATGGGCCCCTTGGCTTGTTCAGCTAAATCTTTTGCACGGCCATCCCAGAATTGAACCGATAAAAATTTTGCATTCCACACGGTCGGAGAGTTTCGACCTCCTTTTAGTCCATTGATCCCTGTCGATACGGAGGTATCTTGAGCTCCGTTGCCTCGGTTTAAAACATTGTGGCACGTATTACAGGAAATTGAATTATCCGCCGAAAAATTCTTTTCAAAATAAAGATGATAGCCAAGCTCTTCTAAGGCCGTTGAGGGCAACCAATAATCTGCTGTTACTGGCGCGACTGAAGGCTCTGGTATCTTGGGAGAATTGAGCCAATTGCAACTTTGTAAACCAAGGACAAAAAATAAAGCTATAAAAACAAAATTGCGATCCATTCTGAGTGACATTTTTTAGTCTCCTTAAGCATTTAATTTCTTCCATTTAAAACCAGATCAATTCAGTTGTCCATAAACTAAAGCAACTTTAAAAATTTCAGGGGTTTGATTGACTTCATATTGAGGCTTGCTTTACAGAACTTCAGTTCATGTTTTTTTGAGAAGCTTGATATTCTTGATCTCTTAATACACTTTTTCATGGGTCTGACTGACCAGCTTTAGGCATTCTATTATTAATCTTTAACCTGGGTCTGCTTAAGCAGCTTGAGGTATTCTTTGCGTGAAATGTATTCGCCACCAAATTGTTTGAGAACAGGTGTCACCATTTGAATATCAATCCATTTGAAGTTCTTTTTTGAGAGCTGATCGATCAAAGCGACCAATGCCACTTTCGAAGCTTCCGTTTTTTTATAAAACATGCTTTCACCACTAAAAACTCCGTGGATCAAAACTCCGTAAAGACCACCAACTAGCTGATCTTCAAACCAGACCTCGACACTTTGGGCATATCCCTTTTTAAACAATTCACCATAAGCATGAATCATTTCTTCTGAAATCCAGGTCCCAGCCTGTCTTTTTTGATGAACATTTGAACATTCCCTTAAAACAGTTTCAAAGGCTTGATTGAAGGTGACTTTAAAAATATTTTTTTT
>JBGSSY010000063.1:0-16335 GCA_041736775.1 Bdellovibrionales bacterium | reverse complement strand
GGTCCTCGTCAACTAATCCAAAGGCCACTGCCTTTTTATGTAAACGCTCTAAATTATTATCTTCTCGTAAAACCAAACGATGCTCAGCTCTTGACGTAAACATCCTATAAGGTTCTCTTGTACCCTTTGTGATCAAGTCATCAACAAGAACTCCAATATAGGCTTCATCGCGCGAAAGTATAAATTCATCAGAATCAAGGACGCGAGAAGCTGCATTGACTCCGGCGACCAATCCTTGGGCCGCAGCCTCTTCGTACCCACTGGTTCCGTTAATCTGACCTGCGAGAAATAAATTTTTAAGCTTTTTGGTTTCAAGTGTTGCCTTGAGTTCTGTGGGAACAATAAAGTCATACTCCACCGCATATCCAAAGCGATGCAGCTCAACCTTCTCTAAGCCAGGAATGGTTTTTAAAAATTCAATCTGAACTTCTTCAGGCAGGCTGGTTGAAATCCCCTGTAAATAGATTGAGTCGTTACTGAGACCCTCGGGCTCTAAAAAAGTCTGATGATTGAGTTTATCGGCAAAACGATGGATTTTATCTTCTATGCTTGGACAATAACGTGGTCCGAGCCCAGTGATCTGACCCGAAAACATGGGCGAGAGATGAATATTATTGCGAATGATTTCGTGTGTTTTTTCATTGGTATAAGTGAGAAAGCAAGGCTGTTGGGGTAAAGCCAATTGCAAAGGGCTTTTAAAACTAAAAGGTTTGTAAACAGTATCGCCCCATTGAGGTATTGTTTTTTCCCAATCTATGCTGTCTTTTTTAAGGCGAGGCGGAGTGCCGGTTTTAAGCCTTAAAACTTCAAAGCCCGAATTGAGAAGTTGATCAGAAATACCAACGGTTGCGTTTTCGCCAACTCGACCGCCTGATATTTTTTTGGAGCCAATATGCATAACTCCATTCATAAATGTGCCCGTTGTAATAATAACCGTTTTTGATCGAAGAGCTGTTTGATCTTTAAGAGTCACTCCGCAAACAACGTTTCCTTCAATAATGAGAGATAAAACATCGCTTTCGATCAAGGTTAAAAGAGGGAGCGAGCGCAAAAAAGAATACATTTCTGAGGAATAAATATCCTTATCACATTGAACACGAGTGCCACGAACCGCAGGTCCCTTTTTGGAATTGAGTCTTTTAAACTGTATGGTGGATCGGTCGGCAACCACACCCATAATCCCACCAAGAGCATCAATTTCTTTCACCATATGACCTTTTCCAAGGCCACCGATTGAGGGATTACAGCTCATAAAGCCAGCTTTAGAAAGATCAGAACTGACGAGAAGTGTTTTAAGTCCTCTGCGAACGCAGGCATAGGCGGCTTCAATGCCTGCATGACCCGCTCCTACAATAATTGCATCAAAGGTTTCTTTCATCATCATTTACCTAAGCAAAATTCTTGAAATATTTTATCTAAAACTTCGTCATTGTATTCTTTACCCATGATCTGCAAAATTTCACTCAGAGCCAATGAAAGCTCTTGTGAAATAAGGTCAGGACTCTCGAGCTGGGACAAGAGTTCCATAGAGACTTCTAAATGTTTGGAAGCTTTCTTTAGGTGAGCAAAGTGTCTCGCTTGAGTCACAACAAAAGTTTCATCAAAGCTGTTCTTTAAACTAAAATGTTTATTAATCTCTTCAAGAAGTAAACCAATCCCGTCTTTGTGAAGAGATGAAACAAAAAAAACTTGAGTGAGCTTTATGTCCGGTTTTTTTTCTTGGAGTTTTTGAATTAGGCTCTCTCGAGATTGTTTTTTATCCCGCAGATCTTCTTTATTAAAAACAAAAAATGTTTTATCAAGCGGAAGAAACTCAATGTTGTCATCAAGCCTTCGAACGGAATCAAAAACATAAAGAATAAGATCGGCTTCTTTGGCTTGCTCATAACTTTTTTGAATCCCCAAGGATTCGACAAGATCCGAGCTCTCACGAAGCCCGGCTGAGTCCACAAATTCAAATTCCAGATTTTCAATAAATTTTCGAGCAGAAACTAAGTCTCGGGTGGTTCCTTCAATGTCGGTAACAATAGAGCGGTCTTGTTTGAGAATAGCATTAAAAAGACTGGATTTACCGACATTTGTTTGACCAAGAATAACAATTTTTTGCGCCTGATGAATGGTTTTACCAAGGTCATAAGTTTTTATAAGTTCATCACAAGTTTGCTTTAAGTGGATTAAGATCGATTGGAGATGCTCTCTCTCCTTGGGTTCTATATCTTCTTCTGAAAAATCAATACTCGCTTCAAGATGGCTCAAGGCTAGAATGAGCCCATCATTGATTTCATCAATCTGAGAAGAGAGACCACCCTGCAACTGTTGCAGAAATGTTTTTGAACCCCATTGATTTTTTGACATAACAAGACTCTGAATCGATTCGGCCTGAACAAGATCGATCTTGCCATTAAAAAAAGCTCGAAATGAAAATTCGCCTCTTTCTGCCAATCGACAGTTATTCTTTAAATAAAGTTCAACAACTTGATTTACAATGAGCGGATTTCCATGACAGGCAATCTCAACCGTTTCATCGCCGGTAAAAGATTTGTCTTTTTCGAAATAAGTAACAAGAGCTTGATCGATCATCTCGCCCTTTGAATTTAATATAGAAGCGAGACGTGATTGGTGTGACTTCCATTTTTTCAAGTGAATGAATTTTTGAGAGACCTCAAGAGCTTTGTCGCCCGAGATTCTGACAACAGCCACCCCTGCATGGCCTTGAGCCGTGACGGGGGAACAAATTGTGTCAGAAACAAGATCAATATAGCGAACCATTAAGGTTGAGTGGTTTGATCACTATCCTTTTTATTGGCGGGATAAATTTTGATCTTTTTATACAGACCATCACCCACCGAGCGACTTTTAACTCTTTCATCACCGGCTAAAAATTGGTGAATAATTTTACGATCTTTCGGCGGCAAAGCGCGAAGATAAACCGATTTACCTTGATCAAGAGCTCGGTTTTTGAGTTTTTCAGCAAGTTCAATCAGTGACTGGTTGGCCGTTTCACGAAAACCATTACAATCAACCATAATATGGGTGTTGTCTTCTGGAAGATAATGCTGAAGGGCTCTTTTTAGAAAAAGCTGAAAGGCATCGAGCATGGCCCCTTCTTTACTGAGAAAAAGTTTTTCGTCTTCTCCAAAAAACTCAATCTTCATAATTTCTTTGTCATTCTCAGTGCTGGTTTTGATATCGTAAGAAATGTCGAAGCCGGCCTTTTCATTTATGCCGATGATCAAATCATTAACCAGTGTCTTTGTTTCCTTAGACGCCCCTTTTCCTCCAAAAAACTTTGTAAATAAACCCATTTTCCTCCTCCTAGGCGGTCGCTTTCTTTTTCTCGCGCTGAAATAATAGTTGTTGGCCTATTCCAAATACAGTGTTTACGAAAAAGTAGAGCGTTAAACCACTGGGAACAGTTATCATAAAAAAACTAAAAATTATGGGAATAAATTTCATCACTTTAGCCTGAGCCGGGTCCATCGGCTGGGGCGTGATGTTCATTTGAATAAAATAAAGTCCACCGACGGCAATCGGTAAAACAAAAAATGGATCAGGATAACTCAGATCCGTTATCCAAAAAATAAAGGGTGATTTGTAAAGCTCAACACTCTGACCCAATACCGAATAAAGAGCAAAGAAAACGGGAAGCTGTAGAAGCATGGGCAAACAGCCCCCAATTGGATTGGCTTTTTCACGCTTCATGAGGGCCATAGTTTCTTGGTTCACGCGCATGGGATCGTCTTTATACTTTTCTTTAATGGCTTTAAGCTGAGGTTGGATTTTTTGCATCTTCTTCATCGACTTCATCGATGAAATATTAATCGGCAATAGAAGCAATCTCACAAAAATGGTTAGCGCAATAATCGCTAGCCCCCAATTGTTCAGAATAGAGTAGAGCCACTGCAAAAGGCTGAGCAGTGGCTTACTGAGGACACTAAACATTCCGTAATTGATCATTTGAACGAATTGAGGATCAAGATTTCTTAAAAGATCATATTTTTTAGGCCCCATAAATCCAGTTATTTTAATTCCATGGGACTGTAAGCTTTGCTGAGGATGGGTCACCTGAGCCACAGCAAAAGATGAACTGGGATCGAACTTAACATCTGCGGACGGAATTAACTCAGATTGTTCCACAAGGGCGACTGCAAAATACTGGCTCCCAATAGAAGTCAAAGTTGCAGCCGTAAAATTTTGGGAAAACTTGGCTTCGGTATCAATACGCACACGCTCTTCTGAGCCATTATCTATCACAAAAAATTCAGTGCCTTCAAATGAGGGCATAAAAAAGGATGATTTAACTTTAAGAACTTGATCCGATAAAACTGTTGTCAGTGGGCCTAAATTCCCATTTTTTTCTCCGACAACTCGAAGGGTGATATCAACGGTGTAGAGCTGTGGTTTAAATTCCATTCTTTTTTCAAGAGTGGTGTTTTCAATAAGGGCCGTACCCAAGAAAACATGTTCACTTTCTCTTTTAAGATCAAAATCAACAACTTTATCTTTGTAAAAAGTGGCAAAGTTGGCTTTTTGATCCGACATTAAAAATTGAATCTTTTCATTGGCTCGATTGGTAAATTGTTTAAGCTCAATTTGTGAAAAACCCATTCCTCGAGACGTAATCTCAATATTCAATTCGCTATTTTCATATCTGAGTTTGACTTCATCTCGTTGGGGAAGACTCGAAACCGCTTGTTCGGGATTCAATACAGAACTCTCGCTCGCTAAGGCCGCCTGAGGGACTTGGGAAGAGGCCTCTTTGGCTTTCTGAGCCTGGGCTTGTTTATTGGCCTGGGGATATTTTTTTTGCACATAATATTGCCAGCCCACAAAAAAGAGAATGGATAATGCGATGGCAAGAAATGTATTTTTATCCATAAAATTATTATTCTCTTCCACGTTTAAACCTCCGTCCTTTCTGGAACTGGATCAAATCCGCCCGATGCGAAAGGATGACATCGCAAGAGTCGATAGCTTGTTAAAAAAACCGCATAAAAAATGTTGTGGCTTTTAAAAGCATGCAAACAGTATTTTGAGCAACTGGGATAAAAGTGACAGGAATGACCGAAGACCGGTCTGAAAAAAACTTTATAAACTAAAAAAAAGAAATCAGCGAGAGGTGACAAGGATCTGCTTAAAAGATTTTTGGAAGGCCTTATTAAAGTCTTCTCGAGTGAGTTGGGTGTAAAATTCTTTGTCTTTAATTTTAAAGATAAAATTGATATCCAAACTATTTTCATTAAATTCACGTACAAACTCTCGTCCCCACCGTTTTAATCGGTTTCTGATCACCGAATTTCCAACTTTTCTTGAAATTGTCCATGCCCATCTCAGATGATCCACATCATTCTTTAGATAACTAATCGCTAACCAATTGGTGACATGATGAAATGAACCCTTCTCTCGAAGAGATTCAAAATCGGATTTCTTTTTGAGTGAGGGCAAATTACTTTCCGCTAATAGTTACGGCGAGTCTTTTACGACCCTTTGCTCTGCGGCGGGAAAGGACCTCTTGACCACCGCGAGTGGCCATACGGGCACGAAAACCATGGGTGGTTTTTCTTCTTTTTCTTTTGGGCTGATAAGTTCGTTTCATACTTTACCTCGATACGACCTAAATGTACGTCTCTCTTGAAGTTTACTGAATCTGGGTTTAAACCATAAAGCGTTAATTACGTCAAGCTGTTGAATCTCTATGCATGGCTTGTTATGTAGTGTGGAAATCTGAACTTTTTTCAGTATTTTGGGGAAGCGTCGTGCAAGACAAGAAAGATCAATTTTGGGGACTGGTTAAAAGTAACCTCACGGCTAAGAATTCAAGTAACAAACTTTTACAAACCTGGTTCGAGCCCACAGACCTTATAGATATAGAGAAAACCTCGGGAAATGCCCAAAGATTTAAGCTGGGTGTTCCGACCGAACTCCATAAGTATTGGATATCAGAGAACTTATTCGACAGAATTTGTTCAGAAATATCCTGTCTCATTCAAAATCCTTTTGAAGTCGAATTGATTGTCACAGGAAAAACTCCCCAAGTGGATCCTGAAAGTCCTGCAGCCCTTCATCAGGTTATGGGCTATCAAGAAATGGATGCTCAGAACTTTCCGAGCGAGGATCCCGGTCTTCTTAAGAAGCCTGTTCCGGTCAATCGAGGCGAATTTTTAAATTCCGAATACTCTTTTTCAACTTTTGTAGTGGGTCGTAATAATGAATTTGCCCACGCGACCTCCTACCGAATCGCACAAAGACCCGGTTCTGAGGGCTATAACCCTCTTTTTATCTGTGGACCCACAGGTATGGGTAAAACCCATCTTCTTCATGCGGTTGGAAACCATATTCGCGAAAATTTACCTCATCTTAAAATTTCATATGTGTCGGCCGAACGCTTTCTCAACGAATGTATTTCTAGCATTCGACGGGGTGAAATGGATAAGTTTCGGGTACGGTACCGAGAAAAATGTGATCTTTTGCTGATGGATGATATTCAAGTGCTTGGGCGTGGTGAAGCGGTTCAAGAAGAGTTTTTTCATACACTTAATGACTTTTTTGAAAAGGGTCGACAAGTTGTGGTTGCCAGTGATCGCATGCCCAAAGATATTAAGGGACTCGAAGATCGTATTCGAACGCGCCTAGAATGGGGGCTTATTGCCGATATTCAAATGCCTGAATTTGAAACCCGTTTAGCCATCCTAAGATATAAAGCTGAAAAAAAACGCATCCCCATTTCGGATGAGGTGGCCACTTATATCGCAAAAATTTCTAAACGGTCCATTCGTGAGCTTGAGGGGAATTTAAATAAGGTCAAAATGTTTTCAGAACTTCAAGGTTTACAGATCAATCTTGATCTCACAAAAAAAGTTTTGGCTGTTCATGATGAAACAACAACCATGACGATTGAAGATATTCAAAAGTTAACGGCTGATCATTTCAAGGTTCGCGTGATCGATCTCAAATCAAAAAATCGCAGTCGTCCCTTACTGATTGCACGACAATTAGGAATGTATTTAATCAAAAATCATCTTGATAAATCACTGGTTGAAATCGGTCGATCCTTCGGTGGACGTGATCACACCACAGTTTTAAATGCACTGCGGAAGATTGATAAAGAACTGAATAAAAACTCAGATTTAAAGAAAGATTTTGAAGACTTACAGAGTAGAATCCACAATATCACAGGGGTGTGAATAGCGCTTGTGGGAAAAGCTGTGGATAACACTGTTAATGAAATTGGGATAATTGTTATCCCCATTTTCAAGCGAGTTAGACCCTGATTTCCGACCGAGTTTTTCCACTGAAATTTCTATGAAGTATTAGGGGTTTAGTGAGTGTTTGCTGTTTTGGACATAGCCTACTACTGCTACTAGTATAAATATTTAAAGAAGTAGTTATTTAAAGGACCCAAATAATCATTCCATTTTGTCAGAGACAATGCGGAGCGAGATATGCCATATTCTTGGAGTTGATAATGAAGCGTCAAACCTTTGCAAGGTCACTGACAAACTCTCAGGAAAAGAGTTTTAGATTCAGGCTCAGTCAGAAAAAAGTATTTTTAAAAATTGGATTCGTAGGAATCGGAATGGATAGGGGAGTTTATGAAATTAAAGGTCGATAAAAAAGATCTCATTGCCTTACTGAGTAAAACGCAAAACATTGTTGAAAAAAGAAACACAATGCCAATTTTGATCAATGTGCTCCTCAAGGCGGATAAAAATAATTTACAAGTTTTTGCAACTGACCTTGAAGTGAGTTTGACAGACCAAGTTCCGGTAAAAACGGAAGTCGAAGGTCAAATTGCAGTGAATGCAAAAAATCTTTTTTAATTTGTTCGTTATTTTGGCGAGGGCTATATTGTCCTATAAACAAAAAAAAATAATCGACTGCAAATCAAACAAAACAAATCGGTTTTTAATATCGTCGGAATTAGTCCCGATGAATATCCCGTCTTCCCCACTTTCAAAACCAATGATTTTATTGAAGTGAATCCGGAAGTTCTTCTTGAAATGATTGATCGTACCATTTACAGCGTTTCAAACGATGAAACACGTTATCACCTTAACGGTGTGTATTTTGAAAAGAAAACGGTTGAAGGTCGTACCCAATTTAGAATGGTGGCAACCGATGGTCACCGTCTCAGTCTGGTTGATCGATTTACCAATGATGAAACAGCCAACATTATTAATTCGGGTGTGATTATTCCTCGTAAAGGTCTTGCCGAAGTTAAAAAAATTATTGATTTTAGCAATGGGACGATTCAAATGGCGGTCGAAGGTTCTCAACTGATTGTTAAATCGGGAAGCACAGTGCTGATGGTTCGTTTGATCGAAGGAAAGTATCCGAATTATCAACAACTTATTCCACACAATCTTAAAAAAACCGCTTCAATCAATCGCGAATCACTTTTAAGTTCTATTCGTCGCGTTTCACTTCTTTCCAATCAAAAATCCAAGGGAGTCACGATCGCTTTGGCCAAAGGAAAAATGGAAATCAGTTCGAATAATCCTGAACTCGGCGATGCCAAAGAAGAGATTGAAGTGGATTATACAGGCGAAGATCTTAAAATTGGTTTTAATGCCAAGTATATTTTAGATATTCTTAATAGTTTTAGCGATGATAAACTTTGTCTTGAATTGGATACTCAGCTGTCACCAGGTCTTATTCGTCCATCCAATGATTCGGATTACACCTGTGTTGTTATGCCTATGCGCATATGAAATTAAAAAAACTAGCTCTGAAGAACTTTAGAAATATTGATCAACAGAGCATTTCCCTCAATGATGGCCTGAATGTTCTCAGAGGACAGAATGGCCAGGGGAAAACAAATCTTATTGAAGCGATTTCTTTTATTACCCAGGCTCGATCCTTTCGAACCCATCAGATCACCGATTTGATTCAAAAAAATACCAAAGGTTTTTTTTTAGAAGCCGAAATAGTTGATCATCAGCTCACCCATCATCTTTCTATCGGCGTTGGAGAAACCAAAAAAAACTTAATATTGAATCATAAAAAAACATCTTCCCTGACTTTAAAAAAGAAATTTCACAGTATTTTATTTTCTCCAGAAAGTTTATTGATCGTGAAAGAGGCTCCGCAAAAAAGAAGGGACTTAGTCGATTCGCTTTGTACAACACTTTTTCCACAATTTGCTCTCTGGGATTCTCAATTTCGTCGACTGATCAAACAAAAAAATACCGTCTTAAAGAGCCTGAGAGAGAGAAATATTGACGATCAACAGGGTTTTCAACTGAATAAACTTCTTACGGAACAAATGCTTCAAATAGGAGCAAAAATAACCTCCTGTCGACTCAAAGCCTTTCGAGTGATTGAACCGATTTTATTACAAGAATTTTTGAATATTATGGATGAACACTACGGAAATATCTCTTTAAAATACGAAATTTCTGGTCAATTTTTTGAGAAAGAAAATGAATCCGAAATTCTTAATGCTATGTATAAAAGATGGATTGAACTCAATGACCGAGAAGTGGCTTCTGGAGCCTGTTTGGTGGGCCCCCATAAACACGAAATCCATTTCAATTTTAACGATCATGATGCCCGCTTTTTTTGTTCACAAGGACAGCAACGAGCTATAATATTAGCTTTCAAAATGGCCCATACAAAGCTACATTATGGAGCTCACAATGAATATCCCATTTTGCTCTTGGACGATGTCCTTTCAGAGTTAGACAGGGAGAAACAGTTGAGGTTTGTAAATTACCTACTTTCAACCGAGGCACAAATTTTTTTAACGACGACAGACGCAACAGTGATCCCTCAGATTGCTGAAAAAACAGTGTTTGAAGTGAAAGAGGGTTGCTTTATCGAAAGTGGAGAAAGAGTTGCGGGAGGCCTGAATGTCTGAAAGTCAGGGTACAGTTGTGGATAATCCTATGGAAAATCAAAAAAATTACGATGCCGATTCAATTCAAGTTCTCGAAGGTTTAGAAGCCGTTCGCAAAAGACCGGGAATGTATATTGGTGATACCGGAATTCGTGGCTATCACCATCTGGTTTATGAAATTGTGGATAATGCTGTTGATGAAGCCCTTGCCGGTCACTGTACAAAAATAAAAATCAATATACATGCTGATGAAAGTATCACCGTTGAAGATAATGGCCGTGGTATACCTGTTTCCAATCACAAAAGTGGTAAATCGGCACTTGAAGTCGTGTACACCGTTCTGCATGCGGGTGGAAAATTTGACAAAGACACTTACAAAGTTTCAGGCGGTCTTCATGGTGTGGGCGCCTCGGTTGTTAATGCCCTATCTATTTTCTGTCAGGTCGAAGTTCATCGCGATGGAAAAATCTGGCAACAGACTTATGAAAAAGGAAAACCCACAACAGAATTGATCGAGCTTGGAACCACAGATAAACGTGGAACAAAAGTTACTTTTCGAGCCGATCGTGAAATTTTTAAAGGCGAAGGTCTCAGTTACAACTTTGAAACATTGAGTAATCGATTCCGAGAGATGGCTTTTCTTAATGCGGGTCTTCATTTTGAACTCAATGATGAGCGACCGGATGTGGAAAAAGTTGTTAACTTCCAATATGCCGAAGGTCTTAAAGAATTTATTGGTTATATTAACCACAATAAAAAGAAGCTCCATGATGATGTTATTTATTTTAACGGCACAAAAGACGGCGTTGAAATTGATATAGCTATGCAGTGGAATGATTCTTACTCTGAACAAATCTATTCCTACTGTAATAATATTAACACCCATGAAGGTGGTACTCATCTGATTGGTTTTCGTGGAGCTCTCACTCGAACAACCAATAACTATGCTCAAACTAAAAACATGCTTAAGAATCTCAAAGAGAATCTTGAGGGCGATGATATTCGCGAAGGTTTAGCGGCTGTAATCAGTGTTAAAGTTCAAGAGCCACAATTTGAAGGTCAAACCAAAACAAAACTGGGAAATAATGAAGTCAAAGGGATCGTTGAAACTCTTGTTAATGATAAATTAGCCGATTGGTTGGATCGTAATCCCAATACTGCAAAAACCGTGATCGGAAAATGTATTGATTCAGCACGGGCTCGGCTCGCAGCTCGAAAAGCCCGTGAACTGACTCGCCGAAAATCAGCTTTAGAATCTCATTCCCTTCCAGGAAAAATGGCGGATTGCCAAGAACGAGACCCTTCACTTTGCGAAATATATCTGGTCGAGGGAGATTCTGCGGGTGGTTCTGCCAAACAGGCTCGTGACCGTCGCACCCAAGCTGTCCTTCCATTGCGTGGTAAAATTCTAAACGTTGAAAAAGCTCGTTTTGATAAAATGCTCTCTAACGAAGAGATCAAAATGATGATTTCAGCTTTTGGTGCAGGAATCGGTAAAGATGAGATGGATGCCGATAAAGTTCGTTATCATAAAATTATTATCATGACGGATGCCGACGTTGATGGATCCCATATTCGAACTCTCTTACTCACCTTCTTTTTTAGACAAATGCCAGAGATCATAGAGCGTGGTTATGTGTATATCGCTCAACCACCCCTCTATCGTTATAAAAAAGGTAAAGATGAATATTATCTTAAAGATGAAAAACATCTGACTGAATTCCTCCTCGAAAACACTCTCACCCAGCTCAATATTGAAGGCTACAATCAGCCCAATAGTGAAGTGTTTAAGAAATTCATTATGGATGCCTTCAAACTCAGCTCCCTTCTTAAGGGAATGTCTCTGACCCTAGAACCTGATCTTGTTAAATATATTTTAAGAAATAAAATCACTTTTAAAGAACTTCTTGAGAGCCCAGAGAAGTGCGATCAAATGATCAAAAATCTTAAAAAGATCCTCTCTGAAGAGAGCCAATACACCATTACTGAAATCGAACTTGTCAAACACACCCCTGAAGAGGTTGTCATCCGAACCAGTCGTTATGGTCACTATCAGGATAACAAAATAAGTCTTAAGAAAACCGAAACCATGGAATGGAAACAACTCATGGAACACTGGGAATCTTTGAACTCCGTTTTGAAATTACCGATTGTTATCAATAATGATAAAGCCCAAGAAACTTTTCATGACTACGGTAGTTTTTATGATTATTTCATGGAACTGGGTCGGAAAGGTGCTTACATTCAGCGCTATAAGGGTCTTGGAGAAATGAATCCCGAGCAACTTTGGGAAACCACACTCAATCCAGTGAATCGTCACCTTTTGCAAGTCACCATTGACGATGCGATAGCGGCCGACGAAATTTTTAATATTTTAATGGGCGAAGAAGTTGAGCCACGTAGAAATTTTATTTCTGATAACGCTTTATTTGTTAAAGAGTTGGATGTTTAGGATCGGTTGATATGGAAGAAAATAAAGATAGAGTTTCAAAAATAGATATTAATAAAGAAATGAAAGATGCTTATCTCCAATACTCGATGAGCGTTATTGTGGGCCGCGCCCTTCCTGATATTCGCGATGGTTTAAAGCCCGTTCATCGACGCATTCTTTTTGCGATGCATGACTTGCGCAACACTCATGATAAACCCTATAAAAAATCAGCTCGTGTGGTCGGGGATGTGATTGGTAAATACCACCCACACGGAGATACGGCGGTCTACGATACTATGGTTCGTATGGCTCAAGACTTTTCTTTGCGCTTTCCTTTAATTGATGGACAAGGAAACTTTGGTTCGGTGGATGGTGATAGCCCCGCAGCACAACGTTATACCGAAGTTCGTATGACACAATTGGCAGAAGCTATTCTTGAAGATATCGATAAAGAGACGGTTCCTTTTGGACCCAACTACGATGATTCTTTGATGATACCTACTGTTCTTCCCTCTAAATTTCCTAACTTACTGGTTAACGGAAGTTCAGGGATTGCAGTGGGTATGGCCACCAACATTCCACCCCATAATTTGGGTGAAGTGATTGATGGTTGTGTCGCCTTGATTGAAGATCCTGAAACCAGCATTGATGAATTAATAAAACTTATTCCTGGTCCCGACTTTCCAACGGCTGGGGTCATTTCTGGCCGACAAGGGATTTTAAAAGCCTATAAGCAAGGGCATGGGATTATTCATTTAAAAGCCGTTGCAGAAATCGTCCAAAAGAAAAACGACCGAGAAGAAATCCATATTACTGAAATTCCTTACCAAGTGAATAAAGCTCGCTTGATTGAAAGTATTGCTGACTTGGTTAGAGACAAAAAAATTGAAGGTATTTCTGATATTCGCGATGAGTCCAGTCGTGAAGGTATGCAAATTGTTATTATTCTTAAACGAAACGAAAATGCGAACGTCATTCTCAATCGACTTTATAAATACACTCAGATGCAAGTGAGTTTTGGAATTCGAATGCTCGCTTTGGATGCAAGAAATCAACCGAGAACTTTTGATTTAAAAAGTGCTTTGCAAGCCTTCATCGCCCATCGAAAAGACATTGTTACTAAACGTTGTATTTTTGAGTTGAAAAAGGCAGAAGCCAGAGCCCATATCCTTGAAGGAATTCAAAGAGCGCTGGATTCTATTGATGAAATTGTTGCCACCATTCGTGCTCAAAAAGAAACCGCAGCGGCTCGTGTAGCCTTGATGGAAAAGTTTTCTTTTTCTGAGAAGCAAGCACAAGCTATTCTGGATATGAAACTTTCTCGACTGACAGGACTTGAAAAACAAAAAATTATTGATGAGTTGATGGAGCTCAGAGAAAAAATTGTTTGGCTTCGCGATGTTCTTCAGGATGTGACTAAAATCTACGGAATTATTAAAGCTGAATTGGTTGAGATCAAAGAAAAATTCAACAATCCAAGACGAACCCAAATCTCTATGGACGAAGAAGAAATTGACGATGAAGATCTCATTGCCCAAGAAACCATGGTTGTGACTCTGACTGAGGGTGGCTACATTAAACGTATCCCCATTGATCAGTATAAAAAACAACGTCGTGGTGGAAAAGGTTTAAAAGGTGCAGAAACTCGAGAAGAGGATTATGTCACCACGATTTTTGTGGCTGAAACTAAAACCAATCTTCTTGTCTTCACCGATAAAGGAAAAGTTTATTGGACAAAAGTTCACAAACTCCCTCTCGGTAGTCGAACCTCAAAAGGCAAGGCTGTTGTTAATGTCATCGAGATCAATAAAGAAAAAGTTCAAGCGGTACTACCGGTTGATGTTTTTGAAGACAACAAGTATGTAGTGATGATTACCCGAAATGGAATTATTAAAAAAACTCCACTCAGTGCTTTTGCACGACCACGTCCTTCGGGAATTATTGCACTCACCACCGATCTCGATGATGAACTCCTTCAGGCCAAAATCAGTGATGGAAAATGCAGCCTGCTGGCTGCAACTTTAAAAGGTCAATCAATCCGATTTGATGAAGCTGATGTCAGAGCCATGGGGCGAACGGCTCGTGGAGTGAAGGCAATGAATCTGGCTCCAGACGACAAAGTGGTAGGACTCGAAGTCCTTCCGAAAGATTCCAATCTTGATCTTCTGGTTTGTACGACGGGTGGATATGGTAAACGAGTTCCGATAGAGGAGTACAGAACACAGGGACGTGGTGGCTCAGGAATTATTACCCAAAAATCTGTGGATAAATTGGGTGATGTTGTTTCGGCTCGTGGCGTGATTGATAGCGATGACATTGTGATCACAACAGACCAAGGACAAACGATTCGTATGTCCTGTGCGGATGTTTCAAAAATGGGTCGAAATACTCAAGGTGTTAGACTCATCTCTCTGAAAACGGGAGAGTATGTGACTGGTGTTGCCGTTATCAATGATGAGGGCGACGATGAAAACTCTGGCTCCATTGAGTCCAATTAAGACTGAAAGAAGACCATGAACAACTTAAGAGAGCCCTTGGCTTTAGGTTTTGAGCTCTCTGGTTTTTTTTTCGTCAGTTATTTGGTCCATAAACAAGTGGATTCTTATTTGGGTTGGGGTGAAAACTTGACCCTCACACTTTTACTCTCTCTTTCACTTTTTTTGTGGACGATTCATGCTTGGGTTTATGCCAGTCGAAAAAAATAATGAGCTTGGCCTCTTTTATCTCTATCATATTATAATAACTCTTCTATTTTCTGGGCTGAGTTTTTATTTCTTGCCCTCGCTGGCCTTTCAAAACTTTATGTTAGGACAACTTTACAGTTGGATCAGTCTGGGAAGCTTAGGGCTGAGTCTTTACCTGTTTTTTTTAAAAAAAAGTATTGCGTTACTAATTGCTCTCATTGTATTGAAATGGCCTATTTTAATTTATGTTGTATACAAATTGACACAGACGGTCACTCTCGAGCCACTTTGGTTAACTATTGGTTTTTTGCCAATTTTTTTAAGTGCCCTTCTCTGGTCAAGGTTGTTGAAAGATAGGTAGTTCCTTTGGCTGTGCATTTTAATTGGACTCAGATGATTCCCGGTGTTGATCACCACAACACCCATGTTGCAACAGCACTCACTGTAACTGTAGGACTTATCCTTTTCTCTATTGCGGGTCGTGTTGCTTTAGGGACTGGAGAAAAAGCCATTGTTCCTGCCGGCAAAGTTTCTATCAAAGGAATTTTTGAAGCCCTGATTGAATTCGTAATAGCGATCAGTGAAATGGTTTTAGGTAAAGGTGGAAAAGCGTATGTGCCTTTATTTGCATCTATTTTTACTTTTATTTTAGTGAATAATTTAGTGGGATTACTTCCGGGTATGACACCCGCAACAGATAATTTTAATACAACCTTTGCAGTGGGTATATTTTCTTTTCTTGTTTACAACATTGTCGGTATCAGAGAAAAGGGCTTCCACTATTTGCAAGATTTTACGGGACATCTTCCCTTTAGTTTTATTTGGCTTATGCCATTGATGATTGTCATTGAAATATTATCCCATGTGTTCCGACCGGTGAGTCTTGGACTTCGTCTTGCGGGTAATATGACGGGAGATCATGCGGTTGTTGGTGTGTTTCTTGAAATCTTACCAAAACCCTATGTTTATTTTGTTCCCATCTTTTTTTATGCCCTTGGATTACTTGTTTGTTTTATCCAAGCTTTTGTTTTTACCCTGCTGTCCATGACCTATGTCATGATGGCTCAACCCCATGATGATCATTAATTAATAAAAGGAGAACGAATCGATGAAAGTTTTTAATAAAGTTGCAGTTATAGTTGGTGTTTTGGCTCTTTCAGTCCAAGCTTTTGCTGAAGGTACAGCAGTTACAGTGGCCGCGGGTATGGACACAAGTTTTCTTGGAATGATGGGCTTAGCAGCTGGTCTTGGTATAGGTCTAGCCGCCTTTGGTGCAGCTTCTGGTCAAGGTAAAGCCGCCGCCGCTGCTCTTGAGGGGATTGCGAGAAACCCATCAGCGGGTGGAAAAATGTTTGTTCCTCTTGTTCTTTCATTAGCCCTTA
>JBGSSY010000035.1:0-26606 GCA_041736775.1 Bdellovibrionales bacterium | reverse complement strand
TTGGCACTAAGCTTGCTTTAATGATGAGTGTCAAACAGGTGAGGTCTTAATGGATATGAATACGACGTCGGGATTTTCTTTTCGTCCCCTAGACATACAGTCAGAAGCTTTTGTTTCAAGGATCAGTAAAATGATGGATGAGAATAAAATCTCACAAGCCATTGAGCAGATTGATTTGAATTATCAAAGTTATAAAAATGATATTTCGTTCCTCAATCTTGCCGCCCTTGCCTATAAGAAAAAAGAAGACCATCGTAATGAATTCAAGGTCTTAAAACAATTGGTTGAGATTGATAAAAATCCAAAGTCTCAAACTCAATTGGCAGAATGTCTTTTTAAAATGAATGACTTTCCAACCGCCTTAAAAATTCTCCATCAAGTACTTGATGATATTGATCCTAAAAATCCAGTTCTCTTTGATGTCTATAAAACCATGGGAAATATTTATCTTAAGTGTGGTGATATCGAAGCCGCAGAGGAAAAATACAATCAAGCCAATGCCATCGATTCAACCAATGAAAATTTAATGGTGAATTATGGTGTTCTTGCTATTCAAAAATCGGATTATATCGAAGCTAAACATAGGTTTGCCGCTGTTATTCAACAGAATCAAGCGAGTGATCTTGCTTGGGTTGGACTTGCCTTGATTCATCGTCATTTTGGTGACATGGATTTATCAAGAGCTTGTTTGCTCAGAGCTATTGATGAAAATCCCTACAATAAAGTGGCAATCTCTCACTTTTATCAGTGGTCCATCCAAGATGGGATTGATCCAACCAAAGACATCGTTTCCCATTATATGGAAAGATATCCCCATGATGATGAAATGGAGAAGCTGACTCGCAGCTTACACCAATAAATGATCAGTCTTGTTCCTGAAGTCCATTTGTTTATCTGTTTAGATCAACGTTTATCACCAGGGCCTATTCTACAAGCTCTTGATATCATTCGCTGTAAAAATTGGCAAAGTGAGCTGATCCTCCTCTGCGATTCCAGTTGGAAATCCGTACTAGGTCCCGAACAATCTGTGATTTATCTGAATCGTGAAGAAATTTATCATTCCCCTAATAATCAACCTCAACAGATCAATAACAAAGCATTGGATCAGTTTCTTGAACAGCTGGATTCCTTAGAGATTACAGAAGTCACCCAACTGGGACACCTCTCTTGGGCAAGATGGCTGAATTCTTATCTCGATCAAGTTGAAGGCAAAAAATACAATACGGTCAGCTTTGATTCAAATTCGATCAGTTCGATTGATCTTTTGAATCAATTAGCTGCCGAATTAAAGATTGATCTATCGATTCCTCAAAGTAGCAATCAACCAACTGCGGAAGTCTTTTTAGATCCTTATCATGAACAGGAATTGAGTCATGATTTTATAAAAATGGTGACTGCAAAAGATCAAAATTTACCCGATTGGATGACCATCCTTTGTTGGCCCAGTGATGAAGCAAAACTTAAAAAACTTGGACTGGCTAAAAATCTTATGGATTACAGTGAGGGCCAAGCCCAGATCCAGAACCAAAATGTCATCTGTTTTTCAGATCGCTCACCACTGGCTTGTTGTAGCCGTTCCAATAATATTGCGCTTTTTAACTGTGTCAAAGACCAATCTTTGTTTATGAGTGGAGATCTGAGTATTCGAACCGATGAGACTTTATATTGGTCAGAATTGTTTTCCATCATCACATATTGGAAAACAGGACGGTTGAAAGAGCTAGCCTTCCAATGGCTTAAAAAGGGAATTGAAATTGAAACTGTTGAGCTCAATCATAATCGATTAACAAAAAGAAATTTAATTAATTATTCGACTGATCTCTTTTGTTGCCATGCTTTGATTGATCAATTTAAAGCCCAGTCTGAAAAAGGCCAGGGTGGAGGATTATCGGGTGTCATTACTCAAATGCGACGAAATATGCAAAATGATCCTTATGCTCTCTCTTATTCATTGAAGCTGCTCATTTTAATCACAGAAAGAATGTTGGCATCAGCTTCTTGCGGTGAGAGATTGTTTCATCGCCTTGGTAGTGACTATCATCGTATCATTATTGGTGAAGCTTTGGTTGAAGGACTTTTTGAGGGAATGATGAAACAAAATGAAAATTTATCAATTCCAAAAGAGCTCCGCTCTTTACTTAAGTTTATGATACAAGTTGATTTTATCAATGACGAATGGGTCGAGCGTCAGGTGTTGAAAGCAGCAGTTTAAAATATCGCCATTACAAAACTGAATCTGAATGAAGGATAGAAATGAAAACTCTTTATGTAACTCCACAGCTTTATCCACAAAACTTTCAAAAGTGTAAAAATCTAGGGCAGCTGATCGCTCTCTTTGAAAAACAAGGTGAAAATGATGAGCTTTATATCATCAAGATCAATGTTAATGGAAGTGTCATTGATCGTGACGAAGAAGCACTTCTTCAGTCGCTCTCGGTGAATGAAATTAAAGAAATGACTTTTCACTACTCCACTCTCAACGAGATGATCAATCAATTATTTGTTGATTTGATCCGTATGATCCAAAACACTCAGATTAAAGCCATCAGTTTTAGTCAAGATTTTCGCAAAAACCAAAAAGTAGACGAAGAAAAAGTGAAGTTTTCGCTGATTCAGTGTCGATCAGTGATCGAAAGTTTAGAAGAGCTCTTTTCGATGCATATTAATGAAATTTTCAAACTTCGCCATCCTTCTCTTTGGCAGCAAGCTGAGCGAGAAATGACCAATATCTTGCAGTGCATCTTTCAGGGTATGAAGTGGAGTGAAGTTGATTTTATATCCGACCTTTTGGAGTATGACCTCACCGATGCACTTGATGTTTGGGAAGAACTTCTTGAAAAAGAGCTTCAAGACAATCCACAGCTCATGGGCATTTTTCAATTGAAAACTCACGCGCAAAAAAGTGATAATGGGGTGGATGTCTGAAACCACTCCATTCTCTTTAAAACCTCACCTCTCAGTTTTTGACGCCGTTGCTGACCATTGGGGTTGGGGGGAGCAACAGTTTAGTAAACTGGCTGAACAATTTCAGATTCACCAAACCCGATTCTCTTCTCATTCGCCAAGACTTGAGATCAGTCCCCAGCCCGGGCCCGCGATTTGGCTCCTGACAATAAAAAACACAGACTTTGCACTCAAGCTTGAATTTCTTAACCGACATAAAAATCAACAAATCACTTTTGTTATTATTCCCGACCAACTCAACTCCGAACAAATCAGCCAATTAATCAATCAAGCTCAAATTTTTTCTTTTATTACTCATAAAGATGAGCTGAATGAAGGCCTGATGCAGGCCAAGCAAGATCTTTTGCTCAAAGAATCCTATTTTCAGAAATTAAAACAGGTCAAAAAGCAAAATCGTCAGTTAGAAATCCTTAATCAAAATCTCGAAAATCTCGTTCATGAACGGACTAAAAAAGAGTTTGTTGCTAGCCAAGAGACTGAAGTTTCGCTCAAAGATATGCAATCGATCCTCTCATTTATTAAACTGATTTCTTTTGCAGGATCGATCGAAGATTTAATGAATGAAGTGCGTGGCGAATATAAAAAATTTCACGCCATAATGCCACCCGTTCTTCTTTTAACGGCTGGCCAGAGTGAGATAAAGTTTTTTTATTTTCAAGGCAAACAGTTTACTCAGAAAATACATTTTAATTCTCATCAGCAAAAAGATTTAAGAACTCTCAATGAAATAGACTTGCGCAGTCATCTGAGTAATATCTTTGGACGTCCGTTTGGGGCTATTACTATTTTTGACCTTGAGTTTCAGTCGAGAGAATTGAAGCCCACGACAGCAAAGATGATATTCGAACACTCCTTGAGCTCACAGAATAAAAATGATTTTTATGACTACTCACAAGAGAGATGGCCGATCATTAATCGTGCCGTTGAAAACATTCTTCTTAAAGAAAGTTTACAAGAGAGCGCCAAGCAGTGGTCTAAGACGTTTAATCAAATTAAAGATCCAATCCTTATTTTGAATGAAAACTATCAGATGACACTTTCTAACAACGAACTTCACCGCAATAAAAAATCCACTTGTTTTCAGGCTTTTGCTCATGGAACAGCTCCTTGTTTGGGTTGTCCGATTAAAAAAACCTTTGAAAGTGGAGAACCTCAATTTTCTGATATTCACATTGAAGGGCGTTTTTATAAAGTACACTCTTATCCCATTCGACTCGCAGACGGTGGCGATGTCACCCATGTGATCAATCAGTACACAGACACAACCGCCTCAGTGAATTTGCGAAGTCGAGTGATTCAAAGTGAGAAGATGGCTGCTGTCGGACTTCTTGCAGGTAATATCGCCCACGAGCTCAATAATCCACTTACTGGAATATATTCTTTATCTGCACTTCTCCTTGAAGACTTAGACAAGAATTCAAATACTTTCAAAGATCTCACTGAAGTCAAAGATGCGGCGGCCCGTTGCCAAAGAATTATCAAAGACCTTCTGGATTTTTCATCAGTCGGTGCCGACTCAAAAACCAAAAAAATTGATATTAATGAAATGGTTTCAAAAACTCTTCCCCTTTTAAAAATGGCAATGAGAAACTTGAACTCCGAACTGATCCTCTCAGAGCAGCCTCTCTGGGTTGAGTGCAACCCTCAGCTCCTTCAACAAGTCATTTTCAATTTGGTCAACAACGCCTGTCAGGCTATGGGCGAGGGTGGTAAGCTGACTGTAATTACTTCAGAGTCAGGTAGCAGTGTTCAAATAATTGTTCGTGACACCGGGTCTGGGATCCCTGATGATATCAAATCTTTTATATTTGATCCTTTTTTTACCACAAAGGAAGAGGGTAAAGGAACTGGTCTTGGCCTCAGTATGTCCAAATCAGTGATTGAAAGATACAATGGTCGCCTCATACTGAACGAAAAATATAAAGAGGGAACAGAGTTTTTGATAAATCTCCCTGCGGTGAAATGATGAAAGTTCTTATAGTTGACGATGAACCTTTAGTGCGAAGATCTTTGGAAAAGGTTTTTCAAAAACACGGACACGAAGTCTTAACGGCACAAGATGGTCTGATGGGCGTAGACGCCTGGAAGAGTTTCAAGCCTGATGCCGCCGTGATTGATATTCTCATGCCAGGTTTAACCGGACCCGAATTGATTGCTGAGGTCAAACCCTCTTCGCAGACCGCTATTATTCTGATCTCAGCCTATTCCGGAGAATATAATTTAGAATCCACAAAAAACTTAGGCGCGGATCTCTTCATTGAAAAGCCCTTTGATGATATTCAACTCATCGTTTCGAAACTGACTGAAATTTGGGAGAGTAAGAAGTCTTGAGGATTATTGCAGGTAAATACGGTGGAAGAAAACTGACTCATTTTAAAGCCAATCATATTCGCCCTACCACAGATCGAATAAAAGAAT
The DNA here is from genome assembly GCA_041736775.1 of Bdellovibrionales bacterium. Classification (GTDB taxonomy): domain Bacteria; phylum Bdellovibrionota; class Bdellovibrionia; order Bdellovibrionales; family JAGQZY01; genus JAGQZY01. The sequence goes on along the minus strand of JBGSSY010000035.1, from coordinate 21,224 downwards.
CGATCTTCAATCGATTGCAGTTTCAAATTGACGGAGCCCTCGTTCTGGACCTTTTTTCCGGCACGGGCAATTTAGCCATAGAGGCCCTCTCTCGGGGAGCTGAAAAAGTGACAGCCGTTGAAGCCCATCCTCAATCGATGGCCATTATCAAAAAAAATAAAGAGCTTCTGGGTATTGGCAAAGAACTTGATTGCCAACAAAAAGATGTTTTCAAATTTTTAAAAAACTGCGAAGAATCTTATCCCCTCATTCTCGTCGATCCTCCTTTTACAGAAAAGTTGGCCGATGAAGTCCTTAAAGCCCTTTCACAATCCCAATGTATTGCCCAGGGTACTGAAGTTTTTATAGAGTCGTCCGCAAAAGAACACACCGCAGAGGAGTATTTGCCTTTGAAACGTGTTCTTCACAAGAGTTATGGAGATAAATTTCTTTCTCAGTATGTTTTTAATTAATTTTACTTCTCTTTTTTGATAAGCTCTCTTTATCCCAATTGATCTTCGATTAATAAAATAACTCGTTGATTGTTCTAAGGAGCTCCCATGCTTTCACAAAGAATGAAAGAACTCAAACCCTCTCCCACTCTCGCGTTAGCTGCTAAAGCGAAACTTCTTCAATCCCAAGGTTTTGACATTATTTCTTTGACCGTGGGCGAGCCGGATTGGCCAACCTACAAAGCCGCAAAAGAGGCCGGTAAAAAGGCAATCGATGATAACAAGACACTTTACACTCCAGCCTCTGGTATTGCCGAGCTCAGAAAAGAAGTGGCACAAATAACCTCTCAACAACTTAAAGTTCAATTTAAAGACAGCGAAGTGACAGTGGGATCTGGCGCAAAATTTATTATTTATGCCGCTTTTGCTGCGATCCTTGATCCAAAAGATGAAGTGATTATCCCCAGTCCCTATTGGGTCAGCTATCCCACAATGGTCGAATTGGCAGGAGGAGTGGCTCACATAGTGGAGTGTGGTCCAGAGAGCCAGTTTAAATTGACAGCGGAACTCTTTAAAAAATCAATCACTCCAAAAACCAAAGCTCTTCTTTTGAATTCACCCAGTAATCCAACGGGTGCAGAATACAATTTGGAAGAACTTAAAGCTTTGGCTGAAGTTCTGAAAAAAAACCCACAGATCGCGATTATCAGTGATGACATTTATAACCAACTCTCTTTTACCCACAAAGGTTTAAGTCCCCATATTCTTCATGTCGCCCCTGAGCTTAAAGAGAGATGTATTTCTATTAATGGCATGTCAAAAGCTTATGCGATGACCGGTTGGCGTATGGGCTGGGCTGCTGGTCCCGAACTCATTATTAAGGCGATGGGTAATTTTCAAAGTCAAACTACGGGAGCTCCAAGTTCCATATCTCAATGGGCTTCAGTCGCAGCCCTACAACACTGTGCTCAAGATGTTAAAGACAGTCTGGTGGCACTGAAAGAAAGAAAAGATTATTTTATTGAGCTCCTTTCAAAAGTGAAAGGCATGGAAATTTTTAAACCCGATGGAGCTTTTTATCTTTGGGTGGATGTTCGAAATTGGGTTGGAAAAACTTATCACAACAGACCTCTGCTTGATTCAAGAATGATTTCTGAAAAACTTCTGGAAGATGAAAAGTTGGCGGTGGTTCCCGGTCTTGAGTTTGGTTACGAAGGCTATTTGCGTCTGAGTTTTGCAACTCGAAAAGAAGATTTGAAAAAAGCCGCCGAACGTTTCGAACACTTCGTTTCACAATTGACTTAAACTAGACGAAAGGCTGAGTGAGTTTTTCACTCACATCTAGACATTACGCAGCAACCACCGCTATAATAAAGACTGAACATTGTGGGTGGAATCAACGTGACTTTGTGGATCCTAATTCAAGTTGTCTTTAATATTTTCCTCAGCGCAGGACTCGCACTCTGTTTATTAAAAGTCTTTAAAAATAAAGAAGATGATCCACGTCTCAACCAAGGCTTAAGGCTACTTCAAAGTAAGATTTCTATATTAGAAGACCTTTCTGATCACACTGAGAATCAAGTAAAACAATTGATGATTCTACTGGATCGTAAAGTTCAAGAAGTTCGTCACACCCTCAATCATATTAATCAACAGATGAATGAAGTGGATAAATCCATCGAAAAAAGTAAGAAAATGGCTGAGATCATTCAAAATGAAATACCCCATGATAAAATAGTCGAACAAAAAATAGAGAACAAATACATCCAAGCGGCGCAAATGGCCCATTCTGGACAGACTGTCGAGGAGATCGTAAGAGCTCTCAACCTTCCGAAAGCTGAAGTGGATCTCATCGTAAAAATTAATAAAAAGAATTGTGTGTACGATCGACAAACCACAAAAAATCAAAGAAATGTGCAAGAGGAACTTTTTGCACGCAGCTTTGAAATGCCTGAGCTCAGTGGCCCTTCCTACGAACAAACTCAACTCAACTTTCATCAGGCCGTTCAAGATCATAAAGATAAAATGGGTTTTCAATCCATTAAACTGGGTTAAGTCTTTTTAGAGGTTGTTCTATGCTCAATAGAGGCCAACAAATTCAAGCCAAACTCATCGAAGCGATTGATAAAGATCATTGGATCGTGAGCTTTGAAGGCCAGCTGCTCCAGGTCACAAACTCAACTCCCCTTGAATTTAAAAAGAATCTTGTTCTTAACCTCAAAGTCATCCAAGGGAATCCCTTGCGTCTTTCGGTCTTATCAGAAGCACCCAACAAAGGGCGCTTCGAAAAACTGATTTAAAAGAACCAAAAAAAAGTATTTAAAAACTTGTTCAGAGATTGATGCAGACCCTTACAATTCACGAAAATTTCTATTTTTTTGACTCAGAAAAGGCTTTCGTTGCTATTTCCCAATGTTTCCTCCTTGTTTGGAGGTGTCTCATCGATGCAACCCAAGAATATTTTATTCAATGATTTATAAATAATGATTAACAAAAAGTGAATATTGAAAATAATGTGAACTCATACGAAAGTCTCTTTCTACTTTCTACTTTCTATTTGGCACTTTCGTGAACGAAACGAGTGGTATAATACTTAATCAAATAATCCACTTTGATCGGTTGATTATTGTAGGACCAAACGAGATCACCAAAAGGGCCCCATTTTGCCATCAGAAATTCTTCGTCAGACTCGGGAGCTTGAAAGGCAGGATTGAGTCCCGTCGCTCGGTGGAACTTCATTGAAATTGTTCCAGGTTGTTTCATGCTAAAAATCAATTTAAAGCCATTTCGAAAAAGCATAAAGTCGGCTTGGGTTTGTGAGATGGAGTAAACTTTCACGCGACCCATGGGGGAAGCTTTCATTTGATTAAATGCATTGGTTGAATCAACGAACTCTCTTTTAAGAGTCATCAAAAAAAGTAAAGTTTCATTGTAGAGGTGTTTTTCAGGTTCAAATCCAGTGGTGATTTGAATCATTCCTGATTCTTCCATCTGTTGTTCAGCTTGAACTAAATCTTTGATCCAAGAGAGTTTATCCATTTTAACCGGCCTCCAGCGACGCTCTGCCGCATATGCTATGTTATTGAGAAAGTTGTCAGGCTGTCAAGTTGTCACAGGCGGACGTTGAAAAAAGTGGTAAATCCCCCAAATGATTCTTGTTCTTGGCCATAATAGAGGCCAAGAGTGAAGGTCAAGGGCACATGAAAGCCCACATTCATATTGGTTTCAAGCTCAAGTCCGTAGCCCGAGAACCATCTTCCAAACTCAGTAAAGTTCGAAGTGTTGGTCAGTGAACTGCTGTACCGACCATCAAATGTTGTGGCATCAAAAACAAAAGCGCCCTGTAAATTTTTAAGAAAAAGTGGTGGAGCTGTAAAACCACTGAAGTAGGACATGATCGGAAACCGGTACTCAAGGTTGGTGTTCAAAATATTTCGAGCCACAAAGACGCCCGTGGGATAACCGCGCTGAAGAAAAGTCGTATTGGTAATTTGTGGATTTAAAAAAGGGCCAGCTAAAGTGCTGGTGGCAAAAAATCCATTGGTCAGTTGGGGGGCATAACTACCGTTGAGCCCCCAGTAGAGCACATGACGTTTGGGAGTAAAAGATGACCAAAAAGTTCCTAAGTGAGCATAAGTTTCTTCGTAATTTTCATTGCCAAGGTCGGTGAGATAACTTTTATGTCCCAGCTCAGAGCGCCAACCGGAGCTGGTCGAGATGTCATTTCGATTCTGCTTTAGGTTTCGATAAGAGATTTCTAATTGTGGTCCTTGTCGTATAAAAATTGAATTTCCAAATTCAAGGGCGCTGTACTTCCAGCGAAAAAGCATTTGTGTAGAATCGAGAAAAGCTAAAGGATAAGCCATAATCAAACTGGCATTTGAAAAGTGCAATGTGGATCTGTCATTGTAAAAAAAGCTATAAAAGTCAGAAACTGCAAAACCCATAGCCACCGGTAATGAACGATTCAAGTAAGAGAGAGAAGCTCCCGGTTTTTTTGTCAGAGTATCCCACTGACCGACCAATGAGATTGAATTAATTCCCAAAGGATCTCCCGCTGAAGTCAATGCCTGAAAAAGAGTTCCTCCATCCACAAGATAGAGAAAGGGAATCCAGTGATTGGGATAAAGGTATCTCCAGGGTGAGAAATTTTGAGCTTTTAATTGCGGAGTTGAGGTGGTTTCAGCCTGGGCCTCAGGCTGACTTTTGATCTCTGAAGTTAAATTGGAATCATTATATTGGGATTGAAAAATTCTCTCCACTTGAGGGGGAGAGTCAGCCAGGCTTTCCCATTGGGCGGCATTGAGATATTTGATTTTGAAACCCTCGGCTGTGAGCTCTGAATAGTAGAGATCATCAGTGAGAGGATCCAATTCTCCATCGATAATACGAGTGAGTGAATTACTGATGGCCTGTTGTTTTTGAAAATTGTTTTGTGGAGCTAAATAAAGATTTTCGATTCCACTTTGGGCCGACGAAAAAAGAAGACCTTTATGAGACTGAGACATAAAACCAGTTGGATTCTCAGAGAGGGCCGTGCTGAGTTTTAAAGTTTGAAGATTCAACTCGACCGGTCGACGCTTTTCTCCGGGGTGCTGTTGCACAAAATAAAGACGCTCATCATTCAAGCAGCTGAGAGATTGGATGTTTTCGCCCAATGATCCTCGGTATACCACGTCTTCCTTTTTGGTGCCCCAATTATGCCGAATAATTTGTTTAGACCCCATTCGGTTTTGCAAATAATAAAGATGATGGCCGCGCTCTGAAAAACAAGAAGAGTGGGCGCGAGCTCCTCGACTGAGACGATGGCTTCTCTTGTTTTGAACACTGTAATAATAAAGGTCAAAGTAACGATAATAGCGATCATAGGTGTCTAATTTCTCATAGACAAAACCATCGCCACTGGGGTGCCAACTGATTTTTTCTCCCATGGTTTTTTCAACCACTTTTCTAGGCTGATAGCCCAGAAAGGCTTTCTTCGGATGTCGAAGGGTTAAATAGATGTCGCCATTGGCTTCGTGATCTTTTTTAATATAGGCCATCCATAAACCGTCAGGGCTTACGCTTGGAGATGTATAAGAGCCTGATTTTGGAGTCACAACCGCGGCTTGTATGTAGGAGGCCGTTAACGCTTGATCGATTTGAGCTTGGGCTTTGTGTTGCCAATATTGATAAATTTTTTCCAACTGCTGATTATAATTCAGCCCAAGATGGAAGACGATAACACCATCGAGAAAATAGGGAATGCGACGGGAGTAACTTTGATTGAATTTATAAATACTCTCGATTCCACCGGATTGCACAATTCCATCCCAAAGAATTCCACCAAAAAGATAAGCACGAGAAGCACCCAGCCAATCCGGTTGGTCATCATTGAGGTCTGACAATGGATAATCTGTCCATTTTTTTTCAAGGGTTAAACTTCGAGCCATACCTTCTAGGTATTGTGAATTGAGGCGCCCACCACCCCGTGAAAAATAGGATTCCGTGTAGACGGCCAGCCCCTCGGTGTACCAGCGAGGCAAAATCATATTGGGATGGGCAATAGAACCAAAAATCCAATAAAACGGGCGAATGAAACCATGAACAGGTTCCATGTTTAGGATATGGGTGTATTCGTGAACAAGGAGTTCGTAAAGATAATCATTATACTCACCAATAGCCGATTGATGAGAGGGAAGTACGGGATACAAAGTCATGATTGGGTGGGGAGTGACCTGGGCCGAACCGTTGGAGAGATCCGTATTATCAAGAAGAATGATCGTCATCTTGCGTGAAGGTTCTTTAAAAAGGGGCAGAACTCTTTTTTTTGCCCGTTCAAATTGCATAACAGCGTACTCTGTAGACTCCTGATGCCTGGCATCAAACAGCCAGTAGGCCGATTCAGTTTCAATTTCTTTCCAAACAATTTTTGGATCGACTTGGGCTTGTAAGCCTAGAGGGATCAGTGAAAGCGAGCAGAGCATCAGTGAAATTCGAACTATGTTCTTGAAAGTTGCCTTCATGAAAACCCTTTTAAAAGCGGAAGAAGCGTTTTAAGAGTTTGACACCAAACCAGAAGATTTTAAAATAAATAACATACAAAGGAGTGCAAAATGTTGAAGAAAATCATTTTGTCTTTATCGGTTCTAGTTTTTATCGCAGCTTGTTCATCTAAAAAGAAAGACGACTCAGTCATTGACGCTATGGAAGTCGATGGTGGAATCACTGAAAAACCACTTGGATTTGATCCCATGGGTTCTGATAGTGGAAACATCCCCGGTCTTGCAACAGTTCACTTCGAATACGATCGTTTTACTTTGAGCCCAGAAGCCAGAAATATTCTTGCTCAAAACGCCGATTTTATGCGTAAGAACGAGAACATCAGTCTTCAAATTGAAGGACATTGTGATTCTCGAGGATCTATTGAGTACAATCTTACCTTGGGTGAGAGAAGAGCCAATTCAGTTAAGTCTTACTTAGCCAGTCTTGGAATTCCTGAGACTCGTTTATCGATCCTCAGCTACGGCGAAGAGAAGCCAGTGAATGCGGGTGATAATGAATCCGCACACGCCGCTAACCGACGCGCTAACTTCGTACCCATCCAGTAAATCCCATGACTTCTTTTCAGGAAGTTATTTTAAAGCGTTTTCGAGGGGCCCTTATCGTGGCCCCTTTGCTTTTCCTGTTGATCTCATGTGTAAATATGGAGCCGACCGTTGATGAGTACAACTTGGCCAAAGTGGCTCTGAGAGCGGCCGAGGAGAGCGAAGCGAAACGCTATGCCCCTAAATCCTTTGGCGAGGCTAGTCGGTATTTCAAACAGGGCGAATCGGCCTTCAAAGAAAAATTGTTTGAAAAGTCAGCTGAATATTTTCAAAAATCGCGCTATTATTCTGAGAAGGCAGAGAATATCTCTCGCCTCAAGATGTTTAAACAAGGAGACACAGTCCAATGAGAGTCCTCATAAGCTCGATTTTATTATTATCTCTTTCGGCTTGCCTAAAAACCCGCGCTGAACTTCAAGGTGACAATTCCTCCAGCATGAGAACCGATGCCGAAGGCCGATATGTTTCTGGACAAATGAATCAACAGCAACGGGCTCAAATCGACTCTCGCTTTTTTGAAATCGATCGGGATTTTAGACAGCTCTATGGAAAGATTGAATCCATGGAAAAACAACTCAGTGATATTCAACCTTCATCACTGACTCCCAGTTTGGATTCCGCATCAGGTGATAAAGTAGCCGCTCTTGAGAAAAGAATTTCAACTCTCGAAGAAGCCCTTCTGGCCATTGATAAAAAAGTCTCACAACTGGGTTCTTCACCGCAAAAAACCAGTGCCGTTGTTGCTCCTGCAAAAACCAATGGACCTTTTGGTGCCGGTGAAAGTTATTTTGCTAAAGGTCAGTACGAACGAGCGATCGCTTCTTACGACAAGTACAGAAAGCAGTTTCCTCGCGGTAAACATTATGCCGATGCAACCCTAAAACTTGGTTTGAGTTTTCAAAAATTAAGAATGAATCAAGATGCTAAAGCTTTTTACAAAGAAGTGATTCAACGTTATCCCAACACTATGGTCTCTAAGCAGGCTCAAAAAAATCTCAAAAGCATTTAAGGTGAAATCGGTTCTTGCCATTGAAACCAGTTGTGATGACACTTCGGTCGCTCTTGTTCGAGAGGACCATTTTGTCGAGTGTTGTTTGGTGGCTAGCCAAGACTTGGCTCATAGCCCCTATGGTGGGGTTGTTCCAGAAATCGCCAGCCGAAATCACAGTTTGCATCTCTTGCCTCTGATTGATGAAGCTCTTAAGCGCACCCAAAAAAGTTGGGATGACATATTGGGAGTGGCGGTGACCAATCGACCGGGTTTAATCGGTTCTCTTATTGTTGGACTGGTTACGGCAAAAACATTGGCTCTTGCCAAAAACAAACCTCTGATTGGCGTCCACCATATTGAAGGACATATTCTTGCTCCCTTTTTAAAAGATGAAACTTATCAAGGGCCTGATTTTTATGATCAAAATTTTCTCGCATTGGTTGTGAGCGGTGGTCACACCCAGCTCTATCAAGTTAATGGGTACGGTCATTATATCAATTGCGGTGAAACAATTGATGATGCTGCCGGAGAAGCTTTTGATAAGTTCGCAAAAATGCTCAAGCTGCCTTATCCCGGCGGAGTCCATATCGATCGACTTGCACTCCAAGGAAATAGTAAAGCCTATGATTTTCCACGCCCTCTTCTCAAAGAAAAGGACTTTAGTTTTTCTGGATTAAAATCATCAGCACAAAGACTTTTGCAAACTCTGACTGCAGAAGAAATCGAAAAAGAAAAGGCGAATCTTTGCGCCAGCTACCAAAAATCCATTGTTGATGTATTGATTGCGAAATTAGAGAGAGCGATTGACCAAACGGGTATTCGAAATTTTATTGTCTCGGGTGGAGTGAGTGCCAATTCACAACTTCGTCTTGAAGCCGACAAACTCGCGCAAAAAAAGAAATGTCAGATCGCATTACCGCCCTTAAGGTATTGCACCGATAATGCAGCGATGATTGGTCTTGTTGGTTTATTACGTTTACAAAAGGGTGAAACTTCCCATCAAGATATTGCTCCCATCGCTCGAGTTTCTCTATGAGTGAAACCCTCAAACACAAAATGATCAGCCGTATGACGGCCCTTGATATTAATCCCAAAAGATCTCTCGGCCAAAACTTTCTCATTAGTGATGCCGTTGTAGATAAAATTATGGGGCTAGCAAAACCTGATAATTTTGATCAAACCTTTGAAATTGGCCCGGGCCTTGGGGCTTTGACAGATCCTCTTATTGTGCGAGCCAAAAATTTAACTCTCATCGAACTCGATAAAGTCTTCGCAAGCTTTTGGGTGGAGAAAAATCAGAAAGTTATAGAAGTGGATGCACTCAAAGTTTTTTGGCCCGATTTATTGAACCCGACAAAATCTTCTCTTTTAATCAGTAACTTACCCTATCAGATTTCATCCCGTTTAGTGGTTGATCTCTCGCTTTTAACGAATAGTTTTGATCGCATGGTTTTGATGTTTCAAAAAGAAGTGGCGCAAAGAATGATGGCTGAACCCTCAAATTCACAATACGGACTTCTAACTGTTATTGCCCGCTCTTATTGGGATATTTCCATGGGGCTCGAGGCGGGCCCAGTTGACTTCTTTCCAAAACCCAACGTGGCCAGCCGAGTTTTGGTCTTTAATCGAAAAAAAGAACAACCTCCCCTTGAAAATGCCAAAGATTTTTTAAACTTTGTGAAAGTGGCCTTTGCCAATCGTCGAAAAAAGCTACTCCCAAAACTCACGGCCTTTCATAAAAAAGAAGAACTTCGATTACGATTTGCTGAGCTTAAACTCAGTGAAGACGTAAGGGCTGAAACTCTCAGCCCTCAGAAGTTCATAGAGCTGTACTTAAAGTTGAAAAAAGAGTAAGCATTAGGCATGTCGATCAAAATAATCACTGACAATAAAAAAGCTCGCTTTGATTATGAGATCCTCGAAAAATTTGAGGCTGGCCTTGTTCTGACCGGCAGTGAAGTGAAATCCCTCCGTGCGGGTGCGGTGAATCTTAAAGACTCCTATGTCTCTTTTCGTGATGGTGAGGCCTATTTACAAAATGCCCATATCAGTGAGTATAAGTCGAGTAGCTACAATAACCATACACCCGAACGCCTGAGAAAACTTCTTCTTCATCGCGAAGAGCTCAATAAAATTATGGGTAAGGTCAGAGAAAAAACTCTGACCTGTATTCCCCTCAAACTCTACTTTAAAGAAGGTCGGGTTAAAGTGGAACTTGGTTTAGGTCGAGGTAAAAAGAAACACGACAAAAGAGAAAGTCTTAAACAGAAAGACTCCCAACGTGAACTTGCTCGGGTGATGAAGAAGTAATACAATAAAATCATGAAATTGCAGATTATTGTCGCTCTTGCGATCCTCACCTTTACATTTTTAAAAGACCAAGTTTGGGCCGATACTCTTCCAACTTATTCTTTACATGACGATCGATCTCATTCCGATTTCTATTTAGCTCAAGCTGAAGTCAGTCTTAAAGAGGATCAGGAAGCCATTGAAAAACTTCGCGAAGAGATTCCTGAAGAGATAAAACAAGAAAATGATCAATTGGGTTTTATTCTTAAGCTCTTCGATGATAAAACTCGTAAACCTGAATCCATTAAACGTGAGTTTGATAAATACATCTCTCGTCTCAGAAGAGAAAAAGATCTGCTCTCTAAACAGAAACGCACTGAATTCAGTAAAAACGAAAAGTCAAAAAGAACTGAATTTCTCAATCTTGCAAAGGCCAACCGAGAAAAGTTTTTAAGCAGTAAACCAGAAAGTTCAACTAAAAAAGAATTCTTTGAAAATGAGCGCACCGAGAGAAAGGCCTATTTCTCAACCGAAAGAGAAAATCGCCAAAACTTTGAATCGGACCTACGATCCACTCAAAAAGACTTTGAAGATAAAATTCGCCAAATCCGAAAAAATTTCGAAGATAAAATGAGAGCTTTCAAAAGCGAACAAAAAGAAATCAAAGAAGCCGAAAAACAGTCCTTAAAAAGACCTTCCTCTCAACGAAAACAACCGACAGCCCTTTCTCCAGAAAATCAAAATTACCTGGAAGATTTCAAAAAAATCCCCAAAGAGCCCGGCGAACCCCTGGAACCCGGAAACTAAGGGTACCTGCTTCCTTTTGCGAAAGCCGTCTTAAAAGTACCAGCTTCCTTTTGCGAAACAGTCTTATAACCTGCTTCTTTTTAAGGTAGCAGTTATTGATTTCCTTTTTTGGATGGTTCTTAATTAATACAAAAAACGCGTCTCAGACTTTTGAACACGCTGAAGCTAAGGTCTATTTTCAATGCTTTTGCAAAGAAGCCGGTATCTTACATCGAGAAGAGTTGGAGAAGATCTTTTTGAGTGAGAGGACGGTATTCGCCCGGTTTTAAGTTGGTAAGTTTGAGCTGACCAATAGAGACCCTTTTGAGTTTGACGACGTCGTAACCAATCTTTTCAAACATCTTTCGAACTTGTCGGTTTTTACCTTCTTTAATCGTGATCTGAACCCAATCTTTTTTATCGGTGCCTTTTTTAAGTCTTTTTACTTCAAGAGCTTTAACTTTTCCGCCAATGATACTCACTCCGCGCTTGAGTTTCTCTAACTTTTCATCCGTGGTGATGCCATCAAGTTTTGCATGGTAGGTTTTTGGAATGTTGGAGGCAGGGCTGGTAATTTCATTGGCGAAATCACCATCATTAGTCATCAACAAAAGTCCCTCGGTGTCCCAGTCCAAACGACCCACAGGAAACAAACGCTGTTTCACTTTTGAAAAATAATCGATTACCGTTGGGCGACCTTGTGGATCAGAAGTTGAGGTAACGACGTTGCGTGGTTTGTTGAAAATAAAATAAAGCGGTTGCGGTTTCACATGAATCAGTCGACCGCTGACTTTCACTTGGTCTTTAAGGGGATTAATTTTTAAACCCAGTTCAAAAACCTTACGACCATTGACAGTGACTTCACCCTCATCAATCAGGATGTCAGCTTTACGTCGACTGGCAATGCCGTGATCGGCGATATATTTATTGAGCCGAATGAGCTGGTTGTCTTGGTCTTGTTCTCGTCTTTGGGTTTTCATGGATTGAGCCTAGTTCTGATTGAGTTGTGTTCTCAACTGATCTACCAAAACTTGAATAACATTGTCATGGGTAAAAATATTCTCCAAGGCGGTTTCGCCGCGATCAAAAGCGGCACGGCCAAACTCTAGGGCCTCGGGGTGTCTTAAGTGGAAGAGTTCACTGGCCTTTTCAAGGACCTGTACCAACTCTTGGTAATCGGGGTCAGATTTGCGATCAATGTAATATTGTTCGACTTTTTTCAGAGGATAATAGAGCTGCGGGTACTGATTCATTTTTCCCTCAATCGCCATTTGATTTTGAAAAATGTAGCCTCGAATGATGAGACCTTTTATTGATTTTTGTTGAATATGCAGACGGGCATAGGTGTTGTTATCCACCTTTAAATACTGTGGAACTTTTGCTTTTAGCTCTAACTGACTATTGTATTCAAGTTTGATGGCCGTGGTGAGAGGTTGAAGCTCTCCCTTTTGAATCAACATCAAAGGAGAGCTATGGATCACAGTCACGTCTTCATTGGGATTTTGGATGATGATCAAATACTCTTTTTCTCGAGTATAAAGCACCTTCACCGGAGTGCCGCTGGGCAAATTCTTTTGTGCCCATTTTTCAAAAATATAAATCCCTTCAATACTGTTTTTTATCGCGACCACTTGCCAATGATCAGGAAACACATAATCTTTTAAACTCCAATCGAGCATAAAAGTTTCATTATAATGTTGAAGGATAAATTGCAGTTCTTGGCTGAGGGCTAAACTATTTTTTTGCCAGTGATCATAAACCAAAGAAAGCCGACAAAAATTTTCAAACAATTGCGGACTTAAAGGTGTATCGGGGTCGCAGTGGTGAATCAGGTAATGATATAAGCAAAGACGCGCCGCATCTTTATTGGGGCGAAAGGATAACATATGTCTTGCAAGGTGGGTGGTAGTATTCATAACCTATTAAAAGGATAGGAGTATTTTTTGACTCCGTCCACTAAATTGCACCTGATCAAGGCGGAGAAGTGAACCGAAGACTTAATCCCGAGCTGTTTAATCCCCATCAAAGCCCCAGTGACAATCAGGCTCCTCAATCTTCTGTCGTTTTAACTCGTCAGCTCGAACAGGAGCTTAAAGAGACTAAAAAAAGAGTTTCCCATCTTGAAAGTCTTCTTGAGGTGGTTCAATCCCAACTTAAATCCCTTCATACCCATTCAGAAAAAAGAACGGAAGGGTTTGCAAAAGCCATTAGTTCCCTTGAAAAAGAGATTCGAGACCAGAATCTGGCCAGCAATCGTCGCATGGAACAACTTCTTTCTCGTCAAAAAGATCAACTGGTGGTTGAAGGTCAGATGGAATCGATGGTTGATCGCTTTAATACCAATATTATGCAGTTTGAAAACAAAATCGCGACTCTGCAAAAAGTGATTTCAGAAAAAGATATGACCCTCATGTCCTATAGAAATATCTTAGAGCAAATTGTGGATGAGGTTGAAAAACTCAAAAACCGCAATCGCCCCGACCGAACAATTTAATCTTTAAGAGCCTGATTCATTCTCACCTCAAAAAGCTCGGCCTCTTCAAAACCGGTGAGAGTGAGTTCTTCCATCACATCACCTTTTTTATTGATAAAGATCATGGTGGGAAGACCATAGACATTATATGTATTTTGCCATTCGGTCAGTTCTGGGAAGGGTGAGGTCGCATCCACTTTAAGCATAAGAAATTTTTGACTGAGTTCAATGATAGTGGGTTTTGAGAAAGTCAGCTCGTCCATTTCGACACAAGACAAACACCAGTCTGCATAGAAATCGATTATGACAGGCTGATTATTTTCAGCGGCTTTAACAAGGGCGGTCGAAAAAGATTTCCACTGCACACCTTGTTCTTTGCTGATTGCAGTTTGATCTTGAGGCAAGGCTTTTTTGATGAGAGGCCATGAATAATAAAAAGACAGAGCAAAAAGACAGAGTGCTAACAGAGTTTTAATAAAATTCATCCAAGCCCCAGAGCGTGGAAGTTTTTGGCTCAAATGTGAGAAAGTTCCAAGGGCAATAAAAAGAAGACCAAAACCAAGAGCAAAAGTGAAAAGTAAAATAAAACCGAGAGCTGAGTTTTGAGTTTTGGCAATATAAGCGAGAATACCCACGAGAACGGGGCCCACACAGGGGCTGGCAATAACACCGGCGAAGAGCCCAGAAACAAAAGCACCTAAGATTCCTTTTTTGTTTTTCGAAGTCCCTAAGCGATTTCTAATAAAGGCAGGAGCTTGTAATTCAAAAAAGCCAAGGAGACTGAGTCCCATGGCAAAAAAGATCAGACTCATGGTGATAATAACAGCCGGGTGAGAAATAAAAGAACCAAACAATTGACCCGTTTGCGCCGCAATCACACCCAAGAGGGCATAGGTCATGGCAATTCCAAAAACATAGGAAAGGCTAATTAAAAAAGACATCCACTGAGAGCGTTTATCTTCAGTTCCTAGGATAGCAAGGGTAATAGGAATAAGAGGGTAAATACAGGGAGTAAGAGAAGTGAGAACACCAAAAATAAAAATGAGAATAAGGGCGTAGGCTAAATTATTGTCAATTTGGTTTTGAATAAAAGCCGTTGAATCATTAGGGAGAAATGATTTTTCAGAAGCTTTCTCAAGGACTAAACCAGAAATATCAATATCTAAGGGGATAGTACGAGGGGTGAGGCAAAACTTTTTTGTACAAGCGATGTAAGTGAGTTCCATCTTCATAGATGAAGTTTCAGGGGTCAGAGAAGACGGAATTTCTATCTGAGCGGTGAGAGTGGCTTTTTGATAAACCCCTCTTTTTTTCTTTTTGCTGACGGAATCATCAAAGTCAACAATGGGGTCAATAAAAATTTCTCCCACTTTCACAGATTCAGGTTCTATCACCTTAAGTTGAAAGCGGTCATGATAGGCATAAAAATCATCTTGTAATTGAAGTTCTATTTGTAAATCTGAAAGTTGGCCGGGGACGATTTTTTTAGAAATAAAGAAGCCATGAGCTTTCATTGGATTAAGCTGAGCCAGCTCAGAATTGGCAAAAGCCAGCAAGGGAACAAATAGCAGGGTCAGCAGTGCTCTATATTTCATTGATTTATAATACATGGAACTTCCTCACAAAACAATCCAGCGCTCCTGATAAAAAAGCCCTTGAAATGTTTGGAATTAAGCCTGTTATAGGATACATAGATCGAATGAAAGATCAGACTGTCTTGCAGAAAAAATGGACTGAATACCCCGTTATTGCTATCGATATTGAGACAAGTGGACAGTACCCCATCAGTGATGACATCTGTGAGATTGCAGCCGTTAAATCCGTCGGTGGCAAGGTGGTTGAAACTTATCAAACGCTGGTTAAGCCCCGTGAAAAACTCTCGGATTTTATTATTACAATTCATGGCATTACTAACGAGATGGTGAAAGATGCGCCGCAAATAACTGAAGTTTTGCCTGATTTTTTAAATTTTGTAAAAGAGGGTGTGATAGTGGGGCATCACTCTCCCTTTGATTTAGGATTTTTAGTTTATGATCTTGAAAAAATGGGACTCGCACTTCCCCAGCAACCTGCTCTGTGCAGCAGTTTATTGGCGCGAAACTCCATTGTTGGTCCTCCTAATCATAAGTTACAGACTCTGGTTAAATATTTAGGATTAAAGGGTGGTCAGGCTCACCGAGCTTTAGATGATTCACACGCTTGTTTACAATTGGTTTTTGAATGTTTTAAGAGAAAAAGTATTTTAACCTTCGAAGAGGCTTTTAAAGTCCAAGGTTCACCTCTCTGGTGGGATGATTTTTCTATAAAGGGAAAAATGCTGCAAAGTCAGATTTGGCAAAAAGTTTATCAATCCATTGAGCAAAAAAAAGATTTAGAGATTATTTACACCGGCGGATCACAGAAAGGACAGAGAAGAGTTCTCAAGCCCCTCTCTGTCGTCTGCAGTCCGACGGGTGATTTTTTTGTGGGGATTGATCCCAAAGAGCCCGATCAGGGCAAAAGATTCTATTTCAAACGAATCACCGAAGCTGAAATTCTTCCTTAAATAAATTAAATAAGAAATAGTTTAATGAACAACAAATTAAATGAATTAATAAACCATGAGTCGATTTTGCGAAAACAAAATTTAATGATCGTACGAGATGGATCACTATCGGGTCGATAAATTGTAGAACACAATTTTATTTAAAATAATACTGTAAAACTATTTTAATCCGATGAGATTGATCAATATAAGCAAAAGAATGACGAAGATTACAAATTGATCGAGAGACAAATAGTCGGGATAAATAACTTCACTCCGCCCAAAAGTCTCTACTTTTAAGAAACCTTTTCAGATATTTTTTTCTGGGGAATCGAATGGCCCAAAGGAAGTATTGGAGTTATTTCTGAGGCGATATCTGATTTCAGATGCTGAGCAATTTTTTCGGCCAACTCTTCGAGCTCTAAAAATTCATCACCCTTTCTCAGTTTCAATTTGTAGTAGTGACCATCAATATAGTTATCGATAAACTTTTCAAAAGCATAAACAGGTCCAACGATTCGGTGTGAAAGCTGCTTACCAACCATAAAAAGAAAAGCTGCAAAAGCTAAGCTGACGATTGAAAAGGTCATTAAAAAAGGAGTCAGAAACTGATCGAGGAGTTTTGTATTGTTTCCCATGAGATCAATCACAACAAAACGCAGAAAGGTGTATGAAAAAACACCGGCAATCAGTGAAAATCCAAGTCCACAGGTGACGAGAATGTAACAGTAGCGCAATTGAAAATGGGGATGAATCCAAGCCACCTTCCTTAAATTTTCTTTGGGCCAAAGATTTTCTGTGTCGGTGATCAAAGCATGACCCATGACAAAGTAACCGCCCCATTGCAGAAAGTCGGCCACATTAAATACTCCCGTGCTGAACTGGCGAGTCCCGAGAATCAAAAAGTCCACTACTTGACCATAAAGAATTCGGTCAATCACATTCCCCAGTATTCCACCAATAAGGATAGACATTCCCACCCGTAAGCGCATGGATCTTGTCGGGAGTAGATATTGAAAAATCACAAAGGAAAAGAGGAGAAAGGCTCCGCCGGTGGAAAGAGAAACGATTCTCAGAACGGGAGGAAGATCTGAAAAAAGACCAAGCATTGCACCTTTATTAAAATGTAAATTGATATGAAAAAACTCCCAGTTGATTCGGGGTCTCATTTTTAATATGGCATACTTACTCAGTTGATCTGAAAGAATGACAGCGAACATTGAAACAGAAATCCAAAACCAATCTTTACGACTCATTCTTTTATTTTAAGAGGTAAATGATAATCCCACAACTGTCTGATTACGACCTCGTCGTTTAGCTTGATAAAGCGACTGATCCGCACTGAGGATGAGCTCATCAATACTTGAGGCGTGTTGGGGATAGGTCGCAACTCCTAGACTAATGCTCAGGGGATAGTTATTAAAGTTAGTCATTAGAATTTCATTTCTGAGCTTTTCAGCCACCTCCAAGGCTTTTGGGGAGGCGGCCTCTGGAAGGATTAATGCAAACTCCTCTCCTCCATAGCGAGAGAGGCTCGCCTCAAGAGGTGTGACATTTTTTAATGTCGCTGCAACCAGAGCGAGAAACTTATCCCCCTCAGGGTGTCCAAAGCGGTCATTGAATTTTTTAAAATGATCCACATCAATCATAATAAGAGAAAGAGGTAAGTTTTTATTTTTGGCTTTATCCCATTCGATACGAATCTTCTCTTGAAAAAAACGATGATTGGTTAAATGAGTGATAGGGTCAGTGATCGAAAGTTTTTGCAATCTCTCTTTTTCGAGCATTTCTTTATGAGTCTTATAGGCTTCAATCACATGCACCAAGAGTTGATCATTCTCCCACGGTTTGAGTATAAATTTATGGATTTTTGCTGAATTGATTGCCTCTTCAATACTTTTTAAATCCATTTGTCCAGAGAGTAAAACTCGACTCGCCATCGGTAGCATTTTTTGGGCATGGTTGAGAAACTCAACTCCAAGATCTGCTCCCAAGCGATGATCGCTAATGATGACTGTGATATCGGGTTGGGATTGAAGGATTTCTCGGGCGTGCTGTGCATTCAATGCAATCAGAACCTCAAAACGACGACGTAAAGTTCTTTGCAATGAATCCAGGATACTGGGCTCATCATCGACACAAAGAACTTTAGGTTTTTCATTCTGATTCATCTTCTTTGTACACTTTCAAAAGAGAGCGATAGTCGCCGTTGGTGCTTAAGCTGTAATTTTTGACCCTTTTGTGGATGATGGCAATCTGTTTTTCATGCCAAAGAGGAAGTATGGGGAGCTCTTCATAAATCAGGGCTTGAGCCTTGTGATAGAGATTCATTCTCTCATTTTCATCTTTTTCTTGGAGAGCTTCAGTCACCAATCGATCAAAGTCAGGATTACTGTAATAACCACGATTTCGTCCTGGCGGAGTCATTTGAGAATGTAAACTTTGTCGATACAGATCGGGATCAAAAATTCCCACCCATTTCATAATGGCAATTTCAAAGCGCCCTTTTTGAATATCTTCATAATAAGTACCCCATTCATGACTTTGATGATCGACAGCAATCCCGTTTTTTCTCCACTGGTGCGCGATCACTTTTCCATTTTCAACCGCTTCAAAACTATTAGAAGTTTTTAGTCGAAGAGGATCTTGCAATGAAAAAGAATTTAAAGAAGGAACGTTCTCTTTCATGGGACGTTCATTTAATTTTTTATTCTGATAAGGATTAATCGGGGTCAGAAGAGAATAGGCTTTTACCCCTTGTCCTTCGAGATTATATTTAATAATTTCATCAATATCCAACGCTTGATAAAGCGCCTGGCGAAACTCTTTCGTCTTAAGAAGTGGATGATTCATGTTCAAAAGAACATAGGTGGTTGAGAGCCCGTCTTGGCTTAAAACTTTAAACCGAGGACCCTTTTCAAAAACTTTAATTTTTGAATATGGAACATCATTTTGAACCAAATCAATTTGCCCCTTATAAATTTTCAGAAATCGAGTACTTGCATCTTTCATCACCTTAAACTGTAAGTAGGGCGTCCTCACCTTTTCCCCATAATAATCCCCAAACCCCTCAAACAAATAAGTTAGCCCTTTCTTCCCCTTATAAACATAGGGCCCCGAACCAACCAGTAAAACCTCGGCTTGTTTATTCATTTCATCAGGGGCAAACACCTTACGAGGCAGAATCTTAACCGAAGTTAAATTGTGTAAAAAAAGCGCCTGATGCTCCTTCAGTTTCAACCGAAGGGTACCGCCTGATTCAAAATCATATTCAGCCTTCCCACTCTCAATATTTTCAAGTTGAGCCGCAAAAGGAGAGCTCGGCTTGCGAAATTCATCACATGAAAATAAAAAATCCTCCGCAGAAAAGCGATCACCATTATGAAATTTTAGCCCTGGACGTAGCTTAAACTCATAAACTAAATCTTTATAAGTCCAAGACTTTGCCAAATCGCCAACAATGTTCATTTTTTCATCAACATAAACCAAGGCAGAAAAAATAAGGGCCGTCATCCTTTGTCCATTTGCATCCGTCGTCCAACGAGGATCTAATGTCTTCACATCACTTCCGATCGCCACAACTAACGTATTCAGTGGTGGTGGATCGTTCCAATGACAACCGAACAGGCTGAACAAAAGAATTACAGCAATTAGTCTAGAAAAAAATAAACTCACCATCGCCTATATTACAAATCAGAATCACCCCTGTCTAAACCTTTGTGAATGAGTTATTCTATTTGTGTTTGAATCTGTTTTTATTTTTTTGAGAAATTCATATTTTTGCTTAAGAGGGGACTCCAACAAGCGTGACGCGCTCGCCCCCAAAGGGGGCGATGTTGGCCAAGCAGGAGCTGTGTCCCCGAATAAGTAAAAATATGAATTTCTCAAAAAAATAAAAACTGATTCAATAAGCATCTTAAGAGTAAGGAGTGGTCCACCGATGAAGATTCTAGTTTTCCTAACACTATTATTGGGTTTTTATTCTGAACAGAGTTGGGCGGTTAAAGCCGATCGAATTATCGATGAAGTTTTAAAAGAGAGTCGACTTTCTCGCGAACATTTTGGGATTTGGGTTAAAACGAAGGATGGGGTTTTTGGTGTTAATCCGGATAAGTTATTTGTCCCGGCGTCCCTTTCTAAAATTCCTACGGCTTTGGCTTTTTTGAATCATAAAACAATGGCGGATTATTTTCACACTTGGGTTTATGCCGACGGACCGATTCGAAATGGTGTGCTTGAAGGGGATCTTTATCTCAAAGGCGGTGGTGATCCTACTTTTGTGGGTGAATCCATGTGGATGTTGGTTGAAGAATTAAAGCGTTCCGATATTCGTAAGGTTAAGGGAAAGATTTATCTGGATGAAAGTTATTTTGATTCAGATTACTACTCAGAAGGTCGTCAGAAACGTCGAGTGGATCGTGCCTACGATGCTCCTATTAGCGCTTTGTCTTTTAATTGGAATTCTTTATCGATTTATGTTCGTCCCGGTCTCAAAGCAGGGGAACCAGCTCGGGTTTACGTCAACAGTGATATTCCACAGATCAAGATAGAGAATAAAACACAAACTCGAAAAGTTAAAAAAGACACACTTTCTGTTGAGCGTGAAATGAAGGGGCAAGAGATTATTTTGAAAGTTCGTGGAGATGTTCCACTGGATATGGAAGAGAAGGCTTTTTATAAGAGTGTGGGTGATGCCACAATGTGGACAGGCTTTAACTTTCTTGATTATCTTAAAAAGGCGGGCATTGAGCATAGTGGTGTTGTCGAGAAGAAAGTAACTCCTTCATCAGCCGTTCAATTGGTTGAATATGACAGTTGGGATATGGGAAGAATGGTCTCTGCCCTCTCTAAATTTTCTAATAACTTTGTTGCGGAATCCATTACCAAACAGCTTGGAAAAAAAGAGGGTGTTCCAGCTAATATTGACGATGGGATTAAAAAGATTGTTGAGTTTCTAGAAAAGCAAGGATGGAAACCAGGAGAGTATACTTTTACCAACCCATCTGGTTTTACCAATGAAAATAAAATGCGAGCCGATCGTTTAGGAGAATTGCTTCACAAATCAGTGAATAATTTTAAGCTCGCTCCTGAATTTCTATCTTCACTGCCCATTAGCGGTACCGATGGAACTCTCAAAAAACGA
>JBGSSY010000034.1:0-1787 GCA_041736775.1 Bdellovibrionales bacterium | reverse complement strand
GCCCCTGGGAGAGATCCATATTTTTTTTCATTTGATCAAGATCCACTTCCAGATTTTCGATCACGGCACTCATTCGATCTAATGCGTAATCACAAAGAATAAATGCATCCGGAAAAATCACTCTTTCAACCGAAGAGTGTGAAATGTCTCTCTCATGCCAGAGCGCCATATTTTCAAATGACGAAAGACAGTAGGATCGCAACAATCGAGCACAGCCGGTGATATTTTCGCTGCTGATCGGATTTTTCTTGTGGGGCATGGCACTTGAGCCTTTTTGACCTTTGGAGAACCCTTCATACACTTCGGCCACTTCGTTGCGCTGTAAATGCCGAAGTTCAATGGCAAGACGCTCTAGTCCCCCACCCATCATGGCCAGTGCACTAAAAAGTTCGGCATGACGATCGCGCGGGATCACTTGAGTGGCAATAGTTTCAGGTTTGAGATTGAGAAGTTCACACACTCGTTTTTCGACCGGCGGTTTTAAGAATGAATAGGTCCCCACTGCACCACTGAGTTTACCAATTGCTAAACCTTCCAGTGCTGTTAGGGTGCGCTTTTCGTGTCGTTTAAATTCAGCATAAAATCCAGCAAGCTTAAGACCAAAAGTGGTGGGCTCAGCATGCATCCCGTGAGTGCGGCCAGCGCAAAGACTTTTTTCATGTTTCAAACTTTGATTTTTAAGGGCCTTAAGAAGTTTGTTAAAACTTTGCATAAGAACTTTTGCTGCTTTTTGAATCTGAACACTCAGGGCCGTATCGAGGGCATCAGAACTGGTCATTCCAAAATGAAGATAGCGACCTTCAGGGCCGACATTCTCAGCCACATTTGAAACAAAGGCGATAATGTCGTGTTTGGTTTCTTTTTCAATCTCAAGAATTCGTGGAATCTGAAATTGAGCTTTTTGGGAAATAATTTGATAGGCGTCTTTCGGGATAATGCCCATTTCCGATTGGGCTTGGGCAACAGCCAGTTCCACCTCGAGCAGGCTTGACCAGCGCGCGTGTTGGCTCCAGTGCTCACCCATTTCAGCTCTTGTGTATCGCTCGATCACAAGTGTCTCCTTTGGATCGATGAGTCTCGTTATATTACAAAATGTATCGTGACTTCTAAGACTGTCTTCTACCAAAAAGGCTTATGAAAAGAAACACTTGTTATTAAAAAGTTTGCCCAAATTGAAGGCTTTACCTACAGGTCACTGGGGGAGAGATCAAAATTGGGGAAACGCTTTATCCACTCTCTAACCAGTGCATGTTCCGTCTGGTGAGTTTTTTCAGTCACTTGCTCTAAGGACAGGCTTTTGATTTGAGTTTCGTCAACAGCGACTTGCTGTAATAGGACAAGTCCACCATCCACCTCTTCAACCACTTGATGAATAGAGACACCTACACTCTTTTGGGCCTGATAGGCTCGTTCAATGGCTTTAAGACCTTTAAAGTCAGGCAGTAAGGACGGGTGAAGGTTATGGATTTTTTGCGGCCAGAGCTGAATAAACTCAGCTGGCAAAATCTTCATAAAACCCGCTAAAAAAATAAAATTGATCTGTTTTGATCTTAAAAATTGATTCAATTGATCCCAATCTATCGGTTGCTCGGGACAATGGGCCTCAACCCCATAATCCTGAGCTCTTTTGAGTCCATAGGCTTTGGGGTTTGAGCTGATCACAAGGAGATCTTTGAATTTCTCTTTGTTCTCGAGAAAAATATTAAGGTTCGAACCAAAGCCAGAAATAAAAACGGCAAGGCGCTTTTGCGGCAACTTAAACCTCAGGGATGATCACGGTCTGATCA
>JBGSSY010000030.1:0-6644 GCA_041736775.1 Bdellovibrionales bacterium | reverse complement strand
CTATCACCCAAGAAAAAGACCAACTTAATACTTCTGAATTTTTTCACGCCGCCATGATTGATATCCATTTGACCGGTGATCTTGCAAAATCAGAAGGCTTGCAGGTCATAAAAAAACTTTCTGAACAACAAAGTCTCTCTGAGATTATTGCCATGTCGGGAGATCTCCGAAGAGAAATCATGGAGCAAACTTTAAAGGCCGGTGCCACCCGATTTTTAGCAAAACCCCTGGTGGCAGACGAACTTAAATTGATCCTCGAAAAAATTGAAGCTCTTTGGACTTTAAGGGGAGTGAATCTTCATTCGCAAAAGGAAGAACTCAAATGGATCGGTCAGTCCCAAGCCTCGGATCAAATTCGTCGATTTGTAGCCAACATGAGACAAGAGAAAGCTCCCATTCTTATTGAAGGGGAGTCGGGTACAGGTAAAGAAGTTGTGGCCCAACTGCTTCATCAATCGCAACCTGAAAGACCCTTTGTTGCGATCAACGTTGCCGCCCTTTCTGAGAATCTTTTTGAGTCTGAATTTTTTGGCCATGTGAAAGGTTCCTTTACCGGTGCCGTTCAAAATAAAGCGGGCTATGTCGAGCGGGCTCATGGGGGGGATCTTTTTCTCGATGAGATAGAGGCCTTAAGTTTAAGTCACCAAGCAAAACTTCTTCGGTTTTTAGAAAGTGGTGAATTTCAAAGGGTCGGATCCACTGATACACAAAAAGTGCAAGTGCGTGTGATTGCAGCAACCAATGAAAAGCTCTCTGAGCTCGTAAAAAAAGAAAAATTTCGACAGGATCTGATGTTTCGTCTGAGTGGACACAAACTTGAAATTCCACCCTTAAGAAGTCGGAGTGAAGATATCAAAGAGTTAGCTCAATATTTTCTTTCACATCGTCATATGACAATGAAAAAGACTTTGGCCGATGATGCTCTGGTCGCTTTAAAAAAACAATCATGGCCAGGTAACGTCAGACAACTCAAAAGAGTCTGTGAGCATTTGGCTCTGATGGCTCCGCTACCAATTATTAGAGATGTGGATGTCGAGGCAGTGCTCCATGATGAAACAGTGGTAGTATCCGACCAGCATTCTTTTGATCTCAGTCAAGGCCTTGGAAAGCTTCTTGAAGTTTACGAAGCAAAAATAGTTCGATACGCCCTTGAATTAGAAGGTGACGTTGATGATTTGGCTAAAAAATTACAAATATCCCGTTCGAGTCTTTACAAAAAAGTAAAAGACTACGGCCTGGATTTCAAAAAGTAGGAACTATGTGGCAACTTATTTACGAACCTAAATTTCAAGAAACTGCAGTACTCACTTTTTCAGCCATTCTGGTGATTAATATCATTTTGACCCTTATCCGACGTAAATCTTCCGCTTTTAAAGCGGGTGCCGCGAGCACATTGAGTTGGCTATTTATACTTCCTTTTATATTTCTTTTTGCCGGAATGACTTGGCCGTACCCACTGATTTTTTTAGCCTTTGTTTCTATTTATGGTGCAAAAAATTTCTTTCAAATGACCGGAATGTATCATCGCAGTAATTTTGTCTGGGCTTGCTATCTTGCTATTATTTTTTCTGTGTATTGTATCAATGGCTCCTATATGGACATCTACAACCTGATGCCGATCATCATGTTTTTTATCGCCTGTATGATTCCGCTGATTCGAAACTCTTATAAGCGCATGGTTCAATATATCGCACTCACGCTCCTTAACTTTTGTTTTATTTGGGCGTTTTTGCATCTGGGTTGGATTATGAAGATGCATGATGGGGTTTACATTGTCCTTTATATTGTTATGTTAACCGAATTTTTTGATACCGTTTATCTTGCGATCTCAAAGAATCTTAAGAACATCAAATTGATCTCGAATATCACACCCAAAAGAAGCTTAGAGGGTTTTATACTCGCTGGTTTTGTGACCTTGATTCTGGGTTGGGGAATGAGACATCTTTTACCCGTCCGAAGTGAAATTTACTGGATCACAATAAGCAGTATTTGCATTCTTTTTGGGAGTACCGGAGATTCCGTTTTGGCCGTGATAAGACGGGATCTGGGTATAAAAGTGACTGATTCTTTTATTCTTGGAAGAGGCGATTTTTTTAGTCGTTTGGATCGTTTGGTTTTTGTTGCCCCTTTTGCCCATTACGCGCTGTTTTTATTAGGAACATACCTATGAGCTGGGACTGGGATTATGAAAATGATCAGTGGGCCAAGCTTCCGCCCTATCTTAAACATCTGCCACTTTTCACCAGGCATTTTGATCTGACCTCAAAATTTTTTCGACTCCTTTGGGCTCTTTTTTTAAAAGGGCTCGCTTATCGCTTTTACGTCAGAATTCGACTCCACGGTGAATTTCATACCATCGCAAAAAATTATCCAAAACTCATCATTATATCCAATCATGCGAGTCATCTCGATGCCACTTCCATGGCAGCTGCGATTCCCTTTCGGTATTGGCCTGATCTTTATATTACAGCCGCCAAAGATTATTTTTTTGGAAACCCGATCTTTGATTTCTTTTCTAAACATTGTTTGGGAGCGATTCCAATTGATCGCAAAGATAAAAAAGGTGAGGCCGTTGATCTCATTCTCACCTTACTCACTCAGCTGGATCGGATGTGGATGATATTTTTTCCCGAAGGGACTCGCTCTAAAGATGGAGCGATTCAACCTTTCAGAAGAGGCATTAGTCTTTTCTCTCAAGAAACATCAACACCCATTTTATTTCTCTATATCAAGGGCAATTCTAATTTATGGCCAAAAGGTAAACTTTTTCCTCGCCCCGGAGCACTTGACATTTATGTTGGGCCAGTGTGTCCGCCCGCCAACAAAGAAGTGATCCACGAGAAATATGTGAATTGGGTCACCGAAATCGATCCTGAAGTTGAGATTAAAGACCCCATGGTCTAAGAGGCGAAGTGCCGGAGATCCAATCTGGTAGCCACTTTTTTAATCTTTTTTCCATTTTGTTACAATGTCAGAATCTAACATTTGCGGTAATTCCTTTAAGAACTTGTCACTTATCTCTAAAAATATTTTTATTTTTTTAAGTTTTTTGTTCTCAAGTTTTATGAATTCTCCCTCTGAAAATGACTCAAAACTAGGATTGTGTGTGGCTTACGGAGTGGTGAGTAAAAAATCTTAGGTTAGAATTTAATTTTAATTGGGTTCAGCTTTTGTTTGACTGGCCGAAAGTGGGGTGGGACGATTTTTAGGTCAATCATAATGACGTGAGAATTAAATTATTCACACGGTCAATTTTAAGGGGGATTTTCGTGAGCTTTATTCAAACACTTTCAGAAGCATTTAGCAGTGGTGGAATTTGGATGTGGTTTATTTTAGGACTACAGATTGCAGCTATGGCCATTATTGTTGAGCGCTACGTTGCTCTTTATGTGAAAAGAAAACCAATTCAAAAAAAGAATGTTCTTAATTTCGAAAAATCCATTCGTCAGGGTGATTTGCAAACAGTGTTAACTGTGGCTGGGCAAGATCAAACTCTTCCGATCCATCGTACAGTGGCCGCAGGTACTAAAGTCGCCATGAACATGGGTGGAAAAGATGAGATTCAAGGATCAATGGAAGAAGTCATCCTTGAAGAAACTGAGCAGATTGAAAAGCGTACAGGATTTTTAGCCATGATCGCAAACGTCGCCACTCTTGCGGGGCTACTTGGAACAATCACAGGGATGATTAAATCATTTTCTGCAGTGAGCTCGGCCAGCCCGATGGAAAAAGCAACCCTACTTTCAAGCGGTATTGCAGAAGCCATGAATACAACAGCTTTTGGATTGATTGTCGCTATTCCAACTTTGTTAGTTTATTCGATTCTTGCCAATCGCTCACAAATGTTAACTGATGATCTTAACCAAGCGGCTTTAAAAGCTTTCAATTGGTTGAGTTATTCTTTTAACCCGCTCGAGAATCGTCAAACGGCAAAAGCCAAAACTACGGATTCTTAAGGATCGTTCAGTGTTTAAAACTCAGAAAGCCAAAAGAAATATGAACATCGAACTGGATCTAGTGGCCTTTATCTCTCTGCTTTCAGTTTGTATCTGTTTTCTACTCTTAACCACAATTTGGGTTCAGATTGGGTCAATGGATGTCAAGCAGTCTGTCGGTGGACAAGCGGCCGAGGGAGCACCAAAACCTGAAATGTGGATTTTGATGGCTGAAGGCGGAGATCTTAAATTTGAGCTTAGAAATTTGCCGGCATCGGTTCTGAAAATGTTTGCTGGTCAAAAAATTTCAGCAAAAGAGGGAAGACCTAACTTCGAAGATCTTAATGCTTACATCTCAAAACTCACTCAAGAGGCAAGCACTCTCTCTATGGCGTTGATTCGTCCCACAGAGAACACTCCTTTTGAAGATATTATTCAATTGATGGATACAGTTCGCGAGAGCGGTATTCAGGACCTCGGGGTAACACCTTTATAATTGGTTTGTTGAGGGGGAATTATGTTTGGACAACAATCGGCTTTAGGTGCAAAGAAATCAATGGGTTCTTTGCGTGGAGGCAAGAAAAACTTAGTGGCTACAGTGATGCTCACTTCACTGGTCGACACGTTTTCAGTTCTTGTCATTTATCTCCTCTATAATTTCTCTGCAGCAGGCGACCTTCTTTATTTGAGCCAAGGTATGGAACTCCCGGCGGCCGTTCGATCGGTCGAGCTTGAACGAAATGTGGTTGTTAAAGTTGAAAAAGACAAACTTTTTATTGAAGAGCATGAGGTCAATCACTCCCAGCTTGTCGCTAAACTCATCGAAATGAAAAAAGATTGGGAGAAATATTATCCTGACTCGCAATTTACCGGAGCAATGACCATACAAGCGGATCGCCGGCAAAACTATGGTTTGCTGAGCCAAGTGATTCAGGCAGGAAGTCATGCAGGATATAGTGATATTCATTTTGCGGTCATCAAAAAATAGGAAACGTGAAAAGTGATTCGACAAACTCAAATTTTAATTCTTGTTTTAGTGATTGGTTTTTTCTCTCAAACCCTTAAAGCAAACACAGCCACTCAAGATCTTTTGATTCAAAAGCTCACACAAGTTTATCTTTCGCTCCCTGATAGTAATGATACTAAAATAAAAATGACACTTCGTTTGGCCGATCTTCATGCTGAACGGGGTCGATTAAAAGCCAAAAGTTTAGAAACTTGTGCCACTTGTGACTCCGGTGTTTCTGATCGTCAAAAAGCGATCGAATATTATCGTGCAGCACTTCCAAAAATCAGTGGTGAACAGAGTCAAAATGTTTGGATTCAAATTGGTCATCTGCATGAGGTTTTAGCTGAAAATGCCAAGGCCTCTGATGCCTACAAAAAAGTCATAGCCTTAGACAAGGGGCCAGCTCGCGCTGAAGCTCAATTTTCATTGGCTGAGATTCATTTTAAAAATAGAGAATTTGTTGCTGCTCAAAAACTCTATCAAGAAACATTGTCCAGTTCGACATTTAAAAGAAAGGGTTTAGCCACTTATCGTGTGGCTTGGTGTTTTTACAATCGCGGCGAAATCAATCAAGCCATTCAACAGTTGGATCAACTTCTAGCAAGCCCAGAACTTCTGTCTCGCGGTGGTGAGAGTTCAGCGAGTGCCGACCAAGGATTTCAGTCTGAGGTTGCCAAAGATTTTACTGTATTCGTGGCTCATAGTTCAGCAGTCAGTCCCCAGTGGATTGAAAAAGTGTATAAATATAGCCCATCTCCCACCCGCATCGAAAACGTTTCTTTTTTGGCTAAGGAGCTTGAGCGTTTAGGGAGAATTGAGCAGGCTGAAAAAGCTTGGCAATTGGTTGTTAACGAAACTTCTGATCCACAGATTCGAATGGAAGGGCTGGTTTATTTGGCTGGCCTTCAATTAAAAATCAATCAAGCCCCTAAGGCTCTCCCTCATCTCAAAAAAGCATTGAGTCACTGGTCGACTTTGTCTGGTTGTCGAGATGCTCGCGTCTGTGACGAACTGAAGGTGAGACTTCGCACCCTGATTTTTGATTGGAATCGGAGTGAGCAAAAAAATCCCTCACCTGAACTTTTAGAAGCTTACCAAGGTTATTTCACAGTTGTCTCCGATCAGCCCCAAGCTTATGAATTAGCTTCTCAAGTGGCTAGCCACAACAAAGAATTTAGCTTGGCGATGGAGTGGAATCTCAAAGCCTATCAGTTGACCACGAGCAAAGAGGATCAAGAAAGACTTTTGCTAAAAAGAGTGGAGATCGCTGAAGTTTCTAAAAATCCTGAACTTCTTGAGAGTGCTCAAGACTTTTATCTGAGCAAAAGTTCACTCAAAAAACATGCTTCGGATATCCGTTATCAAAGAGCGCAAAAAAGTTACGACGCAAAAGATTTTCAAAAAGCTTCCACAGAATTTAAAGATCTTGCTCTTCACCCCGCAACACCGGCCACGTTGAAGGCGCAGGCCGCAGAATTGGCTCTTGATTCATTGGTTCTGCTCAAAAATGATAATTTAATTGAAATCTGGGCCCAAGAATTTGCCAAAGCCCTTCCTGAGAAGAGTCAAAGAATGCGTCAATTGGCTTCTCAGTCTGTTCTTTCTCAAACTGCACAACTCTCTGAGAAAGAATCAGATCTTATGACCGCTTGGAACACCCTGAATCGTTTTGATGTGGCCAGTGCCGATGCAGAACGATT
>JBGSSY010000027.1:0-12380 GCA_041736775.1 Bdellovibrionales bacterium | reverse complement strand
TCAATTCACGCAAAATATTTTCTTTAACACCAAAATCAAGGACTGCCACTTTAGGACCTGTGCCATTAGCCCCTTGAATATGTTGCTTTTCTTTTCGACTGGTTTCATAGACCCAATCTTTCTTGATTTCTTTGAATTGATTGATCAAAGGTAAGGACTTTTGTTTGGCCTCTTCTTCATTAGAGGCATTCACCATGGCGCCAATTTGTGTTCCGCTGTCGCGAAGATGCAGCACCAGAGCGCGAGTATCTATGGTATCAATGGCGGGAATACCGAACTCGTTCAAGCGTTTAAGCCAGAAAGAGTTTTGTTGGCTCTTTTGAATTTCGAGGGCGATAAAACCTTTGATCCAAAGCTGTCGGGATTCCCAGAAGGATCGGTCAATTCCGTAATTCCCTTGTTGAGGGGCACACATCACTATGATTTGTCCAAAATAAGAAGGGTCCGTGGCAATCTCTTCGTAACCATTATGAGAGGTATTAAAAACCACTTCTCCGGCGGTGGGCTCTCCCACCAACCAGTGACCACTGAATATTGCACCAGACTCTAGAACTAAAAATCCACTCATAGATTAACCTGCAAAACTTTCTCCATCAAAGCGGCTCTCGTATAAACGCCATTTTCTTTTTGTTTCCACATCAGAAGACGAGAGTCCTCTTTCACACAATCTTGAAATTCAACGCCCCAGTTTACGGGACCAGGATGCATAATCACTGACTCCTTTTTGAGGAGTTTCAAACCTTCTTTATCCAAACTGTAGTTTTTCTGAAAATCGTCTTTGGTGATTTGTGACAATGTTTCTCCACCATGACGTTCAAATTGAACTCGTAAACCAACATAGACGTCACACCAGGGAATGGCTTCATTGAGTTCAGTAAAAACTTTTATTGAACTTAACTTTTTTTGTCGAAAGTGCTCTGGAGCACACACTCCCACTTCAGCACCGAGCGCTCTGAAGAGGGCAAAATCAGAAGCGGCCACTCGGCTATGATCGATGTCACCGACAAAAAGAATTTTTAGGTCTTTTAGGGAGCCAAAGCGTTCAAGTAAAGTAAATCCATCAAGCAAGGCTTGAGTGGGATGGGACTTGGAACCAAAACCCGCATTGATGATCGGCGTTTGGCTTTTTTGAGCCAAATGATCAAGACCGTCATCATCTCCACATCGAATGATAAAAAGGCTGGGTCTCATTGAGTGAATAGTCCAAAAAGTGTCGGAAAAAGTTTCACCCTTACTCATACTGGTACTATTAACATCATCAATCACCAAACACTGTGCTCCGAGACGTTGAGCTGCAATTTGAAATGAAATTTTAGTGCGTGTGCTGGCTTCACTAAAGAGAAGAGCCACCTGATGTCCAAGGAGAGTGTTGATTTTTTCACCCTTTAAAAGAGTGTTTTTTATTTGCTCAGCACGGGAAAAAAGTTTGAGAATTTCATTTGTTGAAAAGTCTTCAACCCAGAGATAAGAGTCAGATTTTTTGGGATTCATTAAAAAAAGACACTCCCATTCGGGGTCTTTAATGTCAAGAGATTGCCCTAATAAACCCGTGAAAAGATTCGATTTCGATTCAGGCTTAGGCCACTTTCATCGTTTGTTATAGAGAGCCAGATCAAAACAACCCGACTCTCAATATTTTTAAGGGGGACAAGGCCCCAATCCCTTGAGTCATCGGATGAAGTTCGGTCGTCAGAGAGGACAAAAACTGTATCTTTTTTAACCCTCATGGCACGGAGACTGCCCGATGGGGTTGCTAATATGGGATAAGATCGACTTTTAGAGGTGCCCTCTAAAGTTTCGCGGTGATATTCTCCAACTAATGCCGGAGATTGCACCGGTCTATTATTACGAAACAGTTGTCCCTCTTTAATTTCAATTCGATCACCGGGAACCCCAACCACTCGGCGAATCAAGGTTTGTTCTTCATCACCGGGAAAGCGAAAAGAAACCACGTCTCCCACTTTTGGAATTTTGACGTTAAGACGCTCTCCTTTCATAAGTGGCAAAGGAAATCCATAACTGATTCTTAAACCCAGGACAAAATCTCCTTTTTTAAGGGTAGGTTCCATATTTGAACTGGGTATAAATAAAACACTGATTATAAAAAATCGAAGAAAGAGCGCAAGAAAGAGAGCTGCCAAAACTCCTTCAAAATACTCTCTCAATAACACTTGGATGGGATATTTTTTTTTCATAGAAATTATTGTACGAATTTAAAAAATCGCTCCCACCGAAAATCTTTAGGAGAACACAGAAAACTGGATAAACTTTCTGATTCATTACAGCTCATCCAAATCATAACCATTTCACCCAAGAGATTTTTAATCGGCAGAGGACCCCAGTATCGACTATCAGCCGATTGATTTCGATTATCACCCATTAAGAAAAGATGACCCTCGGGAACTTTGTAACTTGAAACCTGTTGGGTCATTTGTTTGTAAAATTGAACTTGATAACTTTTCTGACCGTTGTTTTCTCGATAGACATCAATTTCTTCATCTTCACTCTCAAGGCTTTGGTAGGAATACTCTTGTCCGTTTACAACTAAAAAGCCTTGATCGGTCGTTTCAATCTCATCACCCGGTAAACCAATCACTCTTTTCACTAAAAAATGGCCACTCTCATCAACAGCTTTAAAAACAACAATATCTCCACGTTCTGGCAGCTTTGGTCCGATTAACCATTGATGGGTAAAGGGGATTCTTAATCCAAAGGGCCACTTTTTGACCACGACATAATCTTGTACCAGAAGGGTGGACTCCATGCTGCCAGAGGGAATCACAAAAGGTTCCCAAAGAATCCAACGAAAAGCCATGTAAAGAATAAGTATGGTCATGAGAGAGCGAATCACATCACTCCATTTGCCGCGTCGATCTTGAGGGTCTTTACGATACCAAAGATTCATCAGCGCACTTGATGAAAAAAGCGAGTCCCGCGAATGGTGACTGGGTTACAAAGGAATGTGAAAACAGGCAAAGTTTCCTCACACGAGAGCCAAACAAACATGGCTCTACCAAGGACGTATTCATGGGGAACAAAGTTCCAAACCCTTGAGTCGCTAGAACGATTTCGATTGTCACCCATTACAAAAAGTTGTCCTTCAGGAACATAGATTGGCCCGTAAGTATCCCCTAAGTAAGCTCCTTTTCGCAAAAGAACATCGTGCTTTTTACCATCAATGTCTTCAATGTAGTGTTCGTAATCGGACTTGGTTTCAAAAGGAGAGGAGCCATCCGCATGGAAATCGACATCTCTCACGTAAGAGAAAGCCCCTTCTTCTTCGGCAGGAGTTTTAACCATTTCTTGATCATTGATAAATAAAACTCCGTCTTTGTAAAAAACTTTGTCGCCCGGTATCCCCACCACTCGTTTGATGTAAAAAGTGCTTTTATCGCGGGGGTATTTGAAAACGATAACCTCTCCTCTTTTGGGTTTTCCGAATTCCATCAGCCATTTTTCTGAAAAAGGAATGCGGATACCATAGATCGATTTATTGACAAAAATATGATCGTGAATGAGAAGAGAGGGAAGCATGCTTTGTGAAGGAATCACATAGGCTTCCATAAAGGCCCATCGAATTGTGAGAGCAACACCAATCGCAAGTGCATAAGAACCTGCACCATGAGTCCAAAAACGTTTAGTAAACATTTCGACTAATCCTCCACTCTGAGAACGGCTAAAAAAGCCTCTTGTGGAACGTCCACCGTTCCAATTTGTTTCATTCTTTTTTTACCGGCTTTTTGTTTTTCGAGAAGTTTTCTTTTACGAGAAATATCCCCACCATAACATTTTGCGGTCACATCTTTGCGAAGTGCACTGATGGTTTCGCGCGCTACTATTTTAGATCCAATTGATCCTTGAATTGCAATTTGAAACTGTTGTTTAGGAATCAACTCTTTCATTTTTTTACAAAGCGCGCGAGCCTTAAAATCGGCCACAGAACGATGGGTAATCACCGAGAGAGCATCCACGGCTTCACCATTAATTAAAATATCAAGCTTTACGAGGTCGGCCGGCTGATAGTCAGCGACCTCATACTCCATGGAAGAGTAGCCGCGAGAGAGGGTTTTGAGTTTATCGTAAAAATCAACCACCATCTCACTCATAGGCAATCGATAATTGATCACCACTTTGACATCGGAGATGTAATCGATACCAATTTGTTGCCCCCGTTTAGCTTCGCAGAGTTTTAAAATACTTCCGATAAATTCTGAAGGAGTATGTATGGTCATCTTAACAATGGGTTCTTCGATGTGATCAATCTTTGTGGGATCAGGAAGGTCGGAAGGGTTTTCAAGTTCCACAAAATTTCCCTTGTGGTCAAAAACCTTATAAACCACAGTAGGAGCGGTCGTAATCAAGTTGAGATTAAACTCTCGCTCCAAACGCTCTTGTACGATTTCCATATGAAGAAGTCCTAAGAATCCGCAACGAAAGCCAAACCCAAGGGCCGCCGAACTTTCAACTTCGTAAGTGAGACTAGAATCATTGAGGGCTAATTTTTCAAGTGCGACTTCAAGCTCTTTGAAGTCAGGAGATTCAACCGGAAAGATTCCGGCAAAAACCATAGGTTTGGTTTTTTTAAAACCGGCTAATATTTCTGTAGCCCCGTGTTTTTGGGTGGTAATGGTATCGCCCACTCGAACATCCCGAATACTTTTAATTCCACAAATCAGAAAACCCACTTCACCAGCTGAGATTTCATCGGTGGTTAAGGGCTGTGGTGTAAAAAAGCCGAGCTTTAAAACTTCAAAGTTGGCATCTGTGGACATGAATTTTATCTTATCACCTTTACGAACAACTCCATCCATCACTCGGCACAAAACTACGACACCCTGGTAACTATCAAACCAGGAATCAAAGATCAAAGCGCGAAGGGGTTTATCAACGTCCGCTTTGGGGGGAGGAATCTTGGCGACAATTTGTTCGAGAATTTCTTTGATTCCTCGTTTTTCTTTGGCACTGGCGAGAACGACTTCGGTACAATCAATACCAATACCGTCTTCAATTTGGCGAATGACGGCTTCGGGGTTAGCGGCCGGTAAATCAATTTTATTGAGGACAGGGATAATCTCAAGGTTGCCTTCGAGCGCTAAATAAACATTAGCGAGGGTTTGGGCTTCAACTCCTTGAGCCGCATCGACGACAAGGATTGCACCTTCACATGCAGCGAGTGAACGAGAAACTTCGTAACTAAAATCAACATGTCCTGGGGTATCGATGAGGTTGAGCTGATAATCTTGACCATCATCAGCTCGATATTTTAGTCGAACTGTTTGGGCCTTAATGGTAATTCCCCGTTCTCTTTCAATATCCATGGAATCAAGAACTTGTTCTTTCATTTCACGATCTGAAAGACCACCGGTAATATGGATAATCCCATCGGCCAGTGTCGACTTACCATGGTCGATATGGGCGATGATCGAGAAGTTTCGTATTCGTGATGGATCCATAGACAAAAGAACTTAGCATGACCTCTTAAAAAATGCCTATGGATTCTTTAAGAGGCCCGCTTTTTTTACATTTTAAAATAGGATTTAAGAGCTTGTACTTTATTGAGTTTTTCCCAAGTGAAACTGTCTTCTTCACGGCCAAAGTGTCCGTAAGCCGCAGTGGCGCGGAATCGTGGTTTTAACAAGTCATAATCTTTAACGATCTGCGCAGGTTTTAATCCCCAGAGTTCGCGAACAGCACTTGAAAGCTCGTCAGAACTGACTTTGCCTGTTCCATAATCATCAACCATCACACTGACAGGCTCAGCAACACCAATGGCATAGGCCAATTGAACAAGACAACGGTCAGCAAGACCAGCTGCGACAATGTTCTTCGCAATATGTCGTCCAGCATAAGCCGCTGAGCGATCTACTTTCGAAGGATCTTTACCAGAGAAAGCGCCTCCACCATGGGCTCCGTGGCCGCCATAAGTATCAACGATAATTTTTCGTCCCGTAAGACCGCAATCCCCTTGAGGGCCACCAATAATAAATTGGCCAGTTGGATTCACATAAAATTTAGTTTTTGAATCAAGCCATTTTGCATCGATCACTTTTTTAATCACTTCTTCAATCACAAATTCTTTGATTTGGCTTTGAGAAGCTTGGGGACCATGTTGAGTTGAAATGACAACCGCATCCACACGTGAGGGTTTTCCGTTGACATATTCAAAGGTCACTTGGGATTTGCTATCGGGTCTTAAGAAATCAACCACATTGGCTTTTCTTTTTTCGGCGAGTGTTTTAACTAATTTATGAGAAAGGGCAATGGTCAAAGGCATGAGTTCAGGAGTTTCATTGATGGCATAACCAAACATTAAACCTTGGTCGCCAGCCCCTTGCTCTTTTCCGCCAGTTTCATCGACACCCATTGCAATATCAGGACTTTGCTGATCGATGGAAGTTAAAACGGCACAAGTTTTATAATCGAAGCCTTTTTCGCTACTGTCGTAGCCAATCTCTTTGATCACGTTACGAACGATTTCAGGAATTTCAACGTAGCACTTTGTAGAGATTTCTCCTGCAACAACCGCCATACCAGTGGTGATCATTGTTTCAGCTGCTACTCGAGCTGTAGGATCTTGTTTGAGTATGGCATCAAGAACGCCATCACTAATTTGGTCAGCCATTTTATCGGGATGGCCTTCGGAAACAGATTCACTGGTAAAAAAATAATTTTTCATAATAAAACCCCTTCTTTAAAAAGCAGATCAACTTCACCTAAGCAAAAGCGAGTGTCAACGCTGCAAGATCAATATTATAGCAGTGCATTATTGAGTTTGTTCTAATTGCAGTAAACGACGTTTGATGGCGAGTCCGCCACCACTGTAACCCCCCAGTCCTTGGGTAGAAACCACCCGATGACAAGGAATCACAAGAATAATGGGATTACTGGCGCAAGTCGATCCCACAGCCCGAGCGCCACGGGGAGATCCCGCCGCTTGGGCAAGCTCAGAGTAGGTCATCACTTCTCCGTAGGGAATTTGCGCCATCTTTTGCAAAACTTTTTGTTGAAAGGGTGTGACCTCAAGATGATCCCAGTCGATGGGGAGGTTCCAGTTTTTGTTTTTTTTCAAAAAATAGGACTGGACTTGCTCTTTAATGTTTTTTTCGAAAGGAGTGAATTTATTGGTGCGAGGAGCTTTCTCGTTGATAAAGGTCATTTCAACTAGTCCCAGGGAGCTATAAACAACCTTTAAACTATGATTAAAAAAAGGAATCTGAAATGTCTTGAGATCGTCCACAGGTTTTGACATGCAAGGAATACATAACACTCCCCTTTCACTCTGAAAAGGTGAAAAAACCATTTTTTTTCCATGTTCTTTAAAACTCAACGGGTTGATTAAGCCCCATGCAATTACCTTACTTGCACTTCACTTTTGCCATTGGGACTTTTTTTAAGGGTGTATGAATTCTATGATAATTAGAAATACTTCTTGCGTTTGCTGGATGGAAGAATCTTGAGAACGTCGCGGTATTTGGCAACAGTTCTGCGAGCGATTTCGATTCCATCTTTTTTGAGAAGCTCAACAATCTTCTGATCAGAAAGTGGGCGTTTAGGGTCTTCTTTGTCGACCATGTCTTTGATTTTCAGTTTAACGGATTCACTGGCGAGTGATCCACCACCCGTCGTATTAATACCTGAATTGAAAAAGTACTTGAGCTCAAAAATTCCTTGGGGGGTGTGCATGTATTTTGAAGTGGTCACCCGAGAAACTGTGGATTCGTGCATTTCAATGTCATTGGCGATATCGCGAAGAATCATTGGTTTAATAAAAGCTGGGCCTTTATCAAAAAACTCTTGTTGATGTTTGACAATGCTTTCTGCCACTTTATAAATGGTGCGCTGTCTTTGATGAATGGATTTAATTAACCAAACCGCCGAGCGAAGTTTTTCTTGGACATAATCTTGGGCTTCGGTTTTTTTAACGCCCTTGCCCTCTTCAGAACCGAGCATGTTTTTATAAAAATTAGAAATTCTCAGTTTAGGGAGTCCATCTTCGTTTAGAGAAACGACGTACTCTTCTCCCACTTTGTAGACATACACATCCGGTGTAACATAGTGAGTGTCGTTGGCAGAAAAACGCAGCCCCGGTTTAGGGTCCATGGAATTGATTATTTTGCACATGTCCACAACTTCTTCCACCGATATATTCATGGTTTTAGCTATGGCATTGTAGTTTTTCTTTTCAAGATCGTGCATGTGATTGGTGATCAAGTTCACAAAATCGTGGGTGTCTTCTTGTAAGAATTTGGCTTGTAATAACAGACATTCTTGAAGATTTCGTGCCCCCACTCCCGGTGGATCAAACTCTTGGATCATGCCGAGAATTTGCTCAAGATCTTTAATATCCATTCCTTCGTCTTCAGAAATATTTTCTAAAGGGATTTTAAGGTAACCGTCATCATTGATAGATTCAATAATCACTGTGGCTTGTTCAAGCTCTTCTTCGTTAAAGCCATAGAGGCTGGCTTGCCAGCGCAAGTGATCATGGAGGGTTTCTTTGCTGGCGATCAAACTCTCATAATTCATGATCTCGTCGTTGTTACGAGAAAAGTTGGTTTCACGATTTTTTTGTTGGTTATCAAAATAGTTATCCCACTCAAACTCATCTTGTTTGCGAGGGTCTTGCATTTCTTGGTCTTGTTGAGTGGGCTCCACTTCTCTCTCGATCTCGGAGTTGGCGACCTCCATGCCTTCTTCTAGAACGGGATTTTCTGTCAGTTCTTTACGAATCTCTGTTTCTAATTCAAGACGAGAAAGCTGAAGAAGTTTGATGGCTTGCTGGAGCTGAGGTGTCATGCGAAGAGCCTGTTTGAGGGCTAAGCTCTGCTTCATACTGAAGGCCATGTGTCTCCTTACTAGAGTCGAAAATTTTCACCCAGATAGAACTTGCGTGCCAGTTCTGATCGAGTGATAAGTTCGGGCGTACCCTTCACTTGGACGGACCCATCTTTCATTATATAACTAAAATCGCAAATGCCGAGCGTTTCTCGCACATTATGGTCTGTGATCAAAATTCCGATACCTTGGTCGCGCAATTTTCTGATGATTTGTTGGATATCATAAACCGCAATCGGGTCGATTCCGGCAAAGGGTTCATCGAGGAGAAGAAATTTTGGTTTTCCGACCAAAGACCGGGCGATCTCGACCCGTCTTCTTTCTCCTCCCGAAAGAGCATAACCGTAACTTTCGGTGATGTGATTGAGGCTAAACTCATTGAGCAAGCGCTCTAGCGTTTCTAATTTTTGACTTCCAGAAATGTTGTGTGAATCAAGAGCCACCTGAATATTTTCACGCACCGTGAGTTTTCTAAAAACTGAAGGTTCTTGAGGAAGGTAACTGATTCCCATTCGCGCGCGTGCATAAATGGGCAGTGGTGTGATATCAACCCCATCCAATTCAATTTGTCCTTGATCGGGACTCACCAGACCAACCACCATATAGAAACTTGTGGTCTTTCCTGCCCCATTGGGACCAAGAAGTCCCACGACCGAGTTCGAAGACACCTCTAAAGAAACACCCTTCACCACATGCCGGAGTTTAAAACTTTTGTGAATGTCTTTAACTACCAGTTGGCTCAAAAGGGTTTTTCTCCTTCTTCTTTCGTATTGTACTTGGTTTTCGCTTTAATCACCTGAATACGATCACCCCCATCATAAACGATAATCTCATCACCAATCAACTGATCATCGGCCTGTACGACTTTAGGGTCCCCTCTAAAAAT
Source organism: Bdellovibrionales bacterium (assembly GCA_041736775.1). GTDB lineage: Bacteria > Bdellovibrionota > Bdellovibrionia > Bdellovibrionales > JAGQZY01 > JAGQZY01. Next base: position 2,659 of record JBGSSY010000027.1, on the reverse strand, counting down.
AAATTTATCTTCTTTAAAATAGATAACGGCCTCGCCAGCGACACCCCAGCGACCGATATCTTTGATCTTAACCCCGCCATCGAGATAGGCTGAATAAAGTTCATTGTTTTTATAATTAAATTTTGCGCGGGGGCCCGTGATGGTCATTGAATCCACATCAATCACAACATTCTTTTTAAACAGAGCATATTGAGATTGGCCACTGAATTGGGCTTCGCGGGAAGTGATTCGCATTTTTCGACCATCTCGCAAAAGTTTTCGTCCTTTGACATTGTCGCGCATATTGATGATGTTTGTGTTGAGATCAGCATCAAAGCGATCGCTCTCCATAAAAAGAGGACCGCCGTTATCTGGCTCTTCGGGGCCTCTCAGTTTGACATGTTCAGGGCCATCAATTTTTCGAGTGTTGGTGAGATAATAAATCACCTCCGTGTTGAGGACATAACCATTGGATGAGGTGATTACAACGTTCCCTTCAATTTTTAATTTTTTTTGATTATCTCCGACAAAACCATTTTTACCGGTCACATTGTAGCGAACAGAGTTTTCGCCGTAGAACTTAACGAGAACGGCATCCAGTCTCCAATCATTGCTTTTTTGTTTTTTTCTGGCCTGTGCCGCTTCAAGCTCCCACATTTTTTTTTCACCCTGGGTTTCAATCAAATGGGTGCCGGATAAAACTTGATCAATATCTTTTTGAGCACTGTCGATCAGCTCGCTATCGGCCAAAGATTTTTTATCGATCTCACGATCACCACGTTCGGGCGCAAAGATCACTAACTCAATGACCACTGCAAAAAAAATAACGCTGGCAATGATCCATTTTAACATGGGGAAAAATTCCTTTGTTGTCGACAAAACGGAGTCTTATTCTGAGAACGTCTCTGTTTGTTTGGTTTAGCTATATCATAATGATAAAAGTTCGGGAAATCTTTAAGTTCCTATCTAAAAGTCCGATAGTTTTGGACCATGACTTGGTTTATTCACTCTGAAGAAAAAATTTTAGGTCCATTCGCCACCGATAAGATCCTCAAAGATCTAAAATCGGGAGAACTCAGCTATGGAGCTTATATTTGGTCAAAGGGTCAGGTCGAGTGGACTCCGATTGCCGAATGGGAAAATAACCTTGCAAACTTATTAGCCATGGGTGATCAATCCCAACAAAAGTGGCGCTTAAGACTTCCCAAAAAAGTTTTGGAAAACCTTAAATTTGAACAAGTGGTTTTAGAACTTAAAAAACAGGAAAATTTCAATCGAGTGGCTGTTAGCCCTCAAAACAAAGAGTCATGGGTTCCGATTTATTCTTCGTACGCGTTTATGGAAGCTCTTAATCTCTCTCGTCGCAATTATTTGCGAGCACCTTTGATGGGTCTTGCAAAGATCACTAAGGATGGATCACGGTTTAGTTACGTGGTGAGAACAGCCACCCTCGGACAAGGGGGAATGGGCGTCTATGGCCTTGGAGCTAATTTTGAAGTGGGTACAGTGGCTCAGCTTCGAGTTGAGAGTGAAGATCTTAAAATTCCAGTCCATGTCAGCGGAACGGTTGTCTATAACACTGATCAAGGATTTGTGGGTTTAAGGTTTGGAGAGCTTAAGGCTGAAACTCTCACTGTGATTGTTGATTATTTAAGAAGATTTCAAACCTCGGATGAGTTTGAATTAAAGGCCTCTTAATTTTTTTGTTATCTCTTAATAAAAATTTGATCTATTACTGAATAATATTTTCTGTATAAATATCATCATACAAGAGTTCTGATCGCGATTCAGGCGGTGTAAAAACTGAAGCCTTAATGCACTTGAAAGAGGCCATTGGATAAAATCCAGCTGCAATTTCTCGTCTATTATCAAATTTAAATTTTAAACGTTGAGCATTAATTTTATGTTCATTAAAAAAAGTAAACTGATTTCCGAGCGATGAAATGACTCCACTATCTTTTCTAAAGTGAGGATATTCTTCGTTAACATCATAATTATCGGGCTCTAGAGCTTGAAGTCTATTTAAGTTTTCTTCAGTGGTTGCTTTCCAATCCCAATGAGCATCAGATCCACTATAGACCTTTATTTCTCCGGGAATATCCTGAAGGTGATTTCCTTGGGTGCTGTTAGCAAGTATTTCTGATCCTGTTTTAATTTGAGCTGAGGTTTGTTCAACAACAAAGACCATATTAATATGTTTATCGCCTATTACATTATTTTGTTCGCAAACAAGCCTTAACAAATCAGGTGCCTTTGCTTCTGAAGTACTATTTAGGGCTAGATCGTTAGCAGCGGAATTGACACTAAAAAGTATCAAAGTTGATAATGTGACTAAAATTTTAAAAGTGCGTGACATAGAAGTGTTCTCCTGTTTCGAATACACTTATACAAGAAAAATGCCAAAAGCAAAAAAATTAAAGTGTTAAAAGCACTCATGTTTTTAAGGATAAAAATCTGTTTTAACTCTCAAAACAAGACTTCTTGGGTTAAATTTGGAGGAACGTCAAAAAATTTGACACTTTTTACAAAATTGTTAGGGTTGTTATTCCCAAGCGATTCTGACCACCTTTAATTCCCAAGGGACTTTGACCACTTATGTGCGTCAATTTGATACGATCCTTACCTTAAATCAATCAGGGGAAGGGTTATCATGGGGGATTTTACTGTGCGAGCTAAAGAT
>JBGSSY010000007.1:0-19012 GCA_041736775.1 Bdellovibrionales bacterium | reverse complement strand
TACCCCGCGTAGGCCAAAAAGCAACTGGTCAAAAGTTAATAGAGAGAACGTTAAACGACTCAAGAAAGCAGGAAAAATGACACCTTCCGGGTTAGAGGAGGTTGTACGTGCAAAAGCCGATGGTCGGTTTAAGTAACCTCAAACGTATAATTATTGCAGTCGTTGAAAACATTAAAACTGATTTGGTTATTTCCCAAGATAACAGAACTTTCACGGACTTCGAATTTTCCCAGGGCGATCGATGACCACAAGATGACAAGAGCACTTAGGAATCTGTAATTTTTCATAGATATATAATATTCCAACTATTAATACTCAGCCAATCTTAATTCGTTCTTTTCTTAAAACCAATGCTTAAGGTTTCTAGAAGAGTTTATTCAATTGTTGAATCATCGTCCAAAGAAATTCCTTTAAATGATTCTGAACAAAAGAACATGTTAATGAGCGCCTTTTTTTTGTGAAAACATGAGAACTTGGGTCCCCATCTTTAGTGAGAAGAGTTTGGGCAAAACAGATCTCCTCAAAGCGGATGCGTTTTTGCCCGCAGGGCAAAATTGAGGTTAGGCAGGAGCCGGGGTCTGTTTTGCCCAAACTCTTCTCACTAAAGATGGGGAAACGAGGACGAATAAAAAGAGTAAAGAAAAAGAAAGTGAAGAAGATTTGGACGAAGGGGCTAATGAAATGAGAATCTGTGTGAAAGTGAGACGAAGTGTTTAAACCTTAGTCTAGATTAATGTGCTTTGGTCTCGTCCTGAGAGAATTCAAGGCCGACCTATGGATTGAAAGAAGGTGTAATATGAAAGCACTCACTCTACTCAGTCTATTGGTTTTTGTTTCTTTAACAGCTTGTAAACAAGAAGTTGGCTTTTCGTCAATGGATAGCGTTGAAAGGGAAGAACCCTTAGAAGTTAAAGGTCCGAAAGTTAAAATTATTAAAGCTCCTCAAGATCAAATGATAGGCGAGGAGAGCGAAGTGATTTTTGAAGTCTTAAAAGGAGACAATGAAATCGAAGAAGTTATCTGTTCTCTTGATCAGCATCAGTTACCCTGTGATTGGCTTAAAGGAATTCTTAAAATACTGCCACTTTCGCTCGGTCAGCATCTGTTTGAGGTTTCAGCGATCGATGTGGAAGGTCTAAAGGATAAGGCTCAAGAAGATTGGAATGTTTTTAATCGATTTCGTCGCATAAAAGATAAGGTGGAAGTAAAAGCATCACAAAAATCTATGGATATTCTTTTTGTGATCGATAACTCAAGTTCGATGAGAGATGAGCAAACAAAGATTTCTCAACGTTTTAGTCACTTTATTGATCAAGTTAAAAATTTGGATTGGAATATTGCTTTAACTACGACTAATCCTCAGAAAAATCAAAAAGGCTCCGATGGTCAGTTTGATCCCTTTGACAAGGAACATCTCTTTCTTAAGTCATCGATGAATCATAAACAAGCCCAAGATCTTTTTGCCAAACACGTAAAGAGAAAAGAGAGTGGTTGGGACACTGAAATGGGTATTCGAGCCACCTACCGCGCGATCGAAAGAACGATCAATCCAAAAGTTCAACTGGATAAAGACCAGGCTGAATTTTTTAGAAATGAATCAGCCCTCGCTGTCGTGGTTGTCTCTGATGAAGATGAGTCGGGTACAAGTGTAAAAAGTCTTGGCTCAGAACTTCTTAAATTAGTTGATTCTCAATGGGGTTCACAAAAGCGATTTCAATTTAATTCCATTATTGTTAACTCCCAAGCCTGTCTCAACGGTGGGGGTCATACCATGGGTGTTAAGTACGAAGAGCTTTCTCGCAAAACCAATGGAATTGTGGGTGACGTTTGTTCGAATAATTACAGTGACATTCTAAAAAGTCTTGGTGAATCGGTCTCTAATTTACAGAAAATTTATAATTTAAAATGTGTACCTCAGGATATGAATCAGGATGGCAAAATTGATTTGGTGATTAGACCAAAAGGCCCTTTTCCAATTCCAGGTTACACCATCGACAAGAATCAAATTCAATTTGACCAACCCCTTATCGCTGGTCAATATGAGTTTCATTATTTTTGTCTTGATAATAAATAAGAGATTAAACTTTTGGGGTACTCGCCTCAAAAGTTTTTAAAGGGGCATAAAAATAAAGCGTTCAATAAAGAACAGATTTTTATCTGAGCTTACTTTTAATAAAAGAAGTCTTTTTAAAGTTCTAAAAAAACAAAATACCAGAACAAATCAGATTTAAGATTTTTTTGTCAAAGCTTCAGACGCTTCTTTAAAATGTGATTTTTTTGATCAACTTTTGGTGTCTCTAATGGGTATAAACCTCTGATTTTACGAGCTTATTTAAAAATTACTGATATTCTAATTAAAAGGTTGGGGGACCTAAGGAGATCACAATGTTGAAGGTCAATAACCCCAAAACGATCAAGCAGAGTTTAATTTTTGCCGCTTTTTTTATCGCTGCAGGATGTACATCTGGCCTTAATTCCCAAGAAGATGGGTCGTCACTTACAGTAGACGCTTCGGATGTGGAACTCCATCCTTATGATGTGAATACCCATAAATTAAACAAACTGGTTTGTGACCCGATGGGTGGTGGTGGAAATCCATCTCCTCAGGACGGATTAATTGCGGAGCTTTTTTATCTGCGAGCTGATCAGCCCCGTTTTCAGCAAGTCTCCCAATATATAGAGGAGGGTGTGAAATCCACTCAAAAACTTTTTTTTACTGATCTGAATATTCCCACGCGATTATTTAATACGGGTTTTCCAATACAAACCGGTGGGATGATTCAAGATGATAGTCAGAATGACTTAGTTGAGTACTTCGCCCTTCGTTTCAAATCAGAATTAAGACTTTCTGAAGACGAAATGGCCGGTGAGTATGAACTGGCACTTCTTTCTGATGATGGATCTGTTATGAAAATCATTGATGCAGATGGAGTCAAACAAGTTGTTGTTAATAATGATGCCAATCACCCGACACGAATGGGTTGTGGTGACACGGTCTTTTTTAACCATGAAACTTCTTATGATGTTGAGATCGATTACTACCAAGGTCCACGTTATCACATTTCTTTAATCCCGATGTGGAGACGAGTGGATCAGTCCACCGTTAGAGAGACTGAGTGTGGAAAATTAGGAAATTCTCGTTATTTTGACTTCAATAACAATTCAACTCCGCAACAAGCTTATACCGATATGTTGTTGCGCGGATGGAGACCCATTGCGGCCGCCAATTGGCAGCTCCCACCCATGGCCATTTATAACCCTTGCGTTCAAGGGACGGCTCCAAAAATTTCAAACTTCAGTGTCCTTGATACAAGAGAAGGGATTGTCATCGTCAGTTGGCAAACGGATATTCCAGCGACAGCTCAAGTGTTAGTTCGAGATGCTCAGGGTAATGAGAGAATGACCAACAGTGATAATGTTCTGCGTACCCAACATCAAATTGTTGTGAGTCAGGGTATAGAATTTGGTCAAACCTACAGTTTTCAAGGGATTTCAATTTCTGCGGATATGGGTAAATCACTCAGTCGTGTGATTGAAGAGTATATCGATTAATTCGATACTGCCTAATAAGAGATTTTTTTCAATTTTAATTGAGCCAGATTGACAAAGAAATGGGATAAAAAAGACTTGGGGGGTTTTTGCCCCTTTTTAATTACATTTTACTTGATCAAAGAATATTGAGTTGTAATCCCCCGAAAACGATGTTTTTTTAAAGTGGATGACTCCAGTTTCCGCTATATCCATGCGAAATATTGATTTTAGTTATGGAGAAAAAAACATATTTACCAACTTCAGCTTAGAAATGAGAGCGGGAGAATCTTACTCTCTCATTGGTCGTAGTGGCTGCGGAAAAACCACTGCCCTTGAGCTCATGAACGGACTTTTAACCCCCAATCGGGGTGAAGTTTTTGTTAACGGAGTCCGATTTGATTTTAATCAAAGTGAACGTTGGCGTCGTTCCATGGGTTACTCGATTCAAGGCAGTGGACTCTTTCCTCATATGACGTTGTTTGAAAACCTCAGTATCATTGCTCGAAAAGAAGGCTGGAAAACGACAGAAATAAAAGAGCGAATTGAAGAGCTTCTGCTTTTACTTTCACTTCCGAATCATGCTGAGTTTCTTAAAAAAAAACCAAGGGAAATCAGCGGGGGGCAACAGCAAAGAGTCGGGATAGCACGGGCTCTTTTTATGAAACCATCGATTATGCTTATGGATGAGCCCTTCAGCGCACTTGATCCGATCACAAAAAGTGAGTTGCAAAAAGAGTTTCTAAAGCTAAGGGCACAATTAGGATTTACATTGGTTTGGGTCACCCATGATTTGCCCGAGGCTTTTTCAATGTCTGATAAGATGATTCTTCTAAATAAGGGAGTTATTGAACAAATGGATTCACCCAGTAAATTCTTACTGGCCCCTAAAACCGAGTATGTCGCCCAATTTATAAATTCTCACTCACCAGCCACTCTTTTAAAAAATATTTATCTTTATTCAGTGCTCAATACCAATATTTATGTCGCACAAAAAACAGTGGATGGGTTGAGTTTAGTACACCTCGAAACAAAGAATCAAATCTCATTTAATAATCAAGAAAAAGCTCGAAAATTTCTTGAAGAATTTGGTCAGAGCTCTATTTATTGGGTGAATGAAGAATTTCATTTTATCGGATCACAGTCTTTTTCCGAGACTCCTCATGAAATCAACCCCTTTTTTTTAGAAGCCGAGGAACCTATTTTAGATGGAATGAAGGCGCTCCTTCGAGAACGCAAAAATGCACTTCCTGTTGTTAATAAACGACAATTTATGATGGGCGTTTTTAGCGAAGGAGCCCTTAATGCTCTTTAAAAGTTTGGTTATCAGCAGTTTTGTTTTACTGTTGTTCAGTGCCTGCAATCAAAAAGATACGATTGTTATTGGTTCCAAACGTTTTACAGAAAACTATCTGTTGGCTGAGATTTTCGCACTCTATCTTGAAGAAAAAGGCTATAAAGTGGAACGACGCTTTGGTATGGGCGGTACCATGATCGCCTATTCGGCTCTGCAAACCGGAGAAATTGATCTTTATCCTGAATACACAGGGACCGTGAGCGAAGCCGTCCTTAAAATCAAAGAGTCAGACAGAGAAACTCTCAATCAAAATCTTAAACCACAAGGTGTCGAAATGTTACAGCCTTTAGGATTTGATAACAGTTACTCACTGATTATGAGAAAAACTCAGGCTGATCGTTTAGGGATTAAAAAAATATCAGATCTTAAAAATTATCCCGAACTCAAAGGGGGAATGAGTTTTGAGTTTCAAGAGAGACAAGATGGCTGGGCCGATCTTAAAAAGGTTTATGAACTCAACCAAAAAGTAAAAGGCATTGAGGTTCCACTGACCTATGAAGCTTTAAAAAATAATAAAATTGATTTTGCCGAAGCTTATAGTACAGAGCCACTCATTCTCAAATATCAATTTGTAGTCTTGAAGGATGACAAAAATTTTTTTCCCATCTATGAGGCTGTTCCTTTAGTTGCCATAAACCTTGATGAGAAAATTAAACAGGATCTCAACCAACTGAGTTTTAAAATTTCACAAGATGAAATGATTGAGATGAATTCAAAAGTTGTCAACGGAATGAGTCTCTCACGTGTCTCCCAAGATTTTCTTTTTAATAAAGGACTTATAAAGTCCATTAAAACCAAAACACAATCCAATGAGATTGCTTGGAATAAACTCCTTTATCGAACTTATATCCATCTTCTTCTCACCGGAATTGCCGTGATTTTAGCCTCTGTTTTTGCAATTCCTTTTGCCGCTCTGTTTTCAACCCAGCCGAGAGCAACCGGGATTATCATGAATATAACTGGAATTTTACAGACCATCCCCTCAATAGCCTTACTGACCATGATGATTCCTTTCTTTGGAATTGGTTTTAAGCCAGCTCTCGTGGGTCTTTTTATTTATTCACTCTTACCGATTTTGCGTAATACCCAATCGGCACTCGCCAATATAGATCCTCGTTTAATTACATCGGCGCGAGGGATTGGACTTTATCCCTCTGAAATCTTTTTTTCAGTGAAGTTACCTTTGGCATTTCCAGCCATCATTGCAGGAATTAGAACGGCTACGACTCTGAATATTGGTACGGCAACTCTCGCTGCCTTTATTGGTGCGGGTGGATTAGGGGAGCCGATTGTGACCGGTCTTGCTCTCAATGATACCTCTCTGGTTTTGCAAGGGGCTGTGCCAGCGGCTTTGCTTGCACTTTTAATGGATGGTTTTTTTGCTCTGATTGAAAAGTATTTTTTGAAAAGCCTCTAATTTCTTAAATCCTCATTTTATATCTCAATAATTTGCTTCATCTTGAGACAACAGAATCTTTCTCGCCAAGACAAGTATTTTTACATCTCTCAATGAGACACACATAGGAGGGTGTGGTCTAGAATTGCTGACTGTGGCTCAACCCAAGGCTTTGTTAATCCGAAAAATGACTAACAGTGGGGTGGGTTGTGGTTTCTCGTTTTTCAAAATTAATGATCGTCTTTTTACTTCTCAGTTGCCGTCAGGAAGTCAGTTTTTCTCCCACTCCAGATATCCCCTTAGACAGTTCTGTTCCGCGTCCAAGTGAAGGTGGTGTCGATATCAATCCTGACCCAACAGATCCCGATGTTGAACCTCCCGTTGTAGGGCCGGTGATAAGATTATTACAAAAACCTCAAGATCATTATATGGGTGACAAAACTCTTGCGGAGTTTGAAGTGATTGTTGGCGATCACCCACTGGTAAATTTAGAATGTGCTGTCAATAATGTTCCGATTGTTTGCCAGGAGGGTATGAATAAAGTTGAACTCAAAAACTTACTCGTAGGGTCTTATAATTTATCGCTTTTTGTCCAGGATAGTGTTGGTCTCATGGCGCGAGTCAATTCGCCATGGAAGGTGAGAAGAGTTTATCAAAGCATCACAAATACACGCGTGATTCAGGCCAATAGTAATAAAGCGGATGTGTTGTTTGTCATTGATAATTCGGGATCGATGCAAGAAGAACAGACTGAAATTGGAAACCGTATCAACCGCTTTTTTGAAAAGCTTAAAATATTGGATTGGCGTGTTGGTATTATTACGACTGACCCCTATGAATACAATCCAGTGACCAATAAGTTGAACCCGCTTTCTGACGGAGCCCTTCTTCGATTCCCTAATGGTCAATATCATCTCAATTCCAATCTCTCACAAACCTTGGCTCGAAAGTATTTTGAACAAACTATATATCGACCAGAAACAGGCAACGGTCATGAGCGTGGTCTCTACAACACCTATCGTTCTATCGAACGTTCACAAAACCCAGTTAATGACACCAACAAACGGCTTAAGGAATTTTATCGTAATGAGGCCAGTCTCTCAGTGGTTCTGATCTCTGATGAAGATGAAACATTGTTAGATGGCGCTTTAAATCCCCTTTGGTCACAAGAGAAGAGCCGCGGAGATGAATTGATTAAAAAAGTTTCCCAGGTTTGGGGAGAGAAAAAACTTTTTCGTTTTAATTCAGTTATTGTTCGTCCCGGAGATCAAGCTTGTATTAAAACCCATGAAAAGTTTGGTTATGCCTACGAACAAGTTTCCCTGGCCACTCAAGGGGTGGTTGAAGACATTTGTGCTTCCGACTATAGTGGGGCTCTCCAAAACATCGCTGATCAAGTTCTTAATTTGCAAAAATCCTTTTTACTCGACTGTGAGCCCCAAGATGTGGATGGTGACGGACAAATCGAGATGGAAGTTCGCAGAGAGGGATCAGGGCCAATTCCTGCTTTTATAATCAATAAAAATCAGATCGAATTCGCCCGTCCTCTGGAGTATGGTCGCTATAACTTCAAATACTTTTGCCTTTAATACAGTTTCAATTTGATACAGTCCCAACCTGGTTTTTGAATCTCTAAAAAAAACCAGGTCATTCTGGACTTTGGCCCATAAAAAGGGCTTTCTTTCTGAGCCATTCACAATGATAATAATGATCTGGGTCCTTCTATGGGACTCTTTCTCAATTTTCCCAAGTAACATTCACCGGGGGGTAATGTGAAATCTTTTTTTAATGAATATGTTTTTGGTCCATCACTCATTCTCATAGGATTTCTTTCTCTTTTTATCTATCAAAATTGTTCGCGAGATGTGGATTTTAACACTCGTCCCAGTGTCGAAAGACCTCCTCAAGAACCCGGTCTTAATCCCCAAGGCCCTGATGGTTTAGTCGTTGGTGGAAACAGTGAAGTGATTATCAAATTTAATGAAACTCCAACGGACACTACCGTTGATGACACTGATACAGTTATTGATTATGAAGTGGTTACTCCTCGCTCTGAAGTGACTGAAGTTAAATGCACTCTCAATGGGGTTGAAGTTCCTTGTAAGCCCACGGATCGAATTCCTATTACTAACCCAGTGGTAGGAACAAACACATTCACCATCGTGGCCACAAACGCCAACAATCAAGTCGGAGAGCAAACGGTCACATGGGAAGTTTTTCGCTCCATTATTACTGTCACTCGTGATATCCAAGTCACCGCGCCCGACAACCGCGTCGATATTATCATCAATGTCGATAACTCTGGATCCATGCAGTTTGAACAACAAAGTATGGCTAACCGTATATCGACATTTATGGACCGCTTTGAAAACCTGGATTATCACATCGCAGTGATCACCACTTCCCCCATTGGTGATGCCACATATTGGAAGGCCAGTCTTGGCTATGTTGATGGAAAATTCATTGAACTCACAAACAACGTTTATTGTATTCGTAAAAGTGCACAAACCAAGGCTCAGGCCGAACAGCTTCTTCAACAGAACGTGGTGAGAAGTCTTGTTCTCCTTGATGACAATGGCAATACAGTTTTAGATCCGGTGAGAGGTCAGCCATTAGCAGAGGGCAACGGTTGGGAGCGAGGGATTTTTACCACCTTCCGGTCCATCGAACGATACACTCAGGCCAATTCACCGGAGTCGAGCTGTCTTAGACCTAATGTGGCTAAACATGTTGTTCTTATATCAGATGAAGATGAGACTTTGACAGATAACTCCGGCAGTCCACTTCCACAAATTGAAAAGTCTGATGGTAACCAACTGAAAGCCTTTATGTCGGCCACATTTGGTGCCAATGTTCTCTTTAAGTTTCATTCCATTGTGGTAAACCCCTATACGAGTGAAGGTCAAACTTGTTTGGCTTCCCATGGAGCCACTCCGGGAATTCTTTATGCCTCTTTATCTCGTTCAACCGGTGGAGTTATTGGTTCTATTTGTGCCCCTGATTATGGTGCGCAGTTGGGAGAAATCGGTCAGACCATTTCTAACTCTGCACTCTCTTATCCCTTAGCCTGCGTTGCTATTCCTAAAGAAGGTCAAATGGGTCAAGTGACAAGCCTTTCCAACAATCAACCTGTCACAATGAATTACTCTTTTAACGGAGATAAAGTTGAGTTCGCTCAACCCCTTAATCCCGGTTCCTATCGCGTCACTCATTTTTGTTATCAGTAATTTCTGAATTTCCAAAAAATAGATTTCAAAAACCCAAGATGAAAATCTTGGGTTTTTTTATAGATTCCATTGGACAAGTGTCTCTTTAAGATCCTCAGCACTGTACTGGTTTCTTTCGTTAATCACCACTTGAGCTAATGCAAAGTCTGGATCATGAGTTAAAAAAAGTCTCCAGTTGCGGTCAGCCATTTTTTGGTAAAGGCTTTGTTTTTCTTCAATCAACAACTCGGGATAACGATCGTAACCCATGGTTATAGGGAGGTGAATCCAATTTTTTCCGGGGATAAGGTCTCCCGCATAGACCACTTGTGTTTGCTCTCCCTTAACAAGAGTGTGAAGTTGACCCGGTGTATGCCCATGACTTTCAAAAAACTCAATCCAGGGACTCAGTTCTTTTGGCGCTTTGAGATCTTTAATCAGCTGAAGCCTTTTTGATTTTTTAAGCTCACTATTAAGAAGTGGAATAAACGAAGCCCGATCGCGAGAGTGGGGTTGAGTGGCGCGCTCCCAGGCCTTTTCTCCCACAAGAAATTGGGCCTTTGGAAAGACCAAATCGGTTTCACCATTGAGAATTTTTGAATAATTCGGCAGAAGCCCACCGGCATGGTCAAAATGAAGGTGAGAGAGGATGACATAATCAATCGATTCAGGCTCATGTCCCATTTTTTTTAAATTATTCAGCAGAACATGTTCTTGAGCCTTTTCAACACCAAATCGCTCAGCCAATTTAGGCTCAAAGAAAGCTCCGATTCCCGTTTCACAAAGGATTTTAAGATTATTAACTTCTATCAATAGGCATCGACAGGCGAGGGGAATGCGACCATCCCGATCCACCTTGGTCCATTTTTCCCAAACAGAACGGGGAGCGTTTCCAAACATGGAGCCGCCATCGAGCCACTGGCGATTTCCTTCAACAGATGAAATTTTAATCATAGAATCCTCCGGCTTTATTGGCGAGTTTGAACTGTGACTGAACAAGAGATCAGACCCTTTAAGTGTAAAGAAATTGAGCCGTTAGAACAAAATAAAGAGACACTGCGTGTTTTTCAAGGGCTGTTGAGTTAGACAGATTGAATCTTTGTCAATAGGGCACGTACTTTGGTGATGATCAAACTTTAACAGCGAGATGAGAACCATAGAATTGAAGAGCAAGTAGAGTTTAAACTTTTTGCGGGATTAAATTGATTTGAGCATGTTTGATGAGATGAGAAAGGGTGTAATCGTAGTGCTCACGGGCATGGTCATCGCCAAAAAAGCGTCTGTATTGATTGTACCCCATATACAAAGAGTAATAGACATAAGCAAAATGTTCGCGGTTGGTGTGACCCGCAAATTCACCAATTTCAACGGCTTGGTCATGAATGGTCTTGATATAATCAAGATAGAAAGACATTTTGCTCAAAAGAAGATCGCGCACTTTTCCGGGGCGGTCATCAAATTCGGGGCAGGCGATCATAAACAGGCAGCCACCAGGAATGGGAGGAGAAGCTTTATCATACCAAGTGGCCACATTATTTTTCAGAAAATAAAGCTTCTCAATCGGTGAAGGAATTTGTTCACAGGGCTCAATGATGATTTCTTTAAATAGTGCAAAAGCATAATCCACAATTTCAAGCTGCAATTGTTCTTTAGAAAGAAAATGGGCAAACAGTCCACTTCGTGACATATTGGACTGGGCGGCTAATCCACCAATACTGATATTAACCAGGCCATTAACACTCGCTAAGTAAAGACCTTCGCGAAGGATATTATTTTTTGTAGTCTGGCCTTTTGTCTCTTGAATCATTAGCAAATATTACACAAGAAATGTTTAGTTGTAGAGTGATTTCTTATTTGTTGCGCAATAAATCGAAAAAGGAAGGGGCTATTGACCTTGCGAGTCAGGGTCTTTTTGTACTTATTGGATTGGTATAGACTCTCACTTCGAAAGGAAATTGTTTGTATGCACAGTCTAGTCGTTTTTCTTTTGACCTTTTTCTTTATAGAGTTTGCTGCTTGGTCGATGCACAAATATGTGATGCATGGTTTTTTTTGGAACTTGCACCAAGATCATCATACACCCCATAAAAATCGCTGGTGGCAACTCAATGATAGCTTTGCCCTTTTTTTCGCAGTACCGAGCTTTCTCAGTATTTTATTAGGAAGTTATTGGATTAACCCTCTTTGGGCGAGCTTTGGTTACGGTATTATGGCCTACGGTTTTGCCTATTTTTTTGTCCACGAAGTGATCATTCACCGCCGACTCAAATTTTTAAAATTCAATAATTGGTACGTTAACGGGCTGGTTGAAGCCCACAGAGATCACCACAAAAATCGTCACAAACAGGGCTGTGAAAACTTTGGGATGCTCATTGTTCCTCTTAGATATTTTCAATGGAACCAGGTGACTTCTCATCGCTCTCAATAGATGTATTTTTGACAAAAGACGAACTGAACGGGCTGAGTCTGTCTATCAATTTAAGAAAACTTTTTGAGTCGATCAGTTAATTTGAGTAAGACCAACAAAACCCCTGAAAATCCAAACAGATAATAAAGACTGGAATTCTGAAGAAGAATTTCTGGAGAAATAAGAGACCAAACCAGCATTCCATAATGGTAGGTCGGCAGAAGCGGGCTGATTTTTTGAAGCATTTCCGGGAGGATTTCAGGGGGCTTCCATAGTCCTCCGACAAAAGAGAAAAGCAAATGGATAAAGTTGGCGGTAGGTACGACGGACTTAGGGTTAAAAAGTCTCCCCACTAAAAGTCCCATGAGTAAAAAAGGGACACTTCCTAAAATCAATCGAAAGAGAATATGGGTAAAGAGAGTCAGACTCATGTCAGAAGGGGTAAAAAATTGCGCCACCCCATAGATCATAACACAGGACAGACTTCCTAAAAAAACGGCGGTTACAAAGCGTGAAACAAAAAGAGTAATTTTGGGAATGGGCAAGGTCTGAAGGTAGAGCGACCAAGGGTTATGTTTTTCTTGAGATGTGTGAACGGCGTGTTGAAGAAACATAACCCCAAAAAAAGCAAAGGCGCTGAAAGAGGCAATAAGAAAGTTGGCAATATAAGAGTTACCCGATTCAGGCACTGCAAAAAACCAATAAAGACAAGCGGGAAGCAGTATGCTGGTAAACATAAACCCGGGGTCACGCAGGCTGATCCGGAGCTGAAGAAGAATGTTAGAGCTCATTTGTTTCAAAACATCTCCTCAATCATGCTTTGGGAATCTAGAGGATTGACTCTGAGATTCCTAAAAGGAAAGTTCTGTTGGCAGAGATCTCTGATCTCTTGATCCGGAGTTGTACTTAAAAAACGATAGTGATTGCCTTTGATTGTTGCCTTTTTTTCATCGACCTTTGACCAGGGTTTCTCGGAAGTAAAAGTAATTTCACTCACTTGTTTCAGAGAGCTCATTCGTTCGCGGCTAATGATTTCGAGAGCCCCATTTTTGAGAAGATAAAAATGATCCACAGAATCGATAATCTCAGTGGGGTAATGACTGATCATGATGACTAAAGCTTTTTGCTCTTGTTGATATTTTTTAAGGTTTGTCATCAGCTGTTTTCTTGATTGCACATCAAGACCTGTACTCGGCTCATCAAGAAGAACGATTTTGGGTTTTCCAGCAAAAGCACAAGCAAGAGCCAGTCGTCTTTTCATTCCACCCGATAACTGAGAACATGATTTGTTTTTAAACTCCTCCAGAGAAAAATCTTTTATTAAACTGTCTTTTGAGTGAGAATCTTTAAATTGCGCACGAACAAAATCCAACATCTCACCCACCCGAACATTGCTCGGAAAATCAATCTCTTGCAGAGCCGAACCCACTTGTGATCTCACCTTAAGCTCTCGCGGATGAAGGCCCAAAAGTCGCACTTCTCCTGAACGGGGAGAAAGGAGTCCCAGTAACAATTTTAAGAAAGTGGATTTACCACTCCCATTAACACCAATAAGACTGATGAGTTGATCACCTTCAATTTGAAAGTTAAAATCTTTAAATACATCAAGATTATTATAAGAGAAATTCACATTTTTTAATTCAATAGCTATTGAGGTCTTAGACATGGGTCGAACCCGGTGTAACCCATCGGGGACGAGTCAAGGTAAAGAGGATAAATCCCTGGGCCACCATCACATTAGTCATAAAGAAAAAGAGTGCTTCTTCAATAGGGAGAAGACCAGCAATTTCCCAACCAGAGATTGTGTTCTCAGGAAAGCTCCAAATTTGATTATGAATCGCTACTGAATCAGCCATCCAAAGATAAAGAGTGAGGGGAATAATGATCAAAGCCAGTAATTTTTTGTGTTGAAGAAGCACTTTATAACCCAGGGCCCACTGTAAAAGAATAACCGGAAGGGCCCAAAAGAGAATGAGTTTAAAATATTGCCACTCTGGACTTTGAAAAGTTGTAAAAAATAAAAATCCAAGAACAGTCATCATAGCGAAAAAGGGGATTAAGCCTTTAAGCTGAATCGGCAAATCAAAATTCTGCTGGATTTTTTTTCTGAAAATCAAAGTGGAGGCTATAAGGGTTGCAATAATCGTTTGGATAATGAAAAAGAAATACTCCTCAATGGGTATATAAAAAATAGAAAAAAGAACCCGGTCCGGAGAATAGGTCCAAATTTGATTTTTAATCAGATAACTGTCCCAGGGAGTGGTGTAAAACAGTGCCAACAGGATTAGTGTCAAACATCCGAGCAAACTTTTTTGAGAAAAGGTAAAAGGATTTTTGCGATTGATAAAAAGAAGTAAGAACAGAAGTGGGATTGTAAAAATAAAATGAAATTGGAGATAGGTCATCGTGTTTCAAACCCTCGGGAAGACTTCCAGCTTTCTAAGCCTAGGTGAAGACGTGGATCATGATCAATCGATTTTTTCGCAAAAAAAGAAGAAGTCCAAATAAAAAGCCCCTTTGACACTCGAAGAGATTTTTCAAAACGGTTAAGATAAACTCTTCCTTGGAGCGGATTGCCACCCAATCTTAAAATTTTAACCCCTATACCGCGATAAAGTTCACTGGCTACAATTATAGCCCCTCGGGCTCGCCAAGGTATCAAAGGAAAAGCTTGTTCTGCGCTGGCATAAAAACGATCAGCCAGCGAAAGAAGTTCTTTGATCACTTCTGAAAAAGCAGAAAGATTCAATGGCCCTTCTGTAAAATCAAGAGTTGATAGGCCATGCTTATGAAGGAGAGTTTGAGGCAGGTAAATTCGATTTCGCTCAAGATCCTCTTTCACATCGCGACAGATATTAGTGATCTGCATAGCGATTCCTAAATCAACGGCATGGGCCCTGGCTTTGGGATGGGCCACTTCCATAAGATCAAACATGGCAAGACCAACAGAGCCGGCCACTTTGTAGCAATAAGCTATAAATTCTTTTTCATCACTGATTTCAATTTTTTCACTCAGATCAGCACGGGCCCCATCGATTAAATCCTCGATATAATCGATTTTAAGACGGTTAGTATGGTAGATTTGATTCACGACAATTTGTGGTTCTTTAGCTCGAAGATCATGGGCAATGACATTGAGTCTTTTGAGCGCCTCAGTCTGGCTAGGCGCCTCATCCACGGCATCATCAATAAAACGACAAAGAGCATAGAGCGCCTTCACTTTAGTAAAAAGTGTGGGTGGAAATAAAAGACTGGCCAAGTGAAACGACTTGGCATGGGTCTTCATTGTTCCTTGCCATTCGCTCATAAACCAAGCTCCTGGGCCGAAGGGACAATTCGCTTAAGGACCTTGGCAGAATTAATCACACCGGGCAGTCCAGCCCCCGGATGGGTATTAGCACCGACAAAGTAAAGACCTTTAATGTCCTCTGACTGATTGTGAAAGCGAAAGTAAGCGGATTGAGTGAGTGAAGGTTCAATACCAAATGCCGAGCCCGAAGTGCTGCGCAGTTCATTTTCAAAATAATCAGGAGTGACTGAGAAAGCGACCTCGAGATGATCTTTAAGTCCAGTGAGAAGTTTTTTCTCAAGAAAATCAAAAATCTTTTCTTGATAGGCTTCTTTTTCTGATTCCCAGTTGAGACCACTGCGGTTATTGGGAACGGGCGAAAGAACATAAAAAGTCTCGCAGCCTTTTGGTCCTAACTGGGGATCAGTGACAGTGGGAGCGTGCAAGTAAAGTGAAAAATCAGGCGCTAAGTTTTTTCTGACAAAGATGTCATTCAGAAGGCCCTTGTAACGAGGTCCCATAAGAATCGTATGGTGGGCTAAGTTATCAAATTTCTTTTTTGCCCCAAAGTAAGAGACAAAGAGACTCATAGACTGACTTTTTCTAAGTACGCGTGAGGGTTTATTTTTTTTGAGCCACTTTGGATCAATCCATTCTGAATAAACTTTGACCGGATCGGTGTTTGAAACAACCGCCTGACAGGGGTATTCAACCCCTTTTTCAGTGATGACTTTTGTGACCTTACCACTTTCGACTTCGAGGCGCTCTACGGGTGAATTAAAAACAAATTCCACCCCATGTTTTTCAAGGACCTTAACCATGGCTTGGACCAAAGCTCCCGTTCCGCCCTTAGCAAAATGGACGCCCCATTTACGTTCCAACCAATGAATTAAAAGATAAATCGAGGTGATTTTAAAGGGATTACCTCCGACAAGAAGAGGTTCGAAACTAAAAGTTTGTCTCAACCTTTCGTCTTTGATGTATTTTGCAACCAATGAATAGACCGAGCGATAATTCTGAAGCTTGAGCATATCAGGAAGAACCTTGATCATAGAACTGACATTGGGAAAAGGCTGATCGGCGAGCTGAGTGTAGCCCACGTTAAAAATTTCTTGGGAGTGTTTAGCCAGTCGACGATACCCATCCACATCAGCCGGGTTGATTTTACGAATATTTTCAATCAAGCGATCTTCGTCACCGACATAATCAAATTGTGAACCGTCATCAAATAAAATTCGGTAAAATGGATCTATCGGCAAAAACTCAATCCAGTCCGATGTTTTCTCTCCCAATAAAGCAAAAAGTTCGTCGAATAAATAAGGAGCGGTAATGACGGTGGGGCCGGCATCAAAAACATAACCCTTAGAATTGAAAACTCGAGCCCGTCCGCCGGCCTGATCTCCCGCCTCAAGAACTTTAACTTTGTAGCCCTTAGCAAGAAGTTCAAAAGCACTTGAAAGTCCTCCAAAGCCAGTGCCAATGACAATCGCTTGAGGTTTAGATGAGTCGGGCTTGGTTTTCATATTGTTTTACTCCTTGAAGAGGTGAGGCAGAAATCAGTTCTGTGATCAGGTTTCGCGTTTCGCCTTGAGTGTGTGCCAGAACATTTTTAAGTTTTTCTTGAATCCAATCCTCGAGTTTTTCAAAAACATTTTCTTGGTTGAGGCGCTCTTCTATTTCTGAAATGAGAAGAAGCTGTTCTCGAAGAGAATCTGAACCATCGAGATAACGATTGATCAAATTCTGATTTTTAGCATTGAGTGAAAGTTGAGCCATTAAAGCGTTGATTTTTTTTTCATGGAAATCTTTTTGTTTCTGTCCTTTTTGTTTCAAACCATAGAAGTCAGAAATATCATCGATGATCTGATAACAAATTCCGAATTCTTTCCAACTTTCAAGGATTAGGGGGTCAATCGACTGATTTTTTAAAATATGGACGCCATAAATCGGAAGCTGAAAAAGGGAGCTCGTCTTTCCTATAGCGGTATTGAGATAAAGTGACCAATAACCTTCTTGTGGGTTTCGTTCGGGAATAAGAAACTCGTTGGATTGTCCTTTCACTAATGTTTCTGAACTTTCAGCAAGAATTTCAATCAGCTTGGAGTTTTTGAGGCCAGCGGCTTTTTGAAAAGCTTTAAATATAAAAAGATCACCGGCATTAAGGGCTTGTTCAGAACCAAATTTTTTCCACAGGCTCTCTTGACCACGGCGCATGGGATCTCGGTCTTGAATATCATCATGAATCAAAGTGGCATTATGAATAAGTTCACAGCAAAGGGCCCACTGCAGAGAATCGGCAGCTTTAAGACCAACGACGTTTCCTTCTGCAATGGCCAATCGACCCCGCAAAAATTTACCACCCGCACCCAAATGATAACGAGCCATGGCGTCTAAAAAATGTTGGCTGTCGAAGCCATCCAGTAAACGATCCAGTAACAAAAAAACCCCAAAAGAATGTCTAGCTAAAAAGAACTGAGTGAATCACGTCCAAGACACAGTCCACGAAGATATTACGGTAATTTCATGATCTTTCAATCAACTTTATTTTTTTGACTGATCTTAAAAAGGCTTTCAGGCGCTCTCTCAAATCAGCTTAAAAAACACTTGTTATTGTGCCTTAAGAGGTGTCGCACAGAGCTTGAGAATGCTGTCTAATGGTGCATCATGTAAAAGTTGTGTATTTGTGGCGATTGGAAAACTGAACCAGCGAAAGCATGACGGGAACTTCAATCAGTACACCGACGACCGTCACTAAAGCAGCTCCAGAGTTAAGACCAAAAAGTGAAATAGCCACGGCCACCGACAATTCAAAAAAATTACTGGCACCGATCATGGACGCCGGTGAACAAATGCAGTGGGGGAGGGAGAGTTTTCGGCCCATCCACCAGGCCAAAAAGAAAATAAAGTAGGTCTGAATGATCAGGGGAACAGCAATAAGGAGGATATTAAAAGGCTGAGCCAGAATTTTTTCGCCTTGAAAAGCAAAAAGAAGAATTAAAGTGGCAAGGAGAGCAATGATAGAAACCGGTTTAAGGCGAGCTAAAAAAACCGATTTAAACCAAACTTCACCCATAGCGCCAATTAAAAGACGATTTGAAATAAAACCAGCGGCAAGAGGAATCACGACAAAAATCACCACAGAAGAAAGGAGAGCTTCAAACGGAATCTGAATATTAGAAACACCTAAAAGAAATTGCACAATGGGTATAAAGGCCACCAGCAAAACCAAATCATTGACCGCCACTTGAACGAGTGTGTAGCTGGGATCCCCATCAGTGAGATAAGACCAAACAAAAACCATGGCCGTGCAAGGGGCTGCTCCTAATAGAATGGCACCGGCAATGTACTCTTGAGCCAATTCGGGGGAGATGTAAGCGGAATAAAGTTTGCTAAAAAAGATCCAGGCAAAAAACGCCATGGTAAAAGGTTTAATCAGCCAATTGATCGTTAGGGTGACCGCTAAACCTTTGGGACTGTTGCCCACTTGGGTAATGGCGGTAAAATCAATTTGCACCATCATGGGATAAATCATCAGCCATACCAGAATGGCCACCGGAATGTTTACTGTCGACAAATTTAATTCACTGAGAAATTGTATAGAATCACCGCTGATCTGACCAATGAACAGACCAACAACAATGCAGAGAAAAACCCAAAGGGTGAGGTAGCGTTCAAAAAAACCCATTTATGGCTCCAGAGTGGCTTTCATAGCAATTACAAAGTCTTTTATTTCATCTCGCACGCGGCGGTAGACATTTAAGATTTCTTCTTCGTTGTTCATGTTTTTGGTCAAAAAGGGTGGATCCTGAAAACCAAAATGAACCATTCG
>JBGSSY010000291.1:0-5395 GCA_041736775.1 Bdellovibrionales bacterium | reverse complement strand
TCGCCCTTTTCAACGATGAGGAGAAACATCTTCTTTCCACTGGCTAAAAACTGACTGAGAGAGGTTTCAACATCAGAAAAAATATTTTCGGGTTGAATACTCAATAAAGAAATTTGCTTTTTCAAAAGGGCTTCAGAAGCATAGGGACAAGGGGGGAGTCCTCCGAGAATATTTTGAGGAACAGCCAGGTTATGGAGGACCCAGTGCTTAATACTATCCTTGACGGTGGTGCTGCATTCCTCCATGGGAAAACTATATCCACAAATACTCTAAATTCAATCGGCATAAGCTCCCCACCCACGCTGCGTTAAAGGTCTGCATACCATAGGGTGAAGCCAGACATTCATGTTATAAGTTCAAACTAACAATGCTTGGACTCAATTTTTTAACTAGACGCAAAAAGTTTTCTATAGACAGAAACACGAGCAAAACCATTTGCCCACTGCCGTTTATGAGTATTTATGGCACAGCAAGAGGTACTGTTGTGGCCTGTTGTGAATCCCAAGAAGCCCAAATGACTGATGCCCCGTCATCTTCAAATTTTTTTAACAGTGCCAATTATAAGACGTTGCGTCGAGAGCTTATGTCAGGCCACAAGCCAGAAATGTGTTTGAAGTGTTGGAAAAATGAAGATGCAAATTTAAAATCGAATAGAATCCAGGCTTGGGAAGACTTCGAATCAGGAGTGTTTGGTCATCGAAGTCTTAAAACATCTTCGGAGGGTGTGGTTGAAGATTTCCCATCCTTCCTCGAGCTTAAATGCAGTAATTTGTGTAATCTCAAGTGCAGGATGTGTCATCCTGAAAGCAGCCATCGTATTATTGAAGATCGTGAAATCATCGATCGCTATAGAAATGGTCAGCCTTGGAACGAAACACCTCTGCGCCCAACAGTACTTTTTGATCAGCTTAAAAATTTAACTTATGAGCAAGCTTCGTCCGTTCGAGTCTTGCAATACTCTGGTGGTGAGCCTCTAATCAGTCGAGAACAATTTGAACTGACCTCAAAATTTGCAGATCAATTTGGACATCAGATTCATCTCCGCTACTCCACCAATTTGAACAATCTCAACTTTGAAAAGTACGATGTTCTTTCTCTTTGGAGAAAGTTTAAAAATGTTCACGTTAAAGTCAGTGCGGACGGTATTGATGATGTCTATGAATATATTCGGGTCGGAGGGAGCTTTACAACTTTGGTCGAAAACCTGAATCGTTTAAAAGAGGCTCAGATCCCAGGTTTAAATATGGCGGTCGGTTTTACGACACAATCCTATAATATTTTTCAACTTCCTGAGACTGTTGATTTCTATTCTTCCCTGATTGGTAAAAATCACATAACGACATTTCTTCTCTACGAGCCGGCATTTATGTGTGTCGACAATATGCCAGATAAAATAAAAGTAAAAGTGATCGATAAACTTAAAAAAAGCAGTTGGGACTTCTCTGACAAAATTTCATTTTTAGAAAATTCACCACAGACTGAGCTTTCTCTCAAGCGTTGGGATCAGTTCTTGAACTATACAGATGAAATGGAACGTAAATATAATATCACGCGAGGTTTTAATTTTTTGCTCGATAAATATCTGCCCTAGATTTAGGGAAACTCCTTGCTCATTTTTTTTATGGCATCCCTAATGTTCACTCGATTATAAACCCCATCTCTACTGAAAGCTTTCCATTGTTCGTCTCCCAGAGCGATGTGCACGCAATTTGACGGTATTAAACTATATTTTTCACAGACTTTTTCTTGAAGATTGCGATATTTTAAATAGTGATAATCCGATGAAAATTTTTTCATTAAATTCATGCCAATAAAAGTATTTAAGTGAATCCCATGGCTCCACTCATGCTGTAAAGAAAGTCGATCCTCAACCGCACTCTGTGGTGCCGTTCGCCGGAAGCGAACTCCAGAGCGATAATTGCCACAGGTCAGACTTTTGGTGAGTGAGAAAGAAACATACTTAAAGGCCACGGAACTGAAGTCCACAGCTAATCCTGCGCATGTTCCAAACCATGCCATATCAACAAAAATTGGTATGTCCAGTTGTTCACAAGCGGCGACGACTTTATCCATCTCAGGATGCACACCACCATTTCCCGAAAAGGGACAACTTATAATGACAGCATCTCCTCTCTGAAGAGGGCGGTCTTCAATATAATCTTGATCCATATTGAAAGGGTGAACATCCCGATTGTAAGGATACTCACCTTTAAAAAGACGTAATTTTCTATTTTGACAAAGTATTTCGTAGTGAAAAGCATCGAGGGCTTGGGTGACTCCGAGAGAAACTTCACAGATAGGAAAGGACTCTATGCCTTTGACTTTATTCAGTTGAGAGGCACTGATCCAACTCCTAAAGGTCTCACAAAACTCAGTTGTATTATTCATTTTTGCATACTGTTCTTGCGAAAAGTAAT
Source organism: Bdellovibrionales bacterium (assembly GCA_041736775.1). Taxonomy (GTDB): domain Bacteria; phylum Bdellovibrionota; class Bdellovibrionia; order Bdellovibrionales; family JAGQZY01; genus JAGQZY01. Next base: position 2,978 of record JBGSSY010000291.1, on the reverse strand, counting down.
CTCGAATGTTTTCTTGTAAAAAAAGGCGAATTTCATCGTTATAAATGGAGTTGCCTGTTTTTGAAAATAAATCTTTATCGTTCATATCCTACCTTTAGATGAGAGAAGGGATCGCAAACGATTCAATGGTTTAATGGGGTGATGGACTCCTTTTTTTTTCTCTAAGGATTGTTCTAATTGTTTTTCCGTCTGAGGACCTGTTTTTTGCATTTCACGCAAGAGTGAATTGAAGTGTCGATGAGGATTTCTCAGAGTTGAGGGTTTAATATGTCCCTCAAGGCAGGCGGTTTTTTGTCCATAGACCAAACCATGGCTGATATAGGAAGAGTGGGCTAACCACAGAGAGCCAGGGTCGAGAGTGAGATAATGTCGAGGAAGTTCCCTCTCTCGGTAAACAGTATCATCAAGAATTCTCTTTCGAATTTCGCCAATATAGGAGTGGGGTGGCAAATGGCTCAACTCTTTAAGGTTCATCTGATTCCAAAGTGAATGAGCAAGCTCAAAAATAGTAGGACCGATGGTCAAGATTCGTGGTTTTTTATCTAAATTGATAAACCATCTGAACTGATGTTCTTCGTAGGTCTTATCAGGAACATCTAAATGTAAAAATCCTAAACTCATGTGGTTGAACCGGTAACTAAACTCGTTGAGTTCCCACTTGTAATGAGGAAATATTTCTTGTTGAACTTTCAGCCATGCCAACTCAAAATTTTGGGCATGCCTTTGAAAATCACGAATCTGATGATCATCTTGATAGTACTCTCGTAAGACATGATCGGGTTCTATTGATCTTTGAATAGATTGACTAAAGAGGGGAGGGACCCAGTCTGGATACCATTTACCCGGTTGTTCAAAAAAATAAGATAAATCATGAAAGTTAAGGTTGTCAAAAACAAGAAGTTTTCCTTCTTCAAAAGCTTCACTGGGGGTACTACCCAATGTCCCATAAGTGGGAACACCACGGCCACTCTTATAATCTAAAATGACAAAGCGATCTTTGAGGTCTTTATGAATTGCAACTTGTGATGCCAAAAAAACTCCTCTTATTCTATCCAACTCAAAACTTTTGAATGATCAAGACCACGACTCTTATCAAGATCAGTGAGATATCTTTTTAAACGGGATAACATTTCATTTTTTCTAGGATCTTCCGTTTGAACCTGCTCTAACATATCGGAGATTAGTTTTTTCTCGTCATTAGAACCTAAATCGATTGTGCGCTGTAAAGAGAGAATGGCTTCCTTTTTAATAGGATCAGGCAAATAATGGGCCCTTAAAAAAATAGGTTCTATTAAATAGTCTGGTCGTATGATCGGAGCAATGGTTCCTTTAAAAAAGTCATTTCTCCAGCGAAAAAAAAGTTCCAAAGAAAGTACGTTTAAGTTCATAAGAACAAAAGAAAAGGAATACTCTAAATTATTCAAACCCGCATTTGTTAATTTTAAAATATTCTTTTCGATGAGAGGCCACTTTGCAGGATAACGAATATATTCATAAAGGGAGCCCACTCCATCGATAGAAGAGCGGAGTTTAATTTTTTTAAATTGTTTCCAGACCTCTAAACACCAGTTTGGCATAATTGTTGTGTTGGTGAAATAATGAAGTTCAATGAAAGGAGCGCGTCCTGAGTTGATCAGGCTTTTTAAAATTTTTTCATGTTGTTGAAATAAAATCGGCTCTCCACCAATAAAAGTAATGATTTCAATATCGCGGAGGATGTCGCTAAACTCTTCGCTTTCAATATTCAATTCTTCAACCAAAGGGCCGACTTCATGCCCGACATGATGTTCGTAAATACTCTGATCTTTTAGCCAAAGGCTGCTGTTGGCCGGTGAACACATCACGCAAGCCAAATTACATTTATTCCCCAGCCGAAGAGAAATCTCCCGGGGCCGTAATTGCATTGCACCACTTTGGTCACAGTGCGCCAAGGCCTGTTCTCTGGGAATCGACGTCTCTCGTACGCTTAGATAACCACGATCCTCTCTATTCCAACACGACTGACAGGCTTTATGTTTTTCATTTAGAATAAAGCTTCTTCTTAACTCTCTCCAAGTCTCTCCATTCCATATCTCCAGCAGGCTTTGTCCCTGATTTTCTCCCATAGGAGCAGTGTCACAACAAGGCTTAACTTCTCCCGTATTGAAGGTCATGAGTGATCGAAAAGGAAGTGAGCAAAATTTATTCATAGTTAGTAAATTTCTGTCTGAATAGAGGGTTGCCTTCATAAAACAGGAAAACAGTCACTTGGTCAAACGCTAGTGTTTGCCATTGCCTTTGCTTATGATCGCTTGCTATCCAAGACCTTAGTCGGGCGGCGTTAATAAATCATAGACTGAATTGATCAGCTTGATACGCATCGACATTCTCTGAACCCAAGCTCTTTAAAGAGCTTGGGTCCTTTTGACTTTGCCGCTAGATGGTTTTGCCTTCCTGACTGGTAATGTTTCAAGCTTTTGTTACAATCAAAAGAGTCCTTTCAATTTTAATTGGATGGGTTCCTATGAATGATTCCAAGGATGGGATTTTTGAAACTAATTATTATCTTTCTTTTTATTTTACCACTGAATTTATGGGCAGCAGATGCCCGTGTGCTGATCGATGATACATCCAGTGAAATCACTTTAATCGGCTCCTTTTCCCTTCAGTGTTTGAGTCAAAACAAGACCATAAAAACACCTAAAACTCGTCGGTTTGCTCAGAGTGAATGGAAACTCGCTCGTCAAAAAGAAAGCCTGTTTATATTTGATCTAAAAAAGAAAAAAAATACCAGTTGTCAGGGAAAGAAGTTTATTGCGAAGGGTGATTTTAGTCTTCGCGGTCGTAGTCTTTCTCACTTAGAAATTTATTTTAAGAAAAAAACAGAATGGGTGATTCATTTACCTGTGAATCAATATCTTTATGGTGTTTTAGCCTCTGAGGTTCCAGCCTCTTGGTCTCCGGAGGCTTTAAAAGCTCAGGCCATTGCCTCAAGGACT
>JBGSSY010000269.1:0-2119 GCA_041736775.1 Bdellovibrionales bacterium | reverse complement strand
AACCTCGGGACTAATATCTCCTAGGGCTTGATTCAATTGCACATGAACTTCTTTTCCAATCACTTTCAAATAATGCCAGTCATGACTGAGATGACGATCAAGACCCGGTGAAGAAACTTCGAGTTGATAGGATCCACCAGGCACGAGGTCCTCAACATCCAAAAGGAGATCAAGTCCACGTGAAACTCGAGAACAATCGTCGATCGAGACACCCTGCTCACCGTCTTTATCAATAAATACTCGGAGTGTTCGACCGGAACCTTTTCCAATCCATTCAAGATCGTAGAGAAAACAATTTTCCCGTTGAGCCACTTGCTCAGCGTGTGTCCATAATTTTTTAATTTCTTCAGTCATTCATGTACCGTTATGCAAAAAAAATAGGCCCACTCTGGGCCTATTGCGATGTAAATTAACAGAGTGATGGGGTGATGGCAAGGGAAATAGTCCCCAGTAATAATACCTAAACCCCTGAAATAAGAGCCAAAAACAAGGGCTAGCTGGGTTTAAAAGCGTCTTTAGGGTTCAAATCAGAGTCCCAAAGACATTTCAAAATCAATACCGATAAAAAGATCAACCCACTTTTAAAACACGGGGGCGGGATAAAAGAAGACTCCCACCGCCGTCTCTGTAGTAGGCTTTTCGATAGCCATTTTTGATGAATCCTAATTTCTTATAAAGACTCAAAGCCGCGGAATTGTGCTCATGGACATCAAGCCAAATTTGACTTTGATTGTTCTGTTCAATCAATAATTTCAAGAGATCAGACATGAGGCCCAGCCCTCGATAACGGGAATGTGTTTCCAAATAGATGATTTCGATTATGTGATCGATCGAACGATAACAGACAAATGAGATGAGTTCCATTTCATGGGTTACAAATAAAGACTTATTGTCTTCAAACAAAAGGTGCTGAGTGAGTTCACTCTCCGACCATTGATGTTGGCTCAAGGGCTCACGCTCTTTAAGATAGAGCTCAAAGACTTCTCTGTTAAGTTCATTGGAAGTCACAAAAGGAATTTGTTTGAGAAGTGAGGAGGGACCCAAGCTATTCGCTCTCCACAAGTTTTGAAAATCGTTGGACCTTGTACTTACTTTCAAGAACGACAAACCATTGTTGCATCCTTTGTGAAAGATTATCCATCGTCTTCATTTGCCGAATTTCTTCTCGAACTTCGTCCAGGGTTTTACCCTCATAACGCACTCGATTTTGGCGGAATTCCCCATCAATTTCTGAGGGACTCACCGGTAAGACTGAAGCTTTTCTTTTAAAAAGATAAATTCTTTCGGCTTCAAGTCTTCGGGTCATTATTTCTTTGAGTTCCTGCTCGGTCACTTGCAACTCTTTCCAAGCTTTTGATTGATTTACTTTTTTTTCTAAATCCGAAAGTCTCGCTTGAATCTGGGTTGGAGGAAGAGGAGTGGTGTAAAAACCCGAAGCTTCTAAATAAAGGAGCCAAATTTTTATGACATACTCTGTATCATCTTCTCTGCTCAAGCCCTCGAGATGATTTCCTAAATAGCGACTGATCGTTTTGTTGATTTCAACCTCTCGAGATGTAATCACATGGTTTTTCACTTGCGCTACAGTTGAAATAAGAACTTTAGAAGAAGCCTGAAGGCCAACGAATAAGAGGAGGGAAACTAAAAGGGTATTTCTCACTTTTTTATTTTAGTTTGATTAAGGGGGAAAACAAAGAAGGCCTAGATTTTAGGCCTGTTCCATTCAAATAATTGTTTTTTGTCTCTTAAAAATTGATTTTAGCGGTGAGTAAAAACAATTGGTAATCAAAAGACTCAAGATTTTTCACTTCACCTCCCGAACCCAACTTCTGAAGGGCGACATCAGAATTGGTGGAAGCTTTATCCCTTTGGTAATCAATATTCATCATATAACGATATTCAAAGCCCAGCGAGAAACCTTTATTTATGGCAAGGTCGACTCCACCCACAAGACCAGCATCAAAAGCACTTGAACTGTTTTCGCCGGCATTATAACTGCGTCCGGTGTAAGTCGTGGCTAGACCTGTAATGGGTTTTAACCAAGTGATGGAAGGAAGAGTCCAATTGTAGGTCAAAAGAAGAGCCCCACCAAATTGATCGATGTCATCGGTTGAAGTGC
>JBGSSY010000244.1:0-2013 GCA_041736775.1 Bdellovibrionales bacterium | reverse complement strand
TCAAAAAGTTTTAGCCAAAGGTTTAAAAACGGCGGAAGTATTTATTAAGCTCGCCCGATGTTACCGCATGTCGGGATCCTTTGATTCTGCGATGACGATGTTGACCGAAGCCGAGACCCGAGAGTCGGGGAATGCGGATGTTTACAAAGAATTGGGTGCTCTTTATCATGAAAAGGGCGAGCATGAGAAGGCTATGGAGTCCTATCGACGCTACTTACAACTCAACCCACAGGCACCGGATAAAGCATTTATCGAACAACAAATTCAAAGAATTGAAAAAGGAGATCAAAATGGGTGAGATGATTCATCGTTTACAACTTCAGACCAAAAAAACCTCGGTTGATTTAGCCACCTATGTGTTTCGTGTCATCACCGGTGGCTGGATTGCCCTGATTTTTGCCCACTTTTTTCAGTATATTTTTGCGTTTGAAAACTTTTTATTTTTTTTAGTGATGGTGGTCGTCACCGGAGCGGTGGTTAAAATTACCCGTGGCTGGGGACCGATTTCAGTGGTGATTTTTAATTTGTTTTGTGTTCTTTTGGTTGTGTTATTGCAACTCTATTTGAAAATCGCGCCTGGCGCCTAAGAGGAGAGTTTTTTGTGATTTATATTAAAAACCTAGAAGATGCTGACTATCTTGCCCGTTATAAAACCAGCCTCGAGAACCGCGGTGGCGACATCAGTCTTCTTGATAAAGCTTTAAAAATGAACCAACTGAGAAAACAAAAGACCCTTGAGCTTGAAACCAAAAAAAGTGAACAAAAGAAAATGAGTGAATTGATTGGCGCTAAAATGCGAAAAGGCGAAGTGACTGATCAAGAGATGAGAGAAGTTCAAATTCTTAAAGACCGCATTAAACTTCTTGAAGATGACTTTGAACAAGCGCGTGGAGATCTCGAATCCCTCCTCGCCATTCTCCCGAATAAATGTCACGAGTCCGTACCTGTGGGTCGCTCAGCTAAAGACAATCGCATTGAGCGCAGCTATGGAGAAGTTCCCCAATTTTCATTCAAAGCAAAATCCCACACCGAAATTGCTGAAAAGTTAGGGATCGTTGATTTTGAACGAGCTTCTAAAGTGGCTGGAGCCCGATTTTCTTTTCTTCTTCATTGGGGAGCTAAACTCGAAAGAGCATTAGCTAATTTTATGTTGGATCTTCACACCGAGACCCATGGTTATAAAGAAGTGATTCCCCCCTATTTGGTCAACCGCGAGAGTATGTACGGCACAGGTCAGTTTCCAAAGTTTGAACAGGATGTGTTCCACATAAAGGATTTTCCTTTTTTTATGATTCCCACCGCTGAAGCACCGATGACCAATTTTTATCGCGACGAAATTTTAGATGAATCTCAACTTCCCCAACGTTTTGCCGCATACAGTTCTTGTTTTCGCTCCGAGGCAGGCAGTTACGGTAAGGACACCAAGGGTTTAATACGTCAGCATCAATTTGAAAAAGTCGAATTGATGACCTTTGTTCACCCCGACAAATCCTATGAAGAACACGAAAAACTCACAAGCCACGCCGAAGAGGTACTTAAGCGCCTTGAACTTCATTATCGAGTATCCACTCTTTGTACTGGTGATATTGGTTTTGGTGCGGCTAAATGCTTTGATATCGAGGTTTGGCTTCCTGGAGAAAACGATTATCGCGAGATCTCGTCTTGCTCAAATTTCGAAGATTTTCAAGCCCGTCGGGTGAATACCCGCTTTCGTCCCAAAGGTGGGGCAAAGCCCCAGTATGTTCACACCCTCAACGGTTCAGGTCTTGCCATAGGACGAACAGTGATTGCCGTCATGGAGAATTACCAACAAGAGGACGGATCGATCCGAGTCCCCAGTGCTTTAGTCAAATACCTCAACACCACCGTGATGAAATAACCAATCCCATCAATATGACATTCACGAAATAACCAATGACGGGCCGCATCCCTTGCGCCCGTTTCGAAATTTTACTGATACGCCCTTTTTTTTATGATAACCACTAAACCCTACTTATCAAATGCGGAGAGGTG
>JBGSSY010000206.1:0-2624 GCA_041736775.1 Bdellovibrionales bacterium | reverse complement strand
AACCTCAATGCTGGAAAGTTTATTGAAAGAAAAGGTTTTAAGGTCGAGGACCGCGAAGCCACTGATTTCTGCATTGGCGCTGCGATTTATCCCGAGCATCCCGAGCCCCAAGAGCGCCTTGATTTTTCTCTCAAGAAATTTCAGGCGGGTGCAGAGTTTGGCATCACTCAAATGATTTTTGATCCCAAACCCTATATTGATCTTTTGAAACAACTTAAAAATAAAAATGTAGTTGCCCCGATATTACCAGGGCTGCGTATCTTGAGATCACAAAAACAAGCGCAGGTGATGAAAACTCGCTTTGGATGTTCTGTGCCGGATTGGTACTTAAAACAACTTCCTCTTGATCATCAAGCGGGAGTTATTCACGACTCAGTCATTGCCCCGTTCATTGAACTGGTTGAAAGGTTACAGGCCGGTGGCGCTCCGGGTGTTCATATTTTTGTTCTCTCTGATGTTGAGCTTTGTCAGCGTACGATGGCCCTTCTTAAAACGAGGTTTCAATGATTTCTTTAATCCTTTCAGGGGGAGTGGGTTCAAGGCTTTGGCCCCTTTCCCGAGAAAAATTTCCTAAACAGTTTGCTCCGATATTATCCCAAACTCTTTTTACTAAAACAGTTCTTCGACTCAGCCGTTTAGGTGAAGTGCAAGTTTGTACTTCTGAAACATTAAAGGGGCTGACCGAGAGCGAAATTCGCAATCAAAAACTCAATGTCTCCCAAATATATTTTGAACCCATGGGTAAAAACACCGCTCCCGCTGTAGCATTGGCTTGCCGTGTGCTTGAGGAGCTTGGGCAAGCGGATCAAATTTTAGGAATGTTTCCGGCCGATCATTTTATTGAACGTGAAGATACATTTTTTAAAGCGATCGATTTAGCGCAGAAATGTGCTGAGTTGGGACAAGTGGTGACTATTGGAGTTAAGCCCCATTATCCCGCGACCGGTTTTGGTTACATTGAATGTCTTAGAGAGAGTTTCAAAGAAGACTCACAACTCAAAGCTTTTAAAGTCAGAGGATTTAAAGAAAAACCCGATTTTAAAACCGCTGAACAGTATCTCAAAGAAGGAAACTTTTTTTGGAACTCAGGGATTTTTGTTTTTAAAGTCAGCACGATGATTGCCGCCTTTCAGGAACACCTTCCTAAAATGTGGGCTGAGATGCAAAAACTTAAAATAGACTCTCAAAAGAACTTACTAAATCTTAAAGAGGTCTATTCAAAGATTGAATCCCAAAGTCTTGATTATGGGATTATGGAGCATATCTCAAACCAAGTGAATATCCCTTGTGACATGGGCTGGAGTGATCTTGGTTCTTGGGATGATATTGCTGAAATCTCTAAAACTCAAAAATCAAAATCTAAGGCCGAGATACTGTCACTTCAATCTGAAAATTGTTTTGCTTATAGCCTCAATGCCAAGAAAATTTGTTTTTCTGGAGTTAAGAATCTCCTGGTGGTCGACACTGAAGATGCTCTTCTCATTACTGAAAAAAATAAAAGCCAAGAGGTGAAAGCACTCTATGATGAGCTTAAAAAAGAAAAGAGTCTTTTAGTCAGTGATCATAATTTTGAGTATCGTCCGTGGGGTTATTATCGAAACCTCTACGAAGAACCTCATTTCAAATCAAAAGTAATTACAGTCGATCCTCTGCAACAACTTTCTTATCAGTCCCATAAACAGCGCTCTGAAATTTGGGTGATTGTTGAAGGGGAGGGTGAGGTTGTTTTGAATGATGAAACACTTAAAGTCGAAGTCGGCAAAGTGATTCACATTCCTTTGGGTTCTAAACACCGTATTCGAAACAGCAGTCAAAAACCGCTTAAATTTGTCGAAGTTCAATTGGGAGAGTATTTTGGTGAAGATGATATCACAAGATATCAAGACGACTACCAAAGGACATAGCCTTCCATGAAAGTTCTTTTTGATGTCACAGCCTTGCTTCCTAAAAATCTGAGCACCGAAGGGATTTACGTTCGAAGTCTTTATAAGACTTTGCGTGGAATCGGGGTTGATATCACCGCGGTTTACACTCAGCCTAAATCGATCCGAGAAAATCACATCGAGTTTCACCTCAAAAATTCGGCTAAAAAATTCTGGGGTCTCTTTCATTCCAAAGGAACAATCCTTCATGGTTCCAGCGGCAACTTGCTGAGTGAAAGTGATAAATTTAAAAAAATCATCAGTGTCAACGATATGGCCATGTTCAGAGAGGGATACACGGATGAAAAAACTTCTTCTCAATTGCAGGACCATTTGAAACAACAAATTCAAATGGACCCATTGGCGGTGATCGTTCCCTCCTTTGAAGTTCATAGTGAATTTTTGGTGAGATTTCCAAAGATGGTGAACCGAGTCCATGTTATCCAGCCCGGTTGTGATCACATCATTGAAAATTCCAATCTCAATGATCAAAGAATCGTCAATGCTCCCTACTTTTTATTTGTGGGTCCGATTGATAAAAAAAGCAATGTTCTTGGTGTGATTAAGGCTTTCCATGGTTTTTGTGAGTTACAAAAAGACATCCGTCTTGTAATTGTCGGAGAACCCGGATTTGGTTCCGAGGCGATTCTTAAGGTGATGAAAACCTCTCCTCATCATGAACGTATAAGACTTGTTGGCCAT
>JBGSSY010000178.1:0-14660 GCA_041736775.1 Bdellovibrionales bacterium | reverse complement strand
CAATCAGTAGACAAACAAAAAGTGCCGAATCTGTTGGAAAGGTTCCGGGTCCTGGTTTTGCTGGATTCTTCTCAACCATACTTCCTGCTATGCAAAGTACAGGAATAATGACCCCAAATCGTCCAATGAGCATAGCAACACCCAGAGCTAAATTGTAATAAACAGTATTTGCGTTCAGACCAGCAAAGGCCGAGCCATTGTTACCGGCAGCAGAAGAGAACGCATAAAGAATTTCTGTGAGGCCATGGGGTCCTTGGTTTGTTAAGCTTGAAAGGGCCGTAGGTAAGACGACAGAAATTCCAGCACCTAAAAGAATGCAGGCACTGGGTAAGATAATACCAAGAATAACCATTTGAATTTCTTTGGCTTCTATTTTCTTTCCAAGGTATTCGGGAGTACGACCCACCATGAGGCCCGATAAAAACACAGTCATTAAAATAAACAGGAACATGCCATAAAGCCCAGCTCCGACCCCGCCAAAAATAATTTCACCGAGCATGATATTAAAAAGAGCAACAGCCCCGGCTAGAGGTGAAAGGGATGAGTGCATTGAATTGACTGAACCATTACTGGCCGCCGTTGTAAAAACGGACCACAAAACACTATTTGTGACTCCAAACCTTGTTTCTTTACCTTCCATTGAAACATCAACACCGAGTGCCGGGTTGGATCCATACTCAAAGTAAAGTGAAAATGATAATCCTAAAACAAGGAGAGTGGACATTGCTGCAAAAATTGTCCATGCTTGTTTTTTATTGTTTGCATACTCGCCAAAAGTAAAAACTAATGAAACTGGAATTAAAAGAATGGCAATAAGCTGAAGCCAGTTTGAGAAAGGTGTTGGGTTTTCAAAGGGGTGCGCACTATTAACCCCAAAAAATCCTCCCCCATTTGTTCCTAATTGTTTAATCGCCACTTGCGAAGCCGCGGGCCCCTGGGGAATGATTTGTTCAACCCCTTCCAGACCGAGGGCCGACGTATAAGAACCAAAATTTTGCACTACACCTTGCGAGGCTAATAAAAGTCCTAGAACAACACTGAGTGGGAGAAGCAGATACAAAACTCCACGGGTTATATCTTTCCAAAAATTACCTATTTTCTTTCCTTCTGGTTTTGTCAGCCCTCGACATAGGGCAACGGCCACAGCAATACCCGTGGCAGCACTGAGAAAGTTTTGTACATTGAGACCTAGCATTTGAGTCAAATAACTCATTGATGATTCACCAGAGTATCCTTGCCAGTTGGTATTGGTCATAAAACTAACAGCCGTATTAAAGGCTGAATGCCAACTAACACTATTAATATGGTGCGGATTCAGTGGAAGAACATTTTGAAAAATTTGAAGCAAAAATACAGCTAAAAACCCGAATGCGTTAAATGCAAGTAAAGCCAACAAATAGGTTTTCCAATTCATCTCAGAATGGGAGTCAATTGAAAGTATCTTGTAAAAACTATTTTCAATTTTGTTTAAGGGTTTAAAAGAAGTTTTTTTCATTTCAAAAATTGTATAGATGTAATTCCCAAGGAATGGAGCTACAACCACAAGGGTTGTTAATGTGATTATGAGCTGTAAAATATCAAAAGCGTTCATAAATTCTCCTAAAATTTATCTGGGTTCATCAGTGCGTAGACCAAGTAACAAAGAACACCTATTCCAATAAAACCTGCGATAACAAAACTCATATTTATCTCCTTAAAAGGTCAGTGCCAGTGAAGTAGTTGCTGTCATGTTTTTGTCACTGAGGTCTGAGATATTTTTGGGAAAGACCTGGTTTTCAGATTTTAGATAACGAAGCTCTGTACGCCAAAGTAGGTTGGATTCTAAAGTTTGATCAAAGCCGATTGAGCCTCCGGTCGCTGATAAACTTTCAATTTGACCCGTGACAAGAACTATTTGATCAGGATCATGAAAATGCTCTACACGCAGTGCAATCTTTTGGTTTTCAGAAATTTTAATACGGGACATGAGAGAAGTCCCAAGCCAATGGCTTTCATCGGAACTTAAATCCTTTTTTTGAAATCCAACATCAAATTGTGCTGCCCATTCGATTGAATTCCCATTTTTGTTACGAACAATAAAGTTATGAAAGTGTCTTAATTCGCCATTTCGGGGGTTACCATTTAAGTTTGCAGAAACTTCGTTTCCAATCAACGTGTTGTAAGCTAAAGTTATGTTTTCTAAAGAGTACTCAATGCCTGTGCCAATATTTTTGTCGGCATTATTTTCTGAGATATTTTGCCATCCATTGGTCACGAGTAACTGCAAGGTTAAAGAATCACTGACAACATGGGTGAGTTTTACGCCCGACAAATAGTAGGGAGAAAAATCAGCAACTAAAGAGCGAGTGAGCGTTAAGTTATCTCGAGAAATCCAAGACTCTGCCCCCACATGGGCAAAAAAGATTCCGGCATCAATCCAAGTTTTTTCTGAGAGGTGATAACCCATTCTTGCTTCTTGAATATTACGAGCGAGATCTGGTCCACTCACCGCCCCTTGAGTGGGTTCTCCGGAATAGTTACTCTGTACAGAAGTTCCTGCTTGGATTGCCAAACGACCTCTTAATTTCTCTGATGAGAGGTTGGCCTCAAGATGAGCTAAATTTAAATTAAATTCGTTGGTGCGAGCCGGTTGGGTTGTAAAAGAACGATCGTAACTGGCGGGCTTGTTAAAGTCGAAAGCATACTGAGTATCCACAAATCCACCCCATGTGATATTGGGTCGACTGACTTCTGCAAAACTCAATGGATGAATCAAAAATACAAATATTAGAAAACAAAAGGTTCTCATTGAAGCTCCTCTAAAGTGACTGACATAAGTTTGTATTATTTGAACTAAAAAAAAACTAAAATTTAACTTCAAAGATATAAAGAAAATATAAAATTTGGCTTATTTTGATTCAAATTTTTCTCAAAGCTGATTTTTATTCTCATTAATGTCTTATTAAATTTGTTTAGAAAATTGCTCAATAAATTTTTTCAACTAGAGCTGACAAACTACCTGTGAACATAATGAGTCTATACTAAATACAGCCTGAACGAATCTCCAAAATAACTAATGAAAAAAAGAATCTCTTTGGCAATCAATGCAAGCTATTTCCAATGCTCAAAATAGCGTTTAATTTCTTCAGCAACATAGGTCACTGTTGGATTACTTTTATTATTATTTTGGCAAATGGCAATATTATGAGGATCAAATTTACGATTACGGATGTGAGGATGGGAGAAATGAGTGAGTCGTTTGGCGAGCAGACTCTCTTTTGTGACTAGGGTGGGAAGTAAGGCGACCCCAATGCCTTGTTCAGCGAGTGCGAGCACTGTCTCTAAGCTTTGACAAACCACGCTCTGATGAAAGCGAAACTTTTTTTTGGAAACTTCGGGATCGTTAATTTCTAGGGGTAAATAAATTAAGGTGTTACGAAAGGAATCATTCATCGAGGGTGAGGCAAAAAGATCAAAAGTGTCTGAATAAATATCAATCATATTTAAATGACTCGTTTTTGAAGATTCTCTTACAACAATAGCCAGGTCTATTTCTTCTTTTTCAACACTTCGTATGAGTTCGGAACTGCGCCCAGTAATCATATAAAATTTTAAATCGGGAGCTGCCACACTGATAAATTTTATGAAACCAGACATAAAATAACGAGCAATACTATCATAAGCACCCACGCAAACTAGGCCCTTGGGGGCTGAGTCTCCAAAACGAATGCTATGCTCAATTTCATTGGCCTTCTTTAACAAAACTCGACTTTGTTCAAGAAGAAGTTTGCCTTCTTTTGTTAAATTCACTCCACGAGCCGAGCGTACAACGAGAGTGACCTCAAGAATTTCCTCGAGCTCTTGTATGACTTTAGTGAGTCGTGGTTGACTGATTCGGGCGATCTCACTGGCTTTACGAAGAGAACCCGTTTCGGCAACAATACAAAAATATTCTATTTTGTTGAGATGATCTTTAAGGGGCAAAACTTATCCTTTTTAGCGATAATAATAAGTTATATGTCTATATTAATTACGTATTGGATTCAAATCATTCTTTTAGTTAAGCTCAAAAAAGAGATGAGATTTCACTTAACAAAAGGAGTAATTATGAGAAATTTTATAGGTCTAGTTGCCTTTTTTATGTCCCTACACACTTGGGCTGATGTCCCGGTTCATGAGGACCGTAATGAAGCTGAGTACAACCACCAATATGCTGTTGTTCTTAATGGTTTTGATCCGGTTTCCTATTTTCCAGAGGGTGGTGGTTCACCATTAATGGGTTTGAGTAAACTCAAATTTACCTACGGAACCCGAATCTATCATTTTGCCAGTCAAGAGAATTTAGATGCATTTAAAGCAAATCCTTTAAGATATGAACCCACATACGGAAGTTACTGTGCTTTTGGTATGGCTAATAATGCTAAAATTGAAATAAATCCTTTAGTGTTTACTCTCAATGAAAATAGACTTCATCTTTTTATCAATAAATCTGCGAAAAGAAGTTTTGATCTTGATGTCGCCGACCATGAGGATCGAGCTGATTTGAATTTCTTTAATAGGTCTGGTGAAAAACCACGCAAGTGACAATTAACTCGGGGGTAATCAATGAAGTGCCCCCGATTTATAAAAAGAAGGGACTATGAGAGCAATTTTCAATTTTTTATTTATAATTATTTTTACGGGCTGCGGAGACTTTTTTGAAAGCCAGTCTGATCCTTTGACCACAGAAAATTTAAGTTCTCAAGCCTCGATCGATTTCGAAGAAGTAAAACAAAAAATTTTTGAACCTTTTTGCATACGATGTCACATAAATTATGGCAACTTTGCTTCGGTAAAAATCAACATTTCAGAAATTTTGATTTCTATCGAGCAAAATAGAATGCCCAGAAACTCTCCACCCTTAGAGGAAGAACTTAAAAATCTTCTGAGAACTTGGGTGGCAGAAGGCGCTCAAGAGTTTCAAAATGATGCCCCTCAAGAACAACCCATTGATCAAGACCCTGCCGTACTAAAGCCGACTTGGGAATCATTAAGTCTTCATATTTTTGAACCAAAATGTTTGGTTTGTCACAGTCCGAACGGAAAAGCACCTTGGGTTGATTTTTCCAGCCGAAGTGCGATGGCTAAAACATTGTTAAAACATATTAATTTTGAAAACCCCGATAACAGTAATCTTATTATAAGACTCAGGGATCCCGAAGAGCCAATGCCACCACTCCCTCCTCAATCCAACCTCTCACAACTCACTCCAGAGGAAGTCTTAGTCGTTATTGAATGGATTAACTCGGGTTTACCTTAAAAAGAAACAAATGTTCCAGTTGCTTTATTTATTTTTTACTTCAACGTTATTGATGGGTTGGCCCCATAAAAAGAGAACTCTTTTTGAAAAAAGTCCTTACAAGTAAGACTGAATTTAGAGTCAGCTTTATAAAAAATTCATTGATGCGATTAAAAGGAAGATGAGATCAATTTTGGGTTTAAAATGGGACTATGAATTCATTCAGAAAGACTCAATTCATCATTCATTTTTTGATTTTATTTTCTATCGTTTGCTACAAACACTTAACCCATGCTCAATCCATTCAAAACTCGGTCGACACTCTCATGGTCATCGCTGTTGACGTTTCGGGCAGTATTAACGACCGAGAATATCAAATTCAAAAGTCTGGAATTGTCGATGCCCTAAAAAGCAAAGAGATGAGCGACTTATTAGTCAACTGTAATGGTATTGGACTTGGCTTGACCGTTGTAGAGTGGTCTGGAACAGTAAAGTCTTCTCAGGTTTTACAAATTGTACCCTGGACACTTCTCCAGACAGAAAATGATTTGATTCAATTTTCTGACCAGATAGCCAATAGCCCTCGAAGTTTTGCCGGTGACACTGATATCGCCGCCGCCCTCAATTACTCCTTACAAGTCATGCAGTCGGCACCTTTTGAAAGCACACGTCGAATCATTGCCATCAGCGGAGACGGTAGCCAAAGTGTCAGCTCTCTATCAAGGTCTTATGATCTAGAAACAATGAGAAGAATTATAGTCCTAGAAAATGAGATAATTATAAATGCAATTGCCATTAGCGAAAATTCAGGGGAATTAATCCAACAAACACGGGGCGTTCAGACCCCATCTATTAAGGATTACTTTGAAGAAAATGTGAAGGGTGGCCCAGGTTCTTTTGTTCTTCCTGCTGATAGTTTTGAGTCCTACTCAGATGTTATAAAAAGGCAACTCCTTCAAATAATGAACACTTGTATTGCCTAAAGATAGAAATGAGTCATTGCATATCTCTTTGAGAGGCGAAACCGCCATAACTGGAGCTGGGGTCTTCTGACAAAATCTTCATTTTAATGAGACTGTATTTTTCTGCAACGGGTAGAGCTCCGCTGGAAGCTATTGAAAAGCTATTTAGCTTATAATTTTCAAGTGCTAAGTAACATTTTTTTGAAATCAAGGTGTGGGGCATCTTGTTGATGCAGGATTGATAATACGCTTCAGGAAGATTTCCAGCATCATACTCGGTATAAAGTTCGTAAAAGGCTCCGAGTGATCTATAAATTTGAGCACGCTCTTCATCCGAGTCACTTATCATTATATATTTATGAAGAGCATTGAGTCTATGGACGTTTTTAACATAGTCTTCAAGACGATTATTGAAATCAAGCTTGATACGAGAGGCCTCCTTCAATGTGAGAAACTCTGGCGGATTATCCAAGTGGCGCAAATAGATCTTCCATTGTCTTAAAATCACTTTTTCGTTTTCATTTTCACTCTCTAAATCTGGATTTACATTAACATCAGTATTGAGTGTTTCCAGCAGAGCCAAAGCTTTTTGGGGTGAGTTCATATTTTTAATACTCATCATCATAACCAGTTTTAAAATTTCCATTCTTTCAGATTCATTAAGCTTATTGGCATGAAGATGATTCACTAAAGCCTGAAGTATCGGATCAAACTGATGGGAAGAGGTGTAGATTTTAGCGAGAGTGAACTTATAGGCACTATCCACATCCTGGGAAAATTGGTTCCAACTTAGCAATTCACCTCTTAAATGACCACAAGCATTGCATTGAGTAAAATAAACTAAAGAATCATGAATCATTTTTTGAGATGATCCGTAGTTATCAACAAGATAACTTTCAATACCCTTTTTAACATTGTACCGGACCCTCTTTAGAGAGGCTTTAGTAGCGGGGTCATCTCCAAAAAGATCTTGAGCCACTTGATCAGAGAGAAGCGAAGAGTAATATTTGATCTGCATAAGATTGGCTTTAATAAAGAGACGGTTGTTGGGATCACTATAACGAGTTTGATTATAGAGGTAAGGGGTGATCTCACTATAGGCCAAAAGGAGTCCTTGTGTTCCTTCAAACCAAGAGGCATGGGAGTCCTTTTTGTTCAAGCTCGAACAACTGGTCAGAAGAAGAAAAGTTAAAAAAATAATGAAGGGAAACTGGGTCGGCGGAACAAACCGACGAACCAGTTTACTCAGAAATGCCAATGAGGATTCTTGTCGTTGAGCACCCATCAAAATATCGCACTCCATCCTTCATTAAAATGTTCGATTTCATCGTCCTCACCCAGAGTTTCAAATCCTTCATCAACGTAATCAGAAAGTAATTTTAAGGCATCGGTCGTCGTAAAGATTCCAATCACATGTCTGGTATTATTAAGAATGACCGCAGAACCAATTTTCTCCTCAGCCATATCCTTAGCGATATCGGAAAGTCGTTCATCGGGATGAGAGACATACACATCTGTGCTCATGATATCTCCTATGGTTAAAGCGTTAGTCATGTCTGAAGCCATTGCAATACGGATATCACGTGCACTCACGATTCCAGACAGACGATCATTTTCAACAACTGGAAAATGTCGTATCCCTAAGCTTTGCATATGATCCCAGGCTTCATCGAGAGGCTGATCGGGCGTAATCACATAAGGTTGTTTTGTCATATAATCTTTAATTCTAGCGTATCTCATAGAGGTCTCCTTGCTTGATCTCAACTTACTATGAGCAAGCTGTATGCCAGGCTTAAACGTCTGAAAGGGGAAAATTTGAAGTTATAGAGGGGAGATTATCTTCAGATAAAATAGGAACGGGGTATTTTGACTCTTCACCGTCAATGAAGCCTCAACAAAAAATCCTTTTTTAATTATAAACAATTGATTGATCCTAAAAAGATTGATGAACCTATATAATATTTTTTTGATTTATATCTTTGTCAGGCTGTAGCTGGGGATGGTTGTGCAAGAGCATGGACACTGCGTTTAGGAGCTGCTTACGCTCAAAGGGTTTGGAAAGGTAGAAATCACAACCGGCTTTAAGGCACTTCTCCTCAGCCCCTTTCATCGCAAAGCCTGTTAAAGCTAAGATCGGAACCGTGGACCCCCTCTTTCTGAGTTCGCGAGCCGTGGTATACCCATCCATAATTGGCATTTGCATATCCATAATCACTAAATCAAAATTTTTATGAAAACATTTTTCTAAACCTTCAATACCATCATTAGCAATAACCACATTGGCTCCCGATTTATTGAGATAAACTTTGATTAAAATCTGGTTATCAATCGAGTCTTCCACCACAAGTATATTTTTATTCTTGATGATTTCGATCAGGCTTTCGGTACAATCCTTCTCTTCTTTTGTAACATTAAGGACCGCAGCTTCGCTGACGGCATCGTAGTTCACACGAATCTCAAAGGTGCTACCCACACCCATTGTGCTTTCTATAATATTAACATCCCCATCAAGAAGTTGAGCCAATCTCTTTGAAATCATCAGACCAAGCCCCGTTCCTCCATACTTTTTTCGAACCGAGCTATCGCACTGTGAAAAAGGCTTGAAAAGGTAACTGAGTTGATCTGCAGGAATGCCCTTTCCAGTGTCTCTGACTCGAAAGACAAGCTGTTGGTTATCAATAAAATAAGTCATGTTTATAAAACCCTTGTCGGTAAATTTAATCGCATTTCCCAAAATATTGATCAAAATTTGTCTCAATCGAGTGAGATCACTCCTTATAAACTCCGATATCTCACCTTGTTTTTCAAAACGCAGTTCAATGCCCTTTTCTGAACATTTAAGAATGAGAAGCTGCTTAACATCCATAAGAAGTTGGTCGAGCGAGAAAGTTGTTAATTCAATATTAATTTGCTCAGCTTCAATCCGAGCAATATCCAGAATATCCCGTATAATATTTAATAAACTAGAACCCGTTCTTTTAATAATATCTGCATACTCTCTCCGCTCTTTGGGATCGAGGTTATCATCTCGCAGCAATTCAGAAAAACCGAGAATAGAATTGAGTGGTGTTCGAATTTCATGACTCATGTTTGCTAAAAATATATTCTTGGCCAAACTGGCGTGCTCTGCAGAAAGCCGTTCCGTGGTCTTTGATTTAAGTGAGGTGATCATAGAATTAAGTGCGGCTGAAACTTGACTAAAATCGTCAGCAACATCGATTGTGACCATACGATCATAATCTCCCCTCTCAACAGAAGCAAAAGTCTCTTTCACTTTACCCAGCCAGCGCGTGATCCTTCTTGTGAATCGAATGGACAGCAAAATAGCAAGAACAGAAACGATTAAAATGGAGTAGAGCAAAATTTTGAACACATTTTCAACCCAACGAGAGGCCGACATAAGATGTTGTGCAAATCTTTTTTCATAACGTGTTAGTTTATCATCCAAAACTGCAATCTCATTCAATATGCTCATTATATTATTCTGGTCTGGAGAGTTTTTATTGATTTCAGACTTAAGCTTATTGGCCAAGTAGATCTGTTGAGCCAAAAGAACATCGGCATTGGCCCATTGTTTAGAAACTTCTCTCATTACAGGATAACCTGAAAATAATCGATAGAACCGAATCAGCTTTGGAATATCGACCGGTTCATTTCCTCCTGAGAGGAGATACTGATAGGCCACACGATATTCAAAATCAGGCTTTTGCAGTTCGAGCCTGGCCCGTTTGTCAGAGAGACAGATTTCCATATAATCAGAAAATTCATTGAAATAGATTTCATTTTTTGTGGCCGCAAATTTGTAAAGTGAATGGGTTGCATTTTTTTGAGCCTTGGTCCATGTGCTGGAACTCATAAGATAGGCCCTGAGAGTTGATAAACTAAACAAAGTGAAGTTAAGGGCTAATAGTTCAAAAGATATGAGAATAGCGAGTATGGCGCTGACCACATAAAGTTTTTTAGAGATTGTTAGATTTTTACTATAAAACGACGCCACTCGTCCAATATACACATATTTAATAAAAATTCGATGGGTTTTATGATTTTTGTCAATAAGACAGATACAGACGTTTGTTGTTAAGGGAATGATCCAGCTCATTTTTTAAAGCTCTAGATGCTTTTTCAAAAAGATAAAGTTGGGTTTGATGATTTCTTCAAACAGATTTAACATAGTATTCAATCGTTAGAGTTAAATAGCTTTCAACTTTAGCGGGAGGGGAAGGTGTATATTAGTTCGGCAGAGAATATAAAATCTATAGAGTTGCAAAACTTTTTAATCAGTAATTTAGCTTCTCAGGGTTTTCGACCAGAGATATTTTTAAAATTAATCGAAGACACTGATGAGAATACAGGTTTAAGAATTTTGGCTCGTTTTAATGAAACAGTCATCGAAACGGAAGCACTTGTAAAAAATGCAATTCAAGAGAAAGACAGAAAAACCATATGGAGTGTTTGTCATAAAATTGGCAGCACGGCCCAACTCCTTGGATTCGTGACATTGGCAAAGGTTTCAAAAAAAATTGGTGCCGAAATTAAAGAAGGGGATTTTGAGGGAGTTGATTTGTCACAGCAGCTCAAGCATTTGTTATCGGCCCTTGAGGAAATTCAATACCGAATCAAAAAATGTTGTCCTTCCATTAAAAACTATTTGTATTAGTCAGCGCTTATAAGTTTATAACCAAAACTGAGTACCGTTTCGATTTTGACGGTACTCTTAGATAATTTTTCTCGGAGGTGGCTAATGTGAGCATCAACTGTTCTTGCCGTAATATGCCGACCAACACCCCAGACACAGTCGATAATGAGTTCTCTGGAAAAAACAACATTAGGTCTTTTAATCAGTAAACAGAGAATTTTATATTCTAAGGGTGTTAAGTTGACATTCATAAATTGGTTTTCAGAACCTTTGATTTGAACCAGCATTTTATTGGTATCAACTATGAGGTCACCAAAAAAGAGGTTCGATTTTTCGTGGCTTTGGGATAACGAAGCCCTTAGTTTTGCTCCTACACGAGCTCTGAGTTCACTCACATCAGGTGGCTTGGTGATATAGTCATCAGCACCGACTCCAAAAGCTGTAACTTTAGTTAAGACACTGGCATCCGCGCTAATAATAATAACAGGGACATTCTTATACTTCTCGGACTCGCGCAGAAGTGGTAAAATTTCCATACCATTACGGTCGGGGAGTTTAATATCGAGCAATACAAGATCACATTGTGTTTGCTCATTTTTGATCAATCGAACAGCCTGGGCATAGGAACTGATCTGTGTTGTGTCATACTCTTTGAGAACAGAAGATAAAAAGAGGTTAAACTCGTCTGTGTCTTCGATAATTAAGATTTTGGCCATACCAATGAGTTCCTGATTGAGCTATGCGATTTCTTCACATGTTTGTATTACGAAATTCATACAGCTTATATAGAAGTGTTACCCATCGATGATAGCAAAGGCAAATTAAAATATTGCCACTATAATTAGTACATTCGTACTTCTCAACAAGTAAACAAAACTTGTTAGAGGTACAAGGGAGTTGGGTATTATGAAACTAAATGTATTAATTGTCGAAGATGATCTCAATTTGAAACCCATATGGGAGTTTACGCTTAAAAGAATCTCGAGAGAGGCAGAGATTAGGTGGACGGTAAGTGTTGAAGAAGCAAAAAAAATACTTTTACTGAATGAAAAAAATAAGAACATCAATGTTATTATTTCAGATATCTTTTTGGCTGGCTCTGAAACTGGCGTTGATTTTTTGTGTTCCCCAGAAGTTATTCATTCAAAAGCGAAGACATTTCTTATTTCGTCAACAAACCCTGAAGTTGTCGAAAAACATTATAAAGACATTTTGCCAACAACACTGTTTCTTTCAAAACCCTTTGATCTTAAAAAATCGATTGCCGTGATAAGACGAGCTCTCTTCTTATCTAAAGAAGTCGCTTCATGAGTGCAAGGGGCCCCAAAAAACCGGTTGTCGTCGTGACTGGCTGTGGTTCAGGAATAGGAGCCGAATTGATAGAAATGCTTTACAACAGACAAGATTTTAAAGTGATAGGAACCTGTCGTAGTCACTCGATTTGTGAACTCAGAGAAAGATACCCGACCACAGATCGTTTTGAAATTCGCCTCCTTGATGTCACCAATGAAGATGAGATTTACTCGCTGGTGAATCATGTCTGTTGCAAATGGGGTAGCGTTGATGTCCTTATAAACAATGCGGCCGTCTGCTACCGTGGAGTGGTTGAACATATGGATTCAAATACCGAGCTCTTACAGATTAAAACCAATTATCTTGGACCTATGGCTTTAATTCGTGCCGTATTACCCATCATGCGCGAGCAAAGAAATGGTCATATCATTAATGTATCTTCAGTTTCAGGAATAATGGGAATGCCGACTATGGGTTCTTACAGTGCCTCAAAACATGCCCTTGAAGGGGCCACAGAGGCTTTGTGGTATGAGGCGAGGCCCTTTGGTATTCGAGTTAACCTTATCGAACTGGGATTTATTAAATCAGAGGCTTACAAAAAAGTTTTAATGACTCCTAAAGCGAATATTAGCTCTCTCTTAAAAGGACCCCACTCCGAATATTATCAGTCCATGGTGCCTTTTATTGAAAAGCTCATGCGCTACTCAACCACTTCGTCTCACCGAGTGGCAAAAAAAATTATCTCTAATATTGACCGAAAGAAAACACCATTGAAAGTTTATGGCACACTCGATGCCCACCTTTTTAACATGTTAAAACGAATTATTCCCACCCATTGGCTTAATTTGATCCTTTATCGATTACTACCAGGATCTGTTCGATGGGGTGGCTTATGGAAGGTACAGTAATGATGAATACCCATCGCAAAATTTTATTAATTGAAGATGACCAATGCATGCGTGAACTCATAGGACATTTTTTTAAGTCAAAAGGCTATGAAATTTCCTCTTTTGGTGATGCCGAAACGGCCTACGAGTCACTGACAAAAAATAAATCTCAATGTGATATTATTGTCAGTGATCAATGTTTACCTAAAATGACTGGCATGGAACTTTCTCAGTCCCTTAAAAAACAGGGCAGCTCAACTCCTTTTATTATTGTGACTGGGCAAAAAGATAACTCCATTCAGACTGAGGCAGATCGATCAGGTGTCTATGGCTGTATGTACAAACCCCTCAAATTAGCGTCTTTACAAAATTTAGTTGATAAGGCCCTTGAATCTGAACAAGAAAAGACATTAGATTTTCATACAGAATCCACACCCTTTTTAGAGACAATTGTCGGAAAAAGTTCGGTCTTTCTTCAGACCATAAATTTTGCAAAACGTGTGGCCAATAGCAACGCCCATGTTCTTATACTGGGTGAAAGTGGAACTGGAAAAGAAGTGATCGCCCAAGCGATTCACCAATTTAGTCAAAGACGGAACAAACCCTTTATTGCTGTTAATTGCTCAGCCATTCCTGATAGCCTAATGGAAGCAGAACTATTTGGTTATAACAAAGGGGCCTTTACCGGTGCTATAGAGAGGCGGATAGGCCTTTTTGAAGCCGCCCAGGGTGGAACCCTCTTCCTTGATGAAATCGGCGACCTTAATTTAAATCTTCAAGCCAAGTTATTGCGAGTTCTCCAAGAGAGAAAAATTAAAAGAATTGGCGAAAATGAGAGTCGCAAAATTGATTGCCGAGTGATCTCTGCAACTCATAAAAATCTACGTCAAGAAGTCTCACAAAATCGCTTTCGTGAGGATCTCTTTTACCGACTCAATGTGATTCCCATCAAACTACCAAGCTTAATGGAACGCAAAGAAGATATAAAGCCATTGGCTGATTTTTTTCTGCGTAAATACTCAACTTTGAATAATCTCAATGTGCAAGGATTCTCAGATGAAGCTTATGAGCTTTTAACCAACAACCCCTGGCCAGGAAATGTTCGAGAACTTGAAAATTTAATTGAACGCTCTGTCGTTCTCTGTAATTCCCGAATTATTGGGCCTGACGACTTGTTGTTTGATAATTATGAATCAATGGCGAAGAACACTACTCAACCAGAACTTTTTTTAGAATCCAATAAAAACCAGTTCGTCATCCCTGAAGCTAATGTGATTCGGATTGAAGAGTTAACCGCAAGATATATTAAATTTGCCCTAAAGCGAAACAATGGGCTCAAAGTCAAAACAGCAGAACAGCTTGGAATTGATCGCAAAACATTATCTCGTAAGCTGACAGAAAGCGAAAGTTTTTTGTTTAAAACACATTAAACAAAAATAGTATGGTTTATAGATTAAGCAAAAAAGTACTGTTTATAGACTTAATGGGTTCAATACAGTTTATGTGGGGGTCTAGTTAATAAAAAAGGCCTCATAATTGTTTAAATTCCTTGGTTTGATTGTTGTTGCAAAACACTTTAATCACGCCGGAGAAAACAACTATGAAGCCCAAGTTCTACGTTCCCC
>JBGSSY010000096.1:0-13097 GCA_041736775.1 Bdellovibrionales bacterium | reverse complement strand
CAATCCAACATTGGCAACACTTCCCATGGTTTTTGGATCAAAAGCTCCATTTTTTTTGCAAAAATCAATTGTGGTTTGGTAAACACTGGCATAACAACGATCAGGTATTACAGCTTTCATATCTTGAAGCTGTCCATTTTTGTCCCACATCTTTCCAGAGGAGCGAATGGCGGCAGGCATAGAGGCATCGATTATGACATCGCTTGGAACATGAAGGTTGGTAATTCCTTTTTCTGAATCGACCATAGCTAATGCAGGCCCTTCATTAAAAGAAATCTCAATTTCTTTTTCAATTTTTTGTTTGAGATCAGCGGGCATTTTATTTATTTTTGACAGTAGATCGCCAAAACCGTTGCGGACATCAACACCGGCTGCCTTTAATTCGGGTCCAAATTTTAGAAAGACATTTTCAAAAAAAACTTCAACTGCTACTCCAAAAATAATAGGATCAGAGACCTTCATCATTGTGGCTTTAAGATGGAGAGAAAAAAGAACATCTTTATTTTTGGCGTCTTGAATTTGCTCTTTTAAAAAAGAACGGAGTTTATTCAGACTCATCACAGAGGCATCAATCACTTCACCGGGTTGAAGCTGAAGTTTTTCTTTTAAAATCTGTGGCTGATTATCCTCACCAATCCACTGAATTCGGACTGTTTTTTTATGTTCTGTAACATAAGACTTTTCGCTTCCGTAAAAGTCGCCCTGATTCATCGACGAAACATGACTTTTTGAAGACGAACTCCAGACACCCATGCTGTGGGGATTGGCTTTAGCATACTGTTTCACCGACTGAGCCACCCGGCGATCAGAATTTCCTTCGCGCAAGACAGGATTCACCGCACTTCCAAGCACCTTGGCATAACGGGATTTAATTTCTTTTTCCAGATCGTTTTGCGGATTCTCTGGATAATTTGGAATGGCAAAACCTTGGGACTGAAGTTCTTTGATTGCTCCTTGTAATTGCGGAACAGAAGCGCTGATATTTGGAAGTTTAATAATATTGGCTTCAGGAGTTTGGGCCAAGGCACCAAGTTCACTGAGATCGTCACTGACTTTTTGATTGTCTTTTAAAGAATCAGGAAACAATGAAAGAATTCTTCCCGCTAAAGAGATGTCTTTGAGTTCAACTTCAACCCCTGCACTTTTAACAAAAAAATGAAGGATGGGAAGTAAAGATTGGGTGGCTAAAGCGGGAGCCTCATCAGTTTTTGTGTAGATAATCTTCGTTGCCATAGAATCCTTTCAAAGGGTGGGCAAAAGTATCAGTTCCCACACCTTGGACATTAAAGCAAAAACTCCTCCCTATGGCCAGAAGAAAGCTTTATGTCATAACTCAATTGAATTCGAAAGATTTAAGGAATTAGTGAAGAGCGTCTGGTCTTAGAAAGAAAAGGGGAACTCGAACCATAAACTTTTCCATGTTCTGATCCACAAACTCAAAATGACCCCGCATGCTTCCAGTGGTTGTGGGGAGTGGACAAAAACTAGAGTATTGAAAAGTTTCGTTAGGCTGTATAACCGGTTGCTGGCCAATCACACCATCACCATCCACTTCTTCTTTTTTACCAATCCCATCAACAATGGTCCAATGACGTCGCAAAAGTTGGCAAGGCTGTGAAGAGAGATTGGTAATCGAGATATTGTAGGTATAAAGATGTTGATTCACAAAGTGATTCTGCTCAGGAACATAGATCGGCACAACTTCCACTCGAATATCGCGAGTTACATCGCTGTACACATTTTGAATCGCTTTAGCCATAGAACAACAGTTATCAACGGACTCTTTCCCTGACAATGGATTTTTCTGAACTTTGATGGATTGTAGAATTTTACTTTTTTAAGTTGAGGTTTTTAAAGGGCACAGCTCCTGCTTGGCCGACATCGACTCAGGGATTGCTTGTGGGTGGGGAGTTTGTTAGATTGTGTCAACTTTTTGCAACTTGAGTCGGAAGCAACGACTCTTTGAACGTTGTTGGATGAGTTTGTTGTAATAAATTTCGGAGGTTGTATGAAAAAAATTTCAATGCTTTTGAGTTCGATGATTTTGGTTTCTTTTTTGACGGGGTGTGGGGTGCAGTCTATTCCTCAAGCGAAGAATGCGGTTGAGGCTCAGTTGGCAGAAGTGACAAGTCAATATAAGCGTCGTGCCGATTTGATTCCTAATCTTGTTTCTGTGGTTAAGGGTTATGCTTCTCATGAAAAAGAAACTCTTGAAGCGGTGATTTCAGCCCGGGCAAGAGCCACACAAATGACAATCGATCCCACTAAGGCCAGTGCCAGTCAAATGCTTGAGTTTCAACAAGCACAAGGTCAACTCAGTCAAGCCCTTGGGCGCCTTATGATGATTTCTGAACAGTATCCCAACTTAAAAGCCGACGCTAATTTTAGGGACCTTCAAGCTCAACTGGAAGGGACAGAAAATCGAATCACTGTGGCTCGATCACGTTACATCGAAACCATTAAAAACTTTAATAATTTAGTGACTGTCTTTCCGACCAATCTCACCAACAGCTTATTTTTCAAATTTGAGAAAATGCCTCAGTGGGATGTGGCTGAAGGGGAGAATGTTGAAAAAACTCCTGAAGTTAAGTTTTAATGATTATTAAGATTTTACCTCTTCTCTTCTTTATAAGTCCTGTGGCATGGTCTCAGGACTTTAAAGTTCCTGCCCTTAAAAATCATATTAATGATTATGCAGGAGTGGTTTCAGAGCGTTTTGAAGACGATTTAAATCGACGTCTTGCTGAGGTCGATCGACAAACCGGAATTCAATTGGCCGTTCTTACCTTGACCCAACTTGAGGGCGTACCGATTGAAGAGGCTTCGATAAAAGTTGTTGATCAATGGAAACTGGGAAGTCAAAAAGAAGACAAGGGTGTTCTGCTACTGTTATCTGTTGAAGATCGCAAGCTGAGAATTGAAGTGGGTCAGGGACTTGAAGGAAATTTAACTGACTTAAGAAGTCGTCGGATTATTGATGAAGACATTGTCCCTTTTCTCAAAAAAGGTGATTTTCAGTCAGCTATAACCTCAGGTGTGATTCGAATTTTACAATCCGCTGATCCCGAAACAGATTTTAAAAAATATTTTGAATCCACTTCCTTTCGGAGAAGTGCCCCTGTCAGTTCAAGGGGCTCTGATCTTTTTGTGATAATCATCTTTTTTATCTTCCTCATTCTCTCCCTGTTTTCGGGCTGGGGTGGTGGCTCTCGTCGTTATTATGGTGGGGGCTTTGGCGGCGGCGGTTTCGGTGGCGGCGGATTTGGTGGTGGAGGCTTCGGCGGCGGTGGTGGCGGTGGTTTTAGCGGCGGCGGTGCCTCAGGAGGCTGGTGATGGAAATACCAAAGTGGCTAAGGTCTTATTTAAGCCAAGAAGATTTAATAAGGATTGAAAAAAAAGTAGCTGAAGTTGAAAGACACACTATGGGTGAAGTTGTACCTATTATTGCCCGGCGGTCAGCGACCAGTGGTCATGTTCCATTTATCATTGCCGCTATTCTCATCATGTTCCATTTAGCCTTTGATTTTTTTCTCTGGCAGATGGATCTTTTACAGATTCCATCCTCTTTTATTTTTGCTTTGAATGCTCTGATTTTTTTTCTTCTGCTTTATTTTTTATCGCCCCTCCCTTTATTATTGCGATGGCTTACTCCCAAAAATGATTTAGCTCTGCAAGTGGACCGCCGTGCACTCAATGAGTTTTTTATCCAAAGAATTCATCATACCCATCGATCAACCGGCATACTGATTTTTATATCTCTCGATGAACATCGCGCTTTAGTCTTGGGCGATGATCCCATCTCAGAAAAACTCAAAAACGAGGATTGGCAAAAAGTCGTCAACCTCTTAGTCGGCGGAATTAAAAATAAAAAGCTGGGTCAAGGTTACTGCGATGCCATTGAACTCTGTGGTGAACTGCTTAAAACCCATTTCCCTGCCGAATCACAAAATGCCAATGAGCTGTCAAACCATCTTATTATTTTGGATGATACTGAAGCCCCTCGCCCACAAGCGACAGCCATTATGCAATAAGTACCTGCTTTTATTCGTCAATTTAAAACTTATTTGAACTCACATTTGTTCATGATACTTTGAACAAAGAGGTGTGTTTATGGGAAGACTCTATTTATTGCCCGGCTTAGGGGCCAACGAAAAGATGTTCCAGTATCAAATACAAGCGATCAATCACATTGTGGTCCCAAAGTGGTTGGCTCCTCTTGAAGCTGAAAGTCTTTCTGAATATGCCCTTCGTTGGTCAAAGGTTTTTGATTTTAAAAGGGGTGATTCAATCGGTGGTATGTCCTTTGGCGGTCAAGTGGCCCTGGAATTAGCTCGTCATCTTCCTTTTGAGTCGGTTTTCCTTATTTCGTCCAATCGTCGCTATCAAGAGATCAGCTCCCTCTTTAAACTTCAAAATCAAATGCTACAAAACCTGCCTGAGGGTGTGGTGAGGATGGGTTTAAAAAATATTGCTCTTCCTCAGTTGATGAGCAAAGAAGACCTTAAAAGTCAGGAGATAGATTGGCTTCAACAAATGATTACCGATATCGACTTCTCCTTTTTTAAATGGGCCAGTCAAGCGATCAGTCGGTGGGATTACGAATTTAACCCTTCAGAATTTGAAATGCCCGTTTACCAGATTCGCGGTGAACATGACTCTTTCATACAGTATACTCATGAAGATGAGGCCCAGGTGATTGGAGGCGGACACCATTTGATTAACTACACCCATGCCGGTGAGGTCAATCAATGGCTGTCCCAAATAATTTCATCTTCTGTTTCATAAATAAATAGGGATCTCTTTTATTAACGGATCCTGTCTCTATAAAATTTATTCGAAAGTGAGTCTTTATGGAATCTCAAAGCATAATCGAGCTGATCAAAAATCATCCAAAACTCTCAACTCACCAAGAAAAATCGCTCTTGTTTATTTTGGTTCGTCATCGGGGTTGCACATTTTGTCGTGAAAGTTTGTCGCGCTTAACATTACAACTTAATAATATAATTGCGAAAGGACTCTTGCCAGTGGTGGTTCATATGGGAGATGATTTGTCCTCCGAATTGATGCAAAAAGAGTTTCAACTCAAAGAAGTTCTTTTCATTTCCGACCCACAGAAGAAATTCTACAAAGCTTTATCAGCCCGTCGTGGAAGTTTTAATGAAGTTCTTGGACTTGATGTCCTTAAAAAAGGGATTTTTTCAGGCGCACTTTTCAAATATGGCATTGGGCCGCTTGAAGGAGATGGTTTTCAACTGGGTGGAATTTATTTAGTGCAAAACAACAAGACGACGGTACTTCATCGTCCTGTCAACGCTGCTGATACTGAGAATTGGGATCAGATTCTTTTAAAAGTCTAATCCTTATTTTTGCGCAAAGGCGATATTTTCAGTGGCATTCAGAATTTCAAGTGTCGCAAGATCAATATCCGTTTGATCAAGGAGAAGACTCTCTTTGATGGTCTTGAGTCTATGGGTTGAAACCATATCAGGATATTGAAAAGGCTGTTCAGAGACGGAATAATCTTTACCCTCACCTGTGCCGTCCGAGTTTTTGTTCATTGATCCAGAATAAATAAGGACGTGGGGTTGAATCCCTTTTCCATTCAGGCTTTGGCCTGACGGTGAAAAATACTCAGTCGTTGTAATAACCATTCCCAAAGTGCGCTGATTACTCAGAGTCACGGGGAAGTAATTTTGTCCCACTAATTTTCCATAAGTGTTACCACCGATGATAAGACCACGATTAAGATCTTTAATCGTGCTCGCAAAAATCTCTGAAGCACTTTGGCTGAATCCATCAACTTGCACAACCAAAGGAAGCGAATCGGAGATATAAAATTCATCGACACTTCTCAAGGCTTCGGCCGTTTCTAGGGATCGAGAGCCTAAACGATAATAGGACAGATTCTGGTTTTTGATAAAGAAACTGAGGATGTAAATAGCTTCTTGAGCATTTCCACCCGGATTAGACTGAAGATCAACAATAAAACCTCTAATCGAATGATTATTCATTAAGCTCTTCACTTCAGAAAGAAGACTTTCTGCTAAACCGGCCTCGAAAGATTTAATTTTAATCTTTAAATACTGGTTCTCTGGAGATGGGCCAACAAGCTCAGTAGAATAAACGGATTTAAGGGGGTCAATAAAGTCGGAATTCAGCTCAACATCAATCTGAACACCATCTCGATCCAATATAAATTTGAGGGGCTGATTGATGTTGAGTAAAATATCGTCAATATTTTTCGCGGTCATTTCACTGGCCTTCCGACCGTTGAGCGAGATAATTTGATCACCAACAAGAATATTCCCGCGTTTTTTAGTATCGGGATGGACAGAAGCAATGTAATGATTTTTATATCCAGAAGCGACCTGTAAACCAAAATATTTTCTTTTTGAAACCCCGTTTAATGTATCACCAGTTTGGAGAACCAAAGATTCATTAAGCAATTGTGAGTAAGCATCCTGTTTAACAAAAGCCGCAGTTAGCAACTCTTCAGGGTCGCTCATTCGATCCACTGTTTGTTTCATATACTGTCGCAAATTACCAATACCAACATCAATGGCCTTCTGAGGAAAAGCTCGCAAAGCAGGATCTGAACTCAATTTTATGACTGGCCAATATTGTTGGGCTCGTTCGTCCAGCCTATGAAGATTGAGCTCAATTTGTTCGGGTTGAAATTGATGCTCTTCAATGAAAGAGATTAAGGCAGATATATTTTGATTCTGAGAGAGTATTTCTTCTTTCAATTCTTCTACAAGAGGTAGTAAAGAATCACAGTTTCCGCGAGAGCCGAGATTCATTTGCTCTTTAAGAGCTTCGAGCTCTTGATCATAAGCATAAGGTGCTTGATTGATTTTCTCGTAATTTTCAAATGTGGCTTCTGACAAAAAAAGTCTTTGTGGATCGGAGACCATGGCGAGCTGAGAAATAGCCTTGCGATAATTCTGGATATCTTGAGCTGTAAAAATTCCACGTTCAAAATGGAACTTCATCGCAGTCAAAAAGTTATCGGCTAAATGACCACATGAGAATTTTGCAGAATTCGTTTCAACAACGAGTGGTGTATCTTCATTCGACAGAGCAGAAGTCGAAGAAGAAAGCTCCAAGCTATTGACTAATAGCATAGGGAAGGGCGTCGCTTTGGTGGGATAATAAGCGTCCTCACAAATATCTTTTTTCATTCTTTCGACATATCGACAAAGTTTTCCACTGATTTCTTTAAGGCGAAGGAGTTCTCCATCGACAAAATACAGGAAAGATTGATCAAACCGATACTCAGAATCAAGGGAGCCTGTCACACGAATATTCAGACCAGGTTTTGCAGAGGCATTTTCAACAAGTTGATTGATCCAGGTTGTGGTTTGAGTTTCCCAAGTTGATCCTTCATCTTGAAATTTCTTTTTTAAATCTCCCAGAGTGAGAGTTTTTTCTACGGGGGGGCTCTCTTGTGCAGTGTTATTTAATACCACCTCTCGTCCCCAAGATTGAGAAAGAGACTTAAGATCAACCTGGTCATTGTCGATGATAAAAATATCAGCAAAAGCTCCACCAACGGGGTATTCAAGAGTTTCACAAGCCCAATCCTGAACCCACTGATTATTTCTCAGAAGCTCTCCAAGAATACATGTTTCACCGTTAATAAAAGTCAAACGCCAAAGATCTTTATGGAGAAGTATGTAAGTTAACTTTTGAGTCACCTTTGTTCCACCCATAATTCCGTGGGCGGTGAGGTTTAAACCTTTGTAAGTTTTTTCATTATAAGTCACTGTTTCCAGTTCTTCATATCGAAGCTCAAGTTCAGGAAAAGTTTCACGGACTCTTTTATCAAATTGCTCAAAAGTTGAGATTTGCATATCACCCGCTTTAAACAATGCGGGATATTTTTTTAAGCTGGCCTGTGAGAGAGAAGAAAGAAAAATAAGGGCTAAAAAAAAGAGACGATGCATTTGAAATCCCCCCAAAGGATATAACGTGAAAACCTGTCCTAGTTCTTTTGTTGAAAAGTCAGACCGAAACTTGAAGATAGATTTTCGATCAGAATTCCTAATGCAACATCAGAAGTTAAAATGGTAACATCAGGTCGGTATTAGATCGAGGATTAGAGATGAGATATGTAAACTTAACAGAATTCCTGAAATATTTACTGGGTCGATTTCACCCTTTTACCAAGGAATCGGTGAACCATCATAAGAAAGAAAACGATCATGGGCCTGCTCACTTTCTAGGTTTTTAAAAAGTGAGACTATATTTTCGGCTGTTTGCAGGGGTGAGTGAATTGTGTATTTCTTCTGAGCTGAAGGAAGAAAGTCTTGGGTCATTTTTGTGTCAGTCGTTCCTGGGTGAAGCACAAAGAGGGTGGAATTTTTGTTAAGTCTTTTGAATTCAACAGCCAAAGTTTTAACCGCCATGTTGAGTGCGGCCTTAGAGATTCGATAACTGTACCAACCTCCGAGTTGATTGTCTCCGATACTTCCCACTTTAGCCGATAGGCTCATAAAAAGTGGTCGCTCACTCTTCATCAGATTCTTTTTAAGATGTTTAGCCAAAAACAAAGTGGGAAGGGTATTTGTTTGATAAATTTCAAGGTGTGTCTGGTGATCAAAATCTTCCACTTTTCTTTCAGGTAGACGTGGATCCTTATTTTCGTTCAACACACCAATACAATTTATAATAGCATCAAGGGGTTGATGGGTGCTTTGAATGAGTTCTGCCAGATGTAAGTAATCAGCCTCTTTTTGTGCGTCCAAACAGACGAGTTGTAAACGGTCTGTAAAAGTTTTTTGCAACTGGTTGAGACCATCCATGGAACTCGTTGATCGATGGGTGGCAAAAATTTGAGAAGGATTAAATTTTTGGAGAAGTTCAGCAGTGAGAGCCAGTCCAATTCCAGAACTGGCTCCGGTCACTAAATACTGACCGCCTTCTTTGATAAGCATTATTTCAAAAGCCCTGCGATCTTATCATCGAGGACTTTGTCTTCAGGCTTTACAGACGAACTGTATCTTCCAACCACTTTTCCATCTTTTCCAACTAAAAACTTCTCGAAGTTCCATCCGATTTCATTTTTGTCAGTGGATTCTGAAATCAGATGGGTGATGAGAGGATGTTTGTCTTTGCCTTTAACAACAGTTTTTATGGTGAGAGGAAAAGTGACTCCATAATTCAGTTCACAGAATTTTTTGACATCTTTATTTTCTTGCGGGGTTTGTCCTCCAAAGTCATTGCTTGGAACGCCAATTACGACAAGTCCCTTATCTTTGTATTTTTGGTAAAGTGTTTCGAGACTTTTTAATTGAGGTGTATAACCACATTGAGTTGCGATGTTCACTAAAAGGACGGGTTTCCCCTTGTAGGCCGATAAGTCCATCGATTGACCTGAAATTGAATTAATTTTGCTATCATAAAAACCGGCTTCGCTCATTTGACCTCCAAAGATGAAGAATATTGTAAAAAGACTTAAACTCAATTTGCGGATCATGTTGATCTCCTTTTGATTAATGTTTTAACTCGCAACGATCAGTTACGCATTCTTTTCTTCTGAGAAAGGGGCGAATCTTGGTGAATAAAACATAGCCCCAGTCAAAGAGTGGCCTTGTGATTGGTGACTGAGTCATATTCTGTAGAGGTTTAAAAATTCCAAGGGTTTTCCAGATCTCTACAAATCCGTCTACGCCGGTGATGATATTTCCTTGGGCCGTTTTAACATGGAAAACCTTCATCACATGGTCAGGATCCAGTTTCTCGGCTTTACTGTCAAAACGAGAGGTTGTGATATCAATAAAATCAATCTGAGAACTTTTGTCTTTACGACGATAGATATCGATTTCTTTTGAACAGACAGGACAAAGACCATCGTAAAAGACTTTCAACTTCGAAGAAGGAGCAAACTCACTTAAAACCATACTGGCCTCATTTCTCTTTATTTAGTTTAACAAAGGTAGTATGATAGTTCAAGATAATGTGAACAAATAAGTGTAGTATTGTCTAACTACCTTATTTCATTAGTGTTTATATTGTTTGAAAGTGAGAAGTGTATTGCGTTCAGGAGCAATAAGAGATCAACCACCCGGTTGACTTCAAGTTGACTCTGCTCTGCGGAATCTCGACAGTGTATTGGTCAGGGAGTTGAAATTGAATTTACCAATAGAGCTTATCAAGAAAAAAAGTGTTGGTCTCACGGCCTTAACGATCAATCGTTTAAGAGCTCTCGCCTACACATTTGAAAGCCTTCCTCTCCCTTTGATGAATCGTATCATTACAGGTCAAAAAATACCGACCTTTACTCGTGAAGATCAAAGTCTCATTCTCAAAAAAACTGAAAAATTGCTTCAGCAAGATGCTCTCGATGCCGCCGAAGGATATTACAATTTAACGACTCTGACTCCCGAATTTTCTGCAAAACATTTTCTTCAATATTTTGAAATTTTAGCTGACGGTTCTTTGAGCTCACTGAGAAGACGATGGAATCAAACCACAAAGTTTTCTAAACAAGTTGAAGATCTTAAGGATTACCCCGAGTATTACCAACGCAATTTTCATCATCAGACCGATGGATATCTCTCAGAAAAATCGGCTGCGCTTTACGAGCATCAAGTTGAAATACTTTTTCGCGGTCTTGCTAATCCTATGCGACGACGCTTGATCAAGCCGATTAAAGATAAAATGAAAAGTAAAAA
Organism: Bdellovibrionales bacterium; assembly: GCA_041736775.1. GTDB lineage: Bacteria > Bdellovibrionota > Bdellovibrionia > Bdellovibrionales > JAGQZY01 > JAGQZY01. The sequence goes on along the minus strand of JBGSSY010000096.1, from coordinate 2,421 downwards.
GAAAATTAAAATCCTTGAATTAGGTTCTGGAACCGGTGTCTTCACTCGTTTACTCGCAGAGACCTTTCCCCAAAGCCAAATTATTGCAGTTGATCTGAGCCCTCATTATATTAAGTATTCTAAAGAAAAAAGTTTAGACTATAAAAATATTGATTTTATGGTGGCCGATGCGGAACACCTCCCTTTTAAAGATGAATCCTTTGATGTGGTTGTTTCTGTGTTCCTTTATCATGAGCTTCCCTTTAAAAATCGAAAAAATATTTTGGCTGAAAGTCTTCGAGTGACCCATAAAGAGGGTTTTTGGGGAATGTTAGATTCCATTCAGCTGAAAGATGATCTTGATCTTGACTGGGCGATTGCCCAATTCCCGGTTAACTTTCACGAACCGTTCTACACCAATTACATAAAAAAACCCTTGATCCCTCTCCTCAAAGATATTTCTCCTCAAGATGATTTTAGCGAAGAGATCCATTTACTCAGCAAAGTGGTTTATCGAAATTAAAATGACTTTTATCAAAATACGACCGTGGTCGTTTGAGAGCAAAGAACGAATCAATTTCACTTTGAAAGAGACTAACAAATTCATCTTTGAAAAGTGAACTCAGTGAATATTCGTGAAAGTAGAGAAGTTATGAAGACATTTTTGAACGAAGAATTTGACGGCCTTGATAAAAACTTTAGAACTCATTTGATCAACTGTTTGTCAGGCCCTAAAGCCGCTCTCCTCGTGGGCACCACTGATCTTTTGGGACAGGAAAATCTCAGCATCGTCAGTTCTGTTATGCACTTGGGAGCCAACCCATCACTGATGGGCATGATCATTCGGCCCCGCTCTGCCCGAAGACACAGCTTTGAAAATATTGTGGAGTCTGGTTTTTGGACTCTCAATCACGTCACCCATGAAATGATTGCTCCCGCCCACCAAACCAGTGCCCGTTATCCAAAAGAGACTTCTGAGTTTAAAGCCACCGGCCTGACTCCCCATTATGAAAATGATTTTAAAGCGCCTTATGTTCAAGAATCCCGAATTCGCCTTGGCCTCAAACTTGTTCAAGTCATTCACCTTGATGTTAATGACACCGAATTTGTTATCGGTGAACTGGTTGAAGTTCATATTGATGAAACTTTGTTAAGGTCTGATGGTTCTATCGATTTTCATCAAGCGGAGAGCGCTGTCGTCACTGGCCTTGACGATTACCACTCCTTAAAATCTCTTGCGCGGTTTTCCTACGCCAAGCCTGACAAAGATTTGGAAATTATTAAAGATTAAAAAAATAGGAGTATTAATAAAAATTAAACAAATTAAATGAATAAAAAATTTGAAAAAAATAACTGTAAAGTCATAAGATAAAAATAAGAAGAAATTAGAGATTAAAATTAAAGAATAATAAATGAAGATAAAATATCTAAAAAAAAGTTCTAAAATTAGAATCAAAAAAATAAAATGATAAGTTAAAAATTAATAGATAAAAGCAAATTACTTATCTTTTGAATTTTTATTTTTGTTCACTCATTTTTTCATCTTCTTGAAAGGGGATACGTCGGTGGGGATTGAGTAAACTATAAACCACGGGCACAAGAAACAGAGTAAAAAAAGTACTTAAAGTCACTCCTCCCAAAACAGTGAGAGCCATAGGAATACGCGATTCACTTCCTGGTCCTATTGCCAATGCAGGGGGAAGTGCGGCAGCCAAAGTGGATGCCGTTGTCATTAATATGGGTCGAAGTCGAATGGGACAAGCTTCAAGCAAGGCCTTGTGAAGTGATAAACCTTGATCACGAAGCTGATTGGTGAATTCAATCAGTAAAATTGAATTCTTTTTAACGATCCCCATGGTCAGCATAATGCCAATCGCACTATAGACGTTCAATGATTGTCCTCCCATTTGCAGAGCAAAAAATGAACCGGTAAGACCAAAGGGAATAGCCAGATAAACAATCATGGGATCGAGAAAAGAATTAAACTGTATGGCCAAAATCATATAAGCAATGATGAGACCAAGGATCATGACCGTTAAGATTTCCATCAGTTTTGAATCGGGAGTTTCATTAAAGCGAATAAAATATCCTTCGGGAACAATTTTTTTGGAGAGTTCACGAACTTTTGCAACGGCCTCTCCTAAACGAACTCCTGTCGCTAAATCACTATCGACTCGTAATCCTCGGATTCGATCCTGCCTAAAGATCTGTTGGGGCCCTTGGGTTTCAACAACGTCAACCACGTCTGTTAGGGGGAGTAACTCACCTCGGTTGTTTCGAATTAAAATTTGATCGAGATTTTCGATTTTTTCACGGTCGCTTTCTTTGAGTTGCACCCAAATATCAAATCGTCTCGAACGATCGGTGTACTGAGCGGCAACCACTCCGCCAAAAGTGGAGTTAATCACAGAAGCAATTTCATTCACTTCAACGCCCCTTTTG
>JBGSSY010000076.1:0-3759 GCA_041736775.1 Bdellovibrionales bacterium | reverse complement strand
AATTTTTCTGAACTTCTTATATCCAAAACATCATCAGGTAAATCAAGACTAGTTAAGGCTAAAACCAAACTTTAATTCTATCGATTCAATATCACGCCAATGAAGGGAAGTGTTTTGATTTTCAGTGAGATGGTTTTCCGTCAACCCAAGGACATAGATCTTCTTGAGCGGTCTCCCCATGGCTGCGGTCACCGACAGAACATGGATTCCCTGTGGATTTGCATCCTTGATCTTTTTTTCACTGCGCGAGAGATGAATTTCGAAAAAATCAAACCAACGACCACGGGTTAAGCTTTCTTTAGAGGACTTGGCATCATCAAAACTTTGAAACACTTCACGAAGGCTTTCCCAGTCCTTGAGAGGGGCTAAAGAAAAAGACCACTCCATAAATTCATCAAAGCTGATCAGTTGATTTTTATCAGACTTTTCTGGAATCCACTTTTGAACAACATCAGATCTTTTGAAATCACTAATGTCATAGACGTTTTGAAAAGAGGAATGATAATTCACAAAAGACAAGGGGGGTGTCTCATTTTGTGAATAAAGAATTTGTTCACCGTCAAGTCCACTTCCTTCATTCAGAGCGAGGCGCATGCGTGAGAGCCAGTTTTGATAAACCTCAATTTGTGAAAGGGGCGTGAGAATTTTTTTATCAAAAGGGATACCTTCTGCCATAAGGTATTCACTCAGGGTCGGCCAATAGTTTTCAATGACTGGCGAAACAAGAGCCAAGTCTTCAGGCTTATACTCTTGATCGAGCCATTCTCGGATAACTCCGACAGCATCTTTAACTTCTGAAAGCATAGTGGGTAATTTTTTGAAGACTTTTTTTGTTTTTAAATCATCTTTTTCATAATTTTGAACCTGAGAAATTTGTAAAAGATGAGTGTAAGAAATTCGGGCTGATTCTGAATCAGGGATGAGAACATCCACATCACACAAACGACTGATATTAACAATTAGTTCTGATTCGACATCATCAATATCAAAGCCAAGATCAAAGACATAGTGATTTGAAGTGAGTGATTGAAAGGATTCATTAATCAAAACCCCTTTCATCCAATCCTGAGGAATCATTTTTTTTTCATAAAACCGAGCCCACAACTCTTTTCCAAGAAGATACCAATCAAACCATCTCTCTTGAGCTTCGTTATTCTCTTCAAACCATTCTTCCATAGCCTCTGAACCTTGAAAGTGGCTGAGCAGCGGCAAAATCTGTCCAATGGTTTGATAAGCTTTACGAAAATCTTTGGCCGATAGTTTAAGATCTTTTTTAAGCAGGATTTCTTGAATCCATTTTTCCAAAATAAACTGGGCAAACTGAGGCGAAAGCACCTGCCAATCGGGATCAACTTTGAGTAAAAGTTTTTGCCACAACTCACTGGCGCGCAAAACAGGTTCACCGATTAAAAAGCCAAAAGCTTGATTTTCATTTTGAACAGGTAAACCGCTCTTTTTTTTAAGCGAGTTAGCACGCAGCTGAGCTTGTAAAGAAAATTTCGTTTCTAAGTCGTTGACGATCCACTGAACATCTTGATCCAAAAACCTTTCAAAGACCTGAGACTTTAAATCAGGCTGAGGTAAAATATGACAATTGAGCATGAAGTGAGACTAACATAGTCCGGTTTTAATTCATCACTGTTTTGTAGGGCGTTATGCTCTGAGAGAGTGCAAAAAAACTTAACGACGCAATTTGCGTGAATGACTTCCGGCGCTGGGACGCTCTAACTTAAAAAAGGAGAATTGACCGGGATTAAATCCGAGCTCAAAGGTTAATTGCACCATATAACGTCGATCTTCGAGCTGACCAGGATACTCACCGAGTTCCACTCCATAGGTCGCTGCATCGAGACGAAACATCCATAAATCAAAACTGGCACCGAGGGTATAATAGCCCTGATGAAATCCTCCGCGGATATCAATCAACGGCCAACTGAACTCCACACCCATATTTATTTTTTTTCCCAATTGAATGTCCGATTGATTCAAAAAACGGAAATCAAGGGTGGGTCTAATATCCATCAGTAAGCTTTCGTAATTGAGACCAATTCCCACAATTTGCTCTTGTTGAATGGGCTGGGGGGCCATGGTTGAGCCCGTGGGTTTAAAAGAGGTGTTACCCATATCTCTCCAACTAAAAGCCAGTGTGGGTTTAAGGGCACCAGGAAAAGTTAAAGTCGCTCCCCAGTCAAAGGCATAACCTATTCCGCTCCGATTGAGTTCCTCTTGGATGGCTTCAGAATCAAGGGTGGCAATTGTTGAAACACCAATGGGAATGGTTCCACCTGAACGAGTCAACCTTCGGGTTTGTAAACCAAGATTGAGCATTTGAGGGACAAGTTCGAGTCCATAACCGGCGACAAAACCATAATCCAAACGATAACTAGCATCAATATTAGGATAAACAGGATTGTTAATTAAAAAGTTTGAATCCGCCACACCATAGGCACCAAAAGCAAAACCACCGATTGAAAATAAACTTTTTGCACCGGTATAAATCGTGACCTGTTCTCCATAAAGCTCATTGATGATTGAGTTGAGATCACTGGAGTCTTCTGCAATATCAAGATAGTCTTGAATCGAGTCAATGGTATTTACTCCAAAGGCCGGATCAAGAATGGTCCATCGCAGCCCTTCCATCTTTGCAAGTCCCGCTGGATTATAAAAAATCGCATCCCCATGGTTAACCACAGCGGTATAAGCATTTCCCATACCTAAAGCTCGTACTGATAATCCAATATCAGCCGCTTGTGCTTTTTGAACCAAGAGAATGAAAAATAAAAGTAACTGAATCACTTTTCTCCTAAGGGCAAACCGGGTTGTTAACTGCACAAGTTGAAAAATCATCCCCACCACAAGAGTTGATACCCACATCACTAGAGCCAATGGCATATCTTAAAAACTGAACTTCAATGGCTGTGAACGAAGTAGGATCTGTCGCTGTACAAAACACGTTGAGATTGGGGTCGAGTGCACAAAGAGCCGTTACATCATTAACTGCATCGTCCACATAGTTGGTCCCAATTGATGCCAAACTTAAAAGTGTATTGGCAATTCCGGTTCCGATTTGTCGAACCATCGCCTCTGGCAAGTCGGTATTGTCACATTGATCAAAACCAGCATCCACCACTCCATCGCCATCGGTATCGGCCAAAGAAGATAAAATGGTTCCAATTTTTGAAAAGGAATTAAATGCCATTAAAAGATTTTCATCCCCAAGGCGAGCAGAGGCATCACCAAGGCTACTCAAAATATTTTCAGCCTCTATACAATCATCCACTTGTGAGGCTAGAGCGAGAGGAAAAGCTCCCATCAAAGTGCCCATGACGGTTGAAGAGCTTATATTTTGTAAATTGGTCAGAAGAGATAAAAATTCGAGGCCACAACGCCCGGCATAAGCTGAAGCTAAAATAGGAACGCGAGAACGTTCAGACATAAATAAAGGATCCAAACTTTCAAGAAGCAATATCGCTTGGCTATAATTTCTGTTATTGATTTCTTGCTTCGCTTGAAAAAATATCGCTTCAGGGGTGTCTTTGTCGGCTATTTCGTCAAAAAGATTTTTGCTGCAACCAAGATTAAAAATCAAAAAAGCAAAAATGAAAACTTGAAATGTTATTCGACTTTTCATCAAAACCTCACCGCAAATTTAAGGACACCGCGACGATCTCGTTTCTGAGTTGTTCCAATATTAATTTCTTCAGAGTAAGTCGCAGCCTGCCATTGGATAATTCCTGAACTATACTCAAAGCCTGCCGT
>JBGSSY010000005.1:0-8091 GCA_041736775.1 Bdellovibrionales bacterium | reverse complement strand
ATGAAATTAACAAACCGCTCCCTCATCTGAGAAACCAACTCAATTACAAAACTGTCTGCTATTGCGCGAAAAAGATTATATCTTCTTATCCAGTTACAAATCCTGGGCTTTGGTAATCTAAGTTCCCACTCTCCTAATCAGAACACATTTATTTAAACTTAGGGTCTCACTTTGATTCAATTCCATAAATGGTCGTTTGCCTACTTAGAGTCTGGTTCTTAAAGTTAGTATTGTGGAAAGTCTATTTTTGGATAAAAATTAAATGTGGTTAATTTACTTTTATTACTTTTATTTTCAATGAATACTCAAGGTACACCTCGAAAACCCTTGTCGGCCTCTGAGGTGTGTCAATCTCTGGATAGTTCAAAATATCGAGCTCAGTGCAAATCAACTATTAGAAATGGTCGTTATAGCTCATCAGCAATTAAGGCCTGCCTAACTAACAATAAATACGTAGACTATAGTCTCACCGTTTGTATGGGCTCGATTAAAAACAAAACCTATACCAAAAAAGAACTTGATCTTTGTTTACAAAAAAAGAAACACCTTCTCAATAAATGTCTTGGGGTATCTGGCACCCCTATGGAATCTCTAGAGATTGATCAAGAAAACTCAAATTCTGTAGATTAGACTTTTATACCACATACTAAAATTATCGATTTTATGAGACTTAAGTAAATAAATAGTATTTGTTGGTCAAAATCAAACTGTCAGCTATCTCAGAATGAGAATTAAGGGGCTTAAGTCCTTGGGAAGCTTGTTTTATGACTCTTCAATGGTATTCTATAGATTAGTAAAAACAGGGGGGAGTAAATGTTCCAAAAGCTCTGCAGATATTTGCAATGGCTTCCCCTTTTAATACTGCCCCTTGCGTATCAGAATTGCACACCTGGATTTAATTCATTAGAAATAGAAGGCGAAATTGCAAGTAGTTCAGATGAACCACTCAAAACTTATTTGAGTGTTGTTTTTGACGTCGAAAAGATTCAAAAGGATTGGGGTATCGAGAAAGTGACAGATGATTCCTTTCGCTGTGTCGTTGCTAATACGGAACTTATACCCGGTGAAATCTTATATGCCCCAAGACAAAATTCAGGTGCTTGGCGAGCTCCTATCACCGATCAAGTTCATCGCTTAATAATGATGTCTGATCATCAGATGCCAACAACGACAGGGTTAGCGGCTATTTATCGCTACTAAAAAAATAGAAAAGGAGTTGAAGCCGTGCAGATTCAAATTAATTCAGACAATAACATTGAGGGAAACAAAGAATTTTTAAGTCAAATTGAAGAGCAGTTGAATGATCAATTGGAGCGTTTTTCAGACCGAATTTCACGAATAGAAATTCACATGAGTGACGAAAACGGTCCCAAAAACGGAACCCATGATCTGCGTTGTTTGCTTGAAGTTCGAATCGAAGGAAGACAACCTTTAGCCGTCTCCCACAACGCCTCAACTCTTGATTTCGCATTCAATGGCGCCATTGATAAGCTCAAAAAAACTCTGGAGTCTACCTTTGATCGCATTCAAAAACATCGCTAACTTAAAAATCATCACTTTGCTAAATTCTCAATAGAGGAAACTGAGATGTACCCGGCGAAAAATATCAGCCTATCGATTCTCAGAAGTTAAAGAGGGCAGCAAAAGATCCTCTAAAAAAAAGGCCGAAAGCTCAGAGCGTCCCCGGAGTCCTGATTTAGAATAAATAGAAACTGAATGTGCGCGGACTGTCTTTTCAGCCGTTTTTCGAATCTCGGCAATTTCTTTTAAACTTAATCCCTTAAGGAGAAGAAGGGCGACTTCTTTTTCTGAAGGCGATAGTGACCAGCGGGCCAGCTGATCATCAATCGCTTTACCTAGGCCTTCGATGTATTTTTGAGACTCCTGTCGCCATCGTTCGGTTTCTTTTTCTTTTGCAAGGATGATTTCACGGGATTGAATCAATTTGTGTGACTTGTGAAATGAGTCTCTCATCAGCAAAAAAATTCCAATGCAGGCTCCAACGGCAACCGAAAGCTCTACCGCAAGATGGGACCAGCGCACCCCTTCGCTTGAGTCCGTGAAAAGATCCACTCCCATAAGCAAAACGATGATCGCAAGTATCGCTGTGAGCAGTCTTCGCTCCGCTAAAGAGAGATTTGTTTCAGTCATCGTCACCACCCTTTCTTTCAAAGGAAGGTACTCCAGTTTCTTGAGTTACGCTATCGGTACGAAATTCAGAATGCCTGATTTTTCCGCCCAGATAAGCTGTATAGCCAAGGCTTAAAAGAGCAATAGTCGCTACCCCTAGGACGGCTAAATTTATTTGTTGTCGTCTCAATTCAAAGTTTTGCAACCACAGGGCGATAAAGGCCAGTGCTCCAGCGGCAAGAGTCAGAACCAAAGAGAACTTAGCTGCATCTTCGTGGGATTCGATAAAGGATTCAGCAAAACCTGGTAAATGCTCGACGGCCTCTTCGGCAGGCTCGCCCGTGAGATAGACCGGAACAACCATGGCCGCAATGGCAAAAAGAACTAACAAAGAAAACCTTTCGATGACCCTATTTTGAGTCCGCATGCCATAGATTAAAAACACCAGTGCAACGGGAATCCCGATGATGGGGATGTGGTTAATGATGAGATGTAAATATGCAAAGTTCATAAAATCCTCCTGCTTGATCTTCAGCATCGGGCTAAAAGTGGACTTTGGCTATGGGGCAAATGCCCTAAATCTTTGAATTCTTTAAGGAATGGGCATACGCCCCTTAAACTCATTTTCTCAATTCAATGGAGCTGGGTCTGAGTTTAGGATTGATTCCACTCGGTCCAGGATTTTTCTTCGGAATTGGTCCATGACTCAACCCAGTCTGGAAGGAGGGGAGAAATGGGATTGATATTGGCGGCTTGCACGGCTTCTGCCGGTGAAACCCCACCCCCCTCTTTTTTGAGGAAACGACCTTTGACGACGGCGAGGGCCGCAATGCCTTTTGAAGATTCAAAACTTTGTTGGATATAAAAAAAGCGGTCGTCCCAACCGAGAAGTTTTGTTTTTACAAAGAATTTTTCAAAGGGAGAAAGAGAGCGGCGGTAGCGAATGGTCTGAGAGGCGACAACCGGGTACCATTGATTCTTTTTCATAATCGCGGAAAGGCCATTTCTAAAGACCAAATCGATTCGGGCTAAATCCATGATCGAAAAGTAGACGCCGTTGTTCATATGTCGGTTGGTATCAAGATCAAGGGGCAAAACTCGAAAGGGGGTCAGGCCTTCTTCAAAAAAATCAAGACGTGAGCGAGATTTCCAAGTGAGTAGAAGCATTATAAAACGAAAATAGAGATTCATAGTTCCTCGTTAATGCTATTTTAAAGTCGTTTACTTTTTAAGGCTTTCGTTTTTGTCGTTTAATAAGTGTCTTTCAAAAAAATCCGCAATGGTCTTATGCACATGGGTTTGGTTCAGCTTTCCGCTGATCCCGTGTTTTGAACCGGGGTAAGTGACTGATTCATAAAGGATTCCGTTTTCTTGTAAAGTTTTAAACAGAATTGTGGAGTTAGTGAAGAGAACATTATCGTCGGCCATTCCATGGATCACCAAAAGTTTTCCTTTTATTTGTGGAACAAACTCTAAAACGTTGGCGCGTTTGTAAGCTTTTTTATTCTCTGAAGGTATACCCATAAAACGCTCGGTGTAGTGAGTGTCATACAAGGCAAAATCAGTGACCGGCGCAACGGCGACATTGGCCTTAAAGGTCTCTGGGGCTTTTGCCGCTAACATTAAAGAAAGATAGCCACCATAACTCCATCCATAAAATCCAACTCGTGTTGGATCAATAAAACCTTGCTGGATCAGATATTCTACTCCGGCTTTTTGATCTTCGACCTCGACAGTTCCAAAGGCACGGTAAAGGGCGTCTTCAAATTTGCGACCTCGATCATTGGATCCACGGTTATCAAAAGTCGCCACGACAAAACCTTTAGTCGTTAAAACATTGGCAAAAAGTCCATTTCTTGATGGCCAATGCTGACCTACCAAATGGGTGCCCGGGCCGCCGTAACCATAAACAATAAGAGGATATTTTTTTTGTGGGTCAAAACCCTTGGGTTTATAAAGAGAGTAATAAATATTTTCTTTTGAAGGGCCTTTAAAAAAACCAAACTCAGGTTCGACATAGTTTTTTTGGTAAGGATAAAATGGGTGTTTTTCGTTCACTGAATTTTCGAGAAGATTTGAAACTAACTCACCACTGGCACGATGAAGGCTGATCTGATGAGGAGATCTTGGATTTGAAAAAATGCGAATAAAATAATTGGCCTCTTTATCCATCACTACGCTATTCCAGTCAGAACCCTCAGTGATCGGTTCAGGCTCTTTAGGATTGGACATCGACACTCGATACAAATGTCTTTCAAGGGGAGACTTTATTCCTGCCGAAAAATAAACCCAGTCGTTTTTTTCGTCTACACCCACAAGTTCAATCACGGGCCATAAACCTTGGGTCAATTGTCGAACCACTTGACCTTTACGATCTAATAAATAGAGATGATTAAAACCACTTTTTTCAGAAGCCCAAATCCAGTTTTGATTTTTCTTAAGCCAATACCAGTTGTCGTGCAGGTTGACCCAATGGGGATGGATTTCTCTTCGTAATTTTGTGACTTGTTGGTTCATGGGATTAAAAGCCATGATGTCCAATGTTTTTTGATCGCGGCTTTGGATTTGATAAATCAGTTGGCCCTCTTCGGTCCACTGCGCTCTTGCTAAATAAATGTCCTGCTCTTTTCCGAACGGAATCCATAGGGGATTGATTTGACCCTTGAGGGCGTCTTCGACTTTGATTAGACCAAGTCGCACTTGGGCATTGGCACTTCCCGCCTCGGGATAACGCTGCTTTCTGACTGTGACTCCATCGGCATTGATTTCAAATCGATCCACCAGTTTGACTTTGTCTTCATTCACTTCTGTAAAGGCAATCCACTTTTCATCAGCAGACCACCAGTAGCCGTCGCGACGGTGCATTTCTTCTTGGGCAATAAACTCGGCACTTCCAAATGACAAAGAGTCTTTACCGGTGGTGGTTAAGGGGATTTCTTTTTGATCTTTGAGGTTCATCAGATAAAGATTCTGCTCTCGCGTGTAAGTGAGATAGTTGTCTTGAGGAGAAAATCGAATATCAAGTTCTGCTCCCGCGTTGTTGGTGAGACGCTTCAAGGGTTTTGAAAAAGAGTAAAGATAAAGATCCCCGCCCGCAGGAAAAGCGATGAGGTCCCCTTTTTCAGACCAAAAATACTCCACGATCCCTTGGCGAGTGATTCGCATTCTCTCAAGTCTTGCTTTTTCGATTTCAGTGGGAGGAGAAAACTTTAAAGTGGCAGAGTCGACCAACAGGCTTTCTTTGCCGGTTTTTAAATCAAACTCCCACAAATCAAGAACTTCATAATTACTTTTTTTTGGTTTTAAAAAAGAAAGTCTTTGGCCGTTGGGAGAAAATTTTAAGCCCATCATTTTAGCGCCTTCAAGCTCGGGACTTTCAAACAGGCGCTCGATGGTGAGGGGCTTTTCACTGCCGTAGCTTGAAAAGGAAGTGAATAAAAAAGACAAAAGAATCAAAGATAAGTTTTTCATAAAAAGGATATATCCCTTTGGGCGAAAGGGATCAACTAGAGAGAGTGAAAGTCCAATAAGGCTTCAGAAAAAGCCTTGACCGCCAAAGGAGCGGTCTTTGGAAAGTCCGGAGCAAAATGGGGCGAGTGGTTAATCACAGATGGATTTTTTTCATCACGCTGCCCAACCCAAAACATGTAAGAGGGGACTTTAAGGGTAGAGCCAAAAACTCCAAAATCTTCGCCCCCCATAGTGGGCTCAACGTCAGTGACAATCTTATGTCCAAATTTTGCGAGAAATATTTTTTTAAGTCGAATCCCCAATTCAGGATCATTAAAAGTTGAATCTGTTCCTTCAGAATATGTGACTTGGGGAGCAGGAGCTTTGGCGGTTTTTGCAATTCCATCAGCCACTTCTTTGATTCTTTGTAAAATCATCTTTCGAATTTCTGGCTCGTAAGTTCTTACGGTTAATAAAACTTTAACATCATCGGGGATAATATTGTGTTTTGCCCCACCTTGAATCGAACCGACACTGATCACGGCCGGTTTATTGGCCGGCTTTTCTCGGCCTAAAAGAGTTTGAGTTTTTAAAACAAATTCGGCCGCCAACATAAAGGGGTCGATTCCTTTTTCTGGGGCTGAACCGTGGGTTCCTCTCCCTTTAAAAAGAACATCAACCGAGTCGACATTGGCAAAGGCAGGGCCTGAGACCATTCCAAGGGTTCCTTTTTTATAATTACCGCCAACGTGGAGAGCGATAATTTGGTCGGGCTTGGGAATTTTTTTAAACAAACCATCTTTGATCATTTGTTGCGCGCCCTGCCCGATCTCTTCAGCCGGTTGTGCGAGAAAGATCAGAGTGCCCTTCCACAGATTTTTACTTTGGGCCATGACCTGAGCCGCACCGACCAGGGCAGCTAAATGAAAATCGTGGCCACAGGCGTGCATCACTCCAGAATTTTTACTGCTGAATTTTAATCCTGTTCGCTCGGGCACCGGCAAACCATCAAGGTCAGCCCGAATCAGGGTCACAGGGCCAGGGCCATTTTTTAAAAGTCCAACCACACCGTGACCCCCGATTTTTTCAGTCACTTCAAGCCCAAGGGCTCTCATTTCTTCTGCTACTTTTTGGGCGGTACGAACTTCTTGATTGCTCAGCTCTGGGTTTTGATGAAGATCCTGATAAAAAGCTTCAAGATGTTTATAGTTTTTTTTCACATGCTCTTCCACAGTTGCATTGGCCGAGATTGAAAAATTGAGAATGAGAAAGATCATCATAAAAATTCGATGGTCAAAGCAAGACATGAGAGCTCCTTACAAGTTTTGGGGCATTCTTCCATGGGCTCATCAGAAAAGCGAGAAAATGTTTTTATTCACTTCTCTGCAACAAAATACCTGCTGACGGGGTAAGACTTTATTTTTACTTCAAATTTAAAGTATTCTCGATCTTTTAAAAGCCCTTTCACCGCAGGAGAACCCCATGAGCAATAAACGTTTAGTTTGGGATGATGAATTAGGTGATCAGAGAAAAAACAAAGAGTTACCTAAAACGAACAGCTCTATCGATGAAAAAAATCTTCTTCTAAAAGTTCGCAGACTCACGGCTGGTAAGGGCCGCGCCGTTGTTCAAATCACAGGTCTGCCAAAAAACAAAGCCTGGTGTGAGAATCTTGCTAAAGATCTCAAAAAAGCTTTGGGTATTGGTGGAACTTTTAAAGGGGACTATATAGAACTTCACGGTGAAAAACTCGATCAAGTGACTCAATATTTTGACGCTAAAAATATCAAATGGAAAAAAACCGGCGGCTAGAATTTAAAAATTTAAGAGTTCAATTCATTTCATTAGCTGAACTGATTATTGATAGTTCTTTGAGATTTATTTCTAAAGAGAAGTCTTTTAAAATTTGAATTAAAATCCATAAGACTTGCTCGGGAGGGGAGTCTCTATCAAATAGACTTTTCTAACAAAAAATGAGCTTTATCAGAGTCAAAAATAGGATAAAATAATCTTATATCTCTTTCCACTCATTTTGTTTATCTTAAGACATTCAATGAGAGAAAAAATATTCTTAAATCTTAAAACAAAGGACTCCATCAATGAAACTTTTTGAAGCGACAAAATTAGGATCAATGACATTAAATAATCGAATTGTTATGGCTCCCATGACTCGTTCTCGAGCAATCAATAACGTGCCCAATGAGCTTATGGCTCTTTATTACAGTCAACGAGCCAGTGCTGGTCTGATCATTACTGAAGGAACTTCTCCCTCGCCCAATGGTTTGGGGTACGCCCGTATCCCTGGTCTTTTTAATCAAGAACAAAAATTAGGATGGAAAAAAGTCACCGACGCTGTTCACAACAAAAATGGAAAAATATTTTTGCAAATTATGCACACGGGCCGAGTCTCTCATCCTGATAACATGAAACCTGGGACTCAGATTCTTGCTCCTTCGGCCATTACGTTAAGTGGAAAAATGTGGACTGATGCAAAGGGCGAACTCCCCTATC
>JBGSSY010000340.1:0-1658 GCA_041736775.1 Bdellovibrionales bacterium | reverse complement strand
AAAGTAAAGAAAGATTACAGATTGGCCGGATGACGCCGATAGGTGGTCAAAGTCCCTTGAGAGTAAACCGGTCAGGTTCCCTTGGTAATAACAGGTTCTTATGTCGATGGAATCAGTGATAAATCGCACTCATGTACATATTTTAGTGAAAGTTAGAAATTAGACAACTGAGTATGAGACTTGAAAAAGAAATCAAATTAGTTTAGTCTTATAGCCCCATTCTCGCTTCGCTTGCTCGAATCAATCGGCACAGCTTTTGCCTATTATAGGACAGATCCCAGCTTATCCGTTGAAGATATTATGACTGCAAAACTTCAAAAGTGAGGGCGATTTATTTTTTAGACTTAATTTCTTTGGCAAAAAGCTTGAGTCCGACATCATGAATTTTGACATTTTGATTGATTTTAAACTTTTTAAGAGCAAACTTTTTTCGATCAATTTTAAACTCTTTATTCTGACGTTTTACAATGACCTTGTTCTGATCAAAATTCGTAATACGATAGACTTTGGCATCATTTTTAAGATTGAGAGCCGCCCACGAGGAACTGTTTATAGAAATGAGTAGAACAAAAGTTATTGATACTTGAGTCAATCGAATCATTGTTTCACCTTTTGACCTGATCCTGAGCGTGAAGGTTGTCTATCATTTCCTCCACAACCGGGAATATTTAAATGACTGGGAGACAAATTCGCCATATCGATAACGGCATCGGCCGCGGACGGTGTAATCCCTCTAACACCTGTAGCTTGTTGTGCGCCTACAGACGCAATAATGTTTCCACTTTGATCTTTAAATTCGACCACCATAACTTTTGAACCCACTCCCAACGAATCCTTGGAATTTTCTAAGCATCGCAAACTCATTTTAATCGGAGAAGTTGGATGATTAAAATTAACAGTTGCCGCATCGGTTTTACTCACAAAGGGACCAATCGACGTCACTACGGGTACTTCTGAACTATCCGTAACCATATTGAGTGAAAGTTGCCCATCCGCACCGCTCGTCGTCTCTGGCATATGGGTTTTGGGAAAAGAATCAGGGGCCGTGGTCGAGAGATCATCATCGGCCTCAACAAACCATTGATGAACACCCGCTTCGTTTTTCTCACAGGAGAAACGAACATTTTGCTGCCCTTCTGACATTTGAAATTCAAAAAAATATCCATGAATTTTGAAGCTTTTAAAAAAATAGGGCGAATTCTCCAAGGCAACAGTTCGAGGTAAACTGATACAAGGAAAGGCTAAAGAACTCATTAACGATGTGAATACAAATAAAACAAGAGGAATTGACTTCATAACCCATAGTAATTAATTAAAGAAAATAGAGCATTATTTTTGAAATTGAGACTACAGAATGTCGACCAAAGGTTAGGCCACGAGTCATTTTTTATTAATATCTTCTAAAACCAGATTAAGACATTCACGGTTCAAGAAGTCTCAGGATAGTTTACTTCAAAATGGAAGTTGACGATACTTTCATAAGAACATTAGATTAGTTCTGTGAAAATTAAATATGTATTATTCGCATTTTTTATAATCATTCCTAGCCTTTATTTTTACGCCTCCCCTCGACGATCCATTCCTTTAAAAAACCCTTTAAAACTTTATTGGTTTATACCTGATGGTCTTCGTGCTGAACCCGATCTCTTTACCATTTA
>JBGSSY010000334.1:0-3646 GCA_041736775.1 Bdellovibrionales bacterium | reverse complement strand
GTTTAATCCGTTCCAGAGACTTTGAATTTTCTGGACAATATCGACGCTCTCAAGTTGAGGCGCAAGAGCCGCTGTTTTGAGGCGAGTTATGAGGAGGGTGTCACTGATGAGATCCTCAAGTCTTTGGGTGTTTTTACTGATTTTATCGACGTAAAGTTTTTGTTCTGCATCGAGTTTCTCTTCTTTGAGAAGTTGAGTGAAGCTGGTGATTGCAGTCAAAGGAGTTTTGAGTTCATGGTTCACTAGTAACATAAAATCCGTTTTGAGTTGATCAAGACTTTGCAATTCTTGGTTGGCTTTTTTAAGTTCTTCATTTTGTTGTTTAATGGTTTGTTTCATTTCATAAACTTCAAGAGCCTGTTGAGTGATAGCCAAGAACTCTTCAGGGTCCCAAGGTTTAGTGATATAACGATAAATTTGTCCTTGGTTAATGGCGCTGATCACTGACTCAAGATCTGTATAGCCAGTGAGGAGAATTCGAACGGCTTCCGGTTGAAGCTTTTTAGCTTGAGCAAAGAACTCAACCCCTGTCATTTGGGGCATCTTCTGATCACTAATAATGAGAGAGAAATGATTTTTTTGGAGAGCTTCTAGGCCTTGTTGACCTGATAAGGCGGTCACTACTGTATAGTTTTTGCGCAAGAGCCTTTGAAGAGCCTCTAAATTATGTGTCTCATCATCAATACAGAGTAAATTGTGTTTCATGTCTTAATCTTCGCTGAAAGTTAAACGAAAGGCAAAGCTTGAGTCATTTTTTAAAAGTAAAACAATGTGGTTCTCTTATTGTCGGCAATGGATCATCAAGCAATAGCTTTGATTTTTTTATAAAAAATTCGAACTTAAAAAATAAAGGGGAATTAAAAAGAGTAAACTTTTAAAAAGAAAGGGCCAGACACACTTCCCATCATGATGACCAAGAGCTATGCTCATTGATAATGAAATTATTTTCGATTTTAAAAACGACCATTACTCTTCTCACTCCGATAGCTTTGGTTGCTACGGCCGGTTGGTATTTTAAAAATGAATCCGATTTTTTTTTAGTGAAAGAAGTGCCAGTTGAAATTGAATATGATCAAACCAACTTTCCCATGGTTCAAACCATAAAACCTCTTATTCTTGAGAAACAAAAGGCCCTTTTTGGTAAAAACATCTGGTCTTTAGGCTTGACCCAGATTCGTTCTGACTTTTTAGAGAGTGACAGGGTTCAAGATGTTGAAATCAGAAGACATTTTCCAAACAAATTGTCTCTTTTGGTCAAGGTGAATAAAGTGGTGTTCATTTATGCTGATAAAAAAAATAATCTTTTTCCGATCACTGAGAACGCTTCTGTCACTTCTAAGATTTCGCCAACTTCAGCACCCCATGCTCCCTTATTCAGAAACACCTTGATCGCCGAAGATCCTTTGCGTTTAAGAAAAGTGATTGAGCTTTTCGCAGAGGTACCCAAAATTAATTCGTTACAGCTTGAAAATATTGCCAGTGTTGATTTTCAGGATGTGACCGGTTTATCACTTCGCTTGATTGATAATGATGAGACGATTTATTTGGGGCAAGATCATATCGCGACAAAAGGTCTTCAGGTGGTTCGAGTGTTGGAGTACCTTAAAAGTCAAAAACAAAAAGCTCGCGTCATTGATGCTAGCTTCTCAAAAAAAGTTCTTGTCAGACTGCGTAAGCGTTCATAAGCTTTTAGAAGTAGGACCAATTGACAGTCTGGTTCGTTGTTTTTTCATCAGTACAAGGGATTGTTTAATGAGAGACAGTAAAAACCAAATCATCGCAGCTCTTGATGTGGGCTCGACTAAAGTAGTGGTCGCTATCGCCCGTTTTGGCCAAGGCCAAACCGAAATTATTGGTGTCGGCAAATCTGAAAACACAGGTATTCGCCAAGGACAAATCGTCAACATGGCAGAAACTCAACAGGCGATCATGGAAGCTCGTGAAGAGGCTGAACTGATGGCCGGTGTTAAGCTGACTCAAGTTTATCTCTCCGTCGGTGGTCAAGGTGCTAAAATCATGACCTCCCATGGAATGGTTTCTCTAAGACCCCACGAGATTGATCAATCTGATATTCAACGTGTCCTTGATATGGCAAAAGCCATTCATATCCCTGAAGAGAGTCGTATTCTTCATGCATTGCCAACATCTTTTACTGTTGATGGTCAAAAGGGGATTGATACACCCGTTGGAATGAAGGGTATTCGCCTTGAAGTGGATGCGCAGCTCATTACAGTTTCAGAAAAAAGTCTGAACCATCTTCTCGCTTGTGTTCAAAAAACCGGTCTTAAAGTCAAGCAAGTGGTTCTCGATCAGTATGCTTCCACTCTCGCTAATGTTGATAAAGATGAAAAAGAAATTGGTGTTGCCGTCGTTGAAATGGGTGGCGGCACCTGTGAAATCGTCGTTTATAAAAATTCAACCGTGACCCATGTTGGATCCATTCCTGTGGGTGGTCTTAATTTCACCCAAGATGTGGCGGTTGGTTTAAAAACTCCACTCAATAGTGCTGAAGTTCTTAAAAAGAAATATGGAACCGCACTGGTTGATATGGTCGGAGAGGATGAGTTGATTGAAGTGATGGCTCTTGGTGATAAAAAATCAAGACAAGTGCCTCGACTTGAGCTTTGTCGTATACTAGAGGCACGTGCTGAAGAAACACTTTCTCTTATATTTAATCAACTGAGTGATTGGGACGTACTTAAAGACCTTGGAGCAGGAATTGTTTTAACCGGTGGTGGCAGTTTGCTACAGGGATTGGTTGAGCTCTCGGAATTTACATTTAACGTCCCTGTCCGTCGTGGAGTTCCTAAAAATGTTGTTGGACTCAGAGAGGCTTATAACAGCCCCCTTTTCTCGACAGCCATTGGGACCCTGCTTTTCGGTGGAGAACAACAGTTCGCCGGATCATCGCGGGCTCAAAATATTAACAAAAAAACAGACCGCCCCAGTGAAAACAAAACCTGGGAGCAAATTAAAAATTATATGAGTAAGGCCTTATCCATCTAATTGGGGGAACTATGTTTGAACTAGAAGAAAAAACTGATATTGGTGCCAATATTAAAGTCGTCGGTATCGGTGGTGGTGGTAATAATGCTGTAACCACTATGATTGAGGGCGGGCTCACGGGTGTCGAGTTCATCGTCGCCAATACCGACCGTCAAGCTCTTGAACCCCATAAAGCCACCAAAAAAATTCAAGTCGGTCGCGAATTGACTAAAGGCCTTGGGGCCGGTGCAAATCCTGAGATCGGCAAAAGAGCCGCAATTGAATCTTATAATGAAATTGTTGAAGCCCTTGAGGGTGCCGACATGGTTTTTGTGACCGCCGGTATGGGTGGTGGAACTGGAACCGGTGGTGCGCCGATTGTTGCTAAAATCGCAAAAGAACTCGGTGCTCTGACGATTGGAGTTGTCACCAAGCCTTTTTCTTTTGAAGGCAAAAAAAGAATGCGCCATGCTCACGCCGGAATTCAAGAGCTGCAAGAAAACGTCGACACACTGATTGTTATTCCCAACCAAAAACTTTTAACCATATCAAGTGAAAAAACTCCTCTCCTTGAGACTTTTAAAAAAGCCGATGAAGTTCTCCTTCAAGCGGTCAAAGGAATCTCAGATTTGATCAATATTCGTGGATTAATCAATTTGGA
>JBGSSY010000330.1:0-3030 GCA_041736775.1 Bdellovibrionales bacterium | reverse complement strand
TTTTAATCGGATGGGTCTTAAAAAGCAGGCTCATCAAGAGCAAAAATGGCTCAGAACATTGTCATCACAAAGATCCAATAATCAAAAGCTAAAGAGGTAAGGGTTGTTTATGTGGATATTTCTATTTTTACTCATGCTCCCATCTTCTGTTTGGTGCCAAGAGAATGCCAATTTTGAAAAAAAAATGCATCAGATCTATGTTAATTCCTATAGTAAAGAAATTGATGACCAACTTTGGAGTGAATATATTAAGACCCTTAATAACCGAAGTTATAGTGTCGTAGAAGGTGATAGTCTTTGGGCTTTGAGTGAAATTTTTTTTGGTGATGGTTTTTTTTGGTCCAAGATTTGGTCGTTTAATGAAAAACTGACTAATCCCCATTTTATCAAAGTCGGACAAGAGATCCGATTCTTTTCAGGATCGATCGAAGAAGCTCCCGGTATCTGGGTTGAAGATGAATCTGCACAAAGTCTTCCAGAAGGTTTTAGTTTGGTGACCGAAGCCACCTCAACCACCGAATCAGATCGACTGAACGAATTAACCAGTGAGACTGAGAATCAACTGACTTCTTCTGTTTTAAGCACTCAAACGGAGTCACTTTATCCAGGTGCACCCGCGATTCCTCCTCCTCGAACTGTCAGTCGCCCTGTTTTGGAAAAGATACCATCCAGTTTTTCAGGAACAGATGCCTATAATCCCTCGAAGTATAATGATAAAGGAATTAGTCTTGATCTCAGACCTCCCGTACGTTTAAACCCTCTCTTTGTTGGACACTCATTTATTTATGGTGGGAAAGCCTCAGATTATCCGCGAATTGGCCAAATTCTAGAAACTGAGAATGGTAACTTTCTCGTTGGCCCCAATGAAATGATTTATCTTAAATCAAAAGAAAACCTTTCTATCGGTGATCGTCTTACAATAATGGGTGAAGATTTTCCTTTTGATCGAAATGGTATTTATGGATCAGTCATTCGTTATATGGCCCAGATTAAAATCACCGAAAAACTCAAAGACGGTCGATACCGAGCAGAGGTTTATCGTAGCTTATCTGATATCAAACGAGGAGCTTGGGTCTCTCAGGAGGCCATTCCCACTTTCGAGGATGATGAAAAGGGACGTCACTCATCCATTCAATCAACCTTGATTGGTGGTGGCATTGCTTTGTTGAGTCAAATTTATGGTCAAAGTGACGTGGTTTATCTCGATGGTGGAATCAATCAAGGTCATAAAATTGGTGATATTTTAGGAATCTATAAAAGAAGGTCACTTCGAGTGCCAGAATCTGAAGTTAAGGTCAGTCCCACACCCATTGGTTATCTTAAAATTTTTAGGGTTGAGCCTAACCTCTCTTCAGCGTTTATTCTCAGCTCAAAAGAAGCCATTTTAGCCGGAGATGAAACGGGCCCCTTAGCACCACCATCCGTGGCGATGAAAGAGAATCAGTAAATCTATTAATCGAATAGAAGTCGGATTTTTTTGTTTAATATCTCCCTAAGAGCGAGAAACTCTGGTCTCCATTTTGTAAACTCTAAACTCAAAAGAGTGCAAAAGGTGGGAGTTGTTTTTGTCAAATACGATTGAAATTTTACCGCATCAGTTTCCTGAAAAATTAAAACGAATACAAAACCCTCCCAAACAATTATTTTATCAAGGTCCTCTCGAAAGTTTTAACCGGGAGTATCTGGCCGTAGTTGGGGCTCGTGAGGCCCTTCCCTGGGCCCTTGAGTGGATGGAACATGAGTTAACACCTGTTCTGAAAAGTTTAAATATTGGAGTCATCAGCGGTGGAGCAAGAGGGGTGGATCAAAAGGCACATTGGTTGGCTGTCAGAGCTCAAAGGCCGACGTTGGTCGTTTTACCCAGTGGTTTAGCTCACAAATACCCTCGAGACATTAAAGTTTTTGAGAACAATGAAAATGTTGGTTTTCTTTCTGAATATCATGACGATGAAGAAATGAAAAAATACTATTTTTATGATCGAAATCGAATCATCGCAGCTCTCTGTCGATGGATTCTCATTATTCAGGCCGATCGCAAAAGTGGAACTATGATTACGGCCCAATATGCAATTGATTATGGTGTACCACTTATGGCTCTTCCAGGACACCCTTTGGATCTTTCGATGTCAGGAAATAATCAACTTCTCTTTGATGGGGCTCAGATGATTCGAAATCAAGAGGATCTATTGAATATTTTGAGCACAAATTGTTGAGTGGGGTTTTAAAGTGGGAAGATGTTTTGAAAAAAATTAGTTCCAATTTCTCTTTAAGAAATAGAGAGAAACTGGAAATAGAATAATTGATGGTAGCCAAGCTCCAATAAAGACTGGAACCTGGGGCGATTTTGAAAGACTATTGCCTATCACAAAAAGTAACCAGTAAGCGACAATGACCGAAACACTGATGACGCCACCACCCGATTTGCCGGATCGATTGTGAGTATTTGATCCCAGTCCGACGCCGAGTAATACAAACAGAACACAAGCAAAAGACAGTGCAAAACGTTTATGCCATTCAAAGACATAAGCACGTAACTTCTGAGGTTCTGTAACTGTTTTGAAAAGATGATTCAGATCTTCATAGGTCAGACTTTCCATGGATTTATCACGCGTGCTTTTTGTGGTGGGCTCAATAATTTGCAAATCGTAGGTTTTAAACTGAATCTTGGTGTGCCCCTCTTTCGTCATTTTATGGATATCGCCGTTAATCAGTCGAACAAAGGCTTTATAAGAATTAAAATTTTTTTCACTCACAATTTTTCCTTTTTCAGAAATAATGGTGGTGGGACTTTGGGAGTTGCGTTCATCATAAATAAAAACATTCTCCAGTTCATCAGTGTCTTTATTAATTTTATTGGTGTAGACTACTAAATCGAAAAAACCGGTAAAAGTTCCTTCTTTTATAGCTGAACTTATTTTTGAGTTACTGATTTCAGCGATTAATAGTTCATACTGCCGATTTCCCCAGGGACCCACTTTAAAAGTTGTGTACGCTGAAATAACCGCAACGGAAAGACCCAGCGCTAGTGCT
>JBGSSY010000329.1:0-4830 GCA_041736775.1 Bdellovibrionales bacterium | reverse complement strand
ATTAAGATCATCTATATATTTATTTTTTATATTTCCATCCTCAAAGAGGGGATGACCACCGATTAAATTATTATGGGCAATAATCATTTCATTTTCTGGTGATATGGCTAGGGCGGCAACAGGAAACATTTGAACCAGTTCTGCCGCTTCTGTTGTTTTATCGCCATGGCTCACTTGAACTTGATTGTTATCTTCTCGACTCATGCGTGAAAGCGCACTGTTTATATTTGAAACTAAGTTTTGAAAAATGGGTGTTGAACTTTTTATTTCTATATTATTAGTTCCATCACGAAGAGCACTATTGACCTCATCATTCAAATCATAAAGAGGTTTTGTAATAACTTTATAAAGAAAAAAGTAGAGTATTGCTCCGGCCAACATTGATATGAGAAGAATTTGGATCATAAGACTCAGTGTGCGAGGAACATCAAGTGCCACCCGATCCAAATTATAGAGAATAATGGCATAAGCTGCGGGTGCAGGCTCACCAGTCAGTGGATTATTAAAAAGGATAGGACGACTGACACCAATTTGTTGCGACATGATTTCTTGATATCTTGAAGATTTTTTACGAGCCTTTTGCACAAAAGGGATGTTGGAGTATCGTCCTCGTTCATTGGTGGGTGAAATAATTCGACCATCAAGGGCATCGATGATAAATGCTTTTTCGACTCCGGGTTCATTTCTGACTGAACTCACGCTGACACTAATTTCATTTTTTGAAATTATAAACTCACGATTTTCTTGAACCAGAATTTTAGACAGGGCATCGGCACGTCTGACGCTTTCATCGACCACAAAATCTCTGGAGACTTGTAAAACCGGCCAGACCGCTAGAGCCGTAACCAGAACAACAAAGAAAATAACGAATGATAAAACAACATACTTGAGGTCAAACTTGCTGGAGTATTCATAAACACCAGGAAGCGCAACATCTTCAATGTAAGTTTCAATTTTCTCTTGCAAACTCAATTCGACTTTTTGCTTGGGTTCGGATTGAAGCTCCACACTCATCAGCGGGGAGCCTTGCCCGACTTGTGTGAGTCCTAAATTTTGGTGGGAGAGTGCATTATTGCCGGCAACCATAGAGGATGGTGAATGGGGTCTGACCGGATCAGCTTCGGGCAAAAGTGAAACATACTTGGGTAATTTTATAAGATCAAAGAGAACGTCTCCGAGGGCAAATTTATCTCCTGGTCTGAGAGCGATATTTTGAATTTTTATACCATTGACCACCACACCATTGCTTGAATGATTATCTGAGATTATCACCTTATCTTCGGTGACAACAATACGTGCATGAATTTTAGAGATGAGATGACTTTTGATTTTAATATGGGCCTGAGTGGAGCGTCCAATGGATTGGGCACCATCGGAAAGTTGAAACATTTTTCCGGCCTGGGGGCCATTGAGAATTTTAATGGCCCACATTGAGTTGATCTCCAATTTGAATATCTTGATCGCCGAGAGCATCAAGACCTGTTTCAACCACGTGTTTGGCGCCAAAAACTGGAAGTGGAAGACGCCAAGGTTTTAAATTTCTCTGAATTTTTTTAACCAATAGTTTTTTATCCAAATAAATCACATCGATTGGCATGGACATAAAGAAAGTATGAATCCAATTGCAGTCGGAGAAAAAAACACCCTGCGTTTTTCTGAGATTTTTTTGACCAATGAGCCCCAAAGCTCGGTCTTTAAACTGTTCTGCGTTACTCAGTTCTGAAAGGAGAATCTTGTTCTTGGTTTGGTTGATCAATTGAGACATCTTACTGGCCTCCATAGATGAATTGAAGTCCAACCGGAGCAAAAACCATAATAAAAACGGCAGGAATAATAAAAATCATCATTGGAATAAGTATGGCTTGAGAGGCTCTTGCCCCTGCTTTTTCGGCACGGACAAATCTTTCAAGACGCATTTGCTCGGATTGTTCTTTCAAGACCTCGCCAATACTGGCACCGGTTGAATCCGCATCGGTCAGTACGTTGACGAAACTTGATACTTCGGGAATATCCAACCGTCTGGACATCGCCTTAAGGGCTTGTTCTCGGGTACTTCCGATTCGAGTGTCGCGTAAAACCTTATCAAATTCCTTAGCTAACAAACTATGTTCAGCGGAGTCGGAAATTTTTTGGATGGCTCCCATAAAATCAGCTCCCGCTTGAGTCGATAAAGCGAGCAAGTCGACAAAGAAGGGAAGATCAATAACGATCGACTGATAGCGCATTTTCTTTTGTTTGTTGGCATGGAGGTCAGGAATCATCCAACCAAAGGGAACGGCGAGAACGAAAACGATCCAAGGATACCCGAGACTGAGGGAAAAGTTGAGAATCGCAACCAGAGCAGGAAAGAATATACCCCATAAAATTTTAAGACCGATAAACTCGTCGGTATTCAATTCGTTTTCTAAACCACCGGTTAATATTTTATAATCAATATTTTTTCGAAAGTTGGGGTTTTTAATTCGTTTTGCATATTTGAGGGTGAGTTGATGAACCAGCGGACGGGACATATTGATAATGGGTGACTCCGATTTATCGGGTTGATCACCGGTTGCCCAGGATAGAGCTTTATTGTCTTCGTTCACCGAGAAGATGGTGAAAACTGTCCATAAAACAGAAAAGCCTGCTAAAAGAATACCTGCATAAAGCAAAATTTCAGTTCCCATTTTTCAACCTTTTGTTTTAAAAAGTCCCCATGCATGAACTTGTCCTCGCCTCAAAATCTCCAAGAAGAAAATTAATCCTTGAAGAAGCCGGTTATGAGTTCCGCACTTTCCCTCTAGAAGTATCGGAAATTCTTGATAAAAACCTGAATGAAATGGAGCAAATTTCTGATTGTGCTCGGCAAAAGGCCGTTGCCGCCGCCGCCCAGCTTAAACCCCTGAAATTAAAGGATATTTTAATCCTTTCTGCGGACACTTTAGTTCTCTTCGGCGGTCAGAGCCTTGGAAAGCCTCAGAATGACATAGAAGCTATCGACACTTTAAAACTTTTGTCGGGAAAAACCCATCAAGTTGTGACCGGCTTTTGCCTGTATGACCTTAAAACGAATCGTATCGTTTTGGGACACTCCGTCTCAGAAGTTGAGTTTAGAGTCTTAGACTCACAAGAGATCATTCGATATGTTCAGTCAGGTGAACCTATGGATAAAGCAGGATCCTACGGAATTCAGGGCGCTGCGGCCGCTTTCGTTAAAATGTACACGGGCGATTTGCAAAATATAATTGGTTTACCTCTCTCCGATATTGAAAGGGTCATAGCAGAAAATGGATGGATCATTAGAAAAAAATCTTAGAGAAGTGAATCAATTGATCATCCAAGCCTGCGAACGGGCCCAGCGACAGGATCATCCGACTTTGATTGCCGTTAGCAAAAAACAACCGACTGAAAAGATCAGAGACCTCTATCAACTCGGAATAAGAGATTTTGGGGAAAATTATTTAAAAGAAGCTCTCGAAAAAATGCAGGATCTTAAAGAGCTTTCTCTCCAATGGCACTACATTGGACAAATTCAATCAAAAAAAATTCCAAAACTCGTCGATCACTTTGATTGGATTCACTCGGTTTCGTCTCTTGAGGAGCTGGAAAAAATAGATCAAGACGCTGAAGAAAAAAACAAAATTCAAAACTGTTTGCTGCAAATCAATATTGCTGGTGAAGAAAGTAAACAAGGTTTTTCTTTGACAGATTTTGCAGATTTCCTCAGTTCTCCGACACCTCATCAGAATGTCAATCTGGCGGGAATGATGATTTTCCCTCCCTTGCTGGAAGATGAAAAATCCACCCGAACTTTCTTTAAACAGGGATTTGAACTTTTTCAACAGGCACAAAAGATTTTGGGTCCCCCATTTTGTAAACTTTCAATGGGGACCAGCCAAGATTTTATGTGGGCCATCGAAGAAGGGGCTCATTTTATTCGAGTGGGCGAAAGAATATTTGGTCCGCGCCATTAACCTTTTTCACCTTTCGTTGAAACAACCACAGGTGAATGAATAAATTCACTTCGACCAAAAAAAAGGATGTTTTTTTTAAAAAAGAAACGGATGATAAACCTGTTGATAGCCCGCAATTATGCTATCGATTAAAGACTTTGGCGGTTATTCTATGAATCTCAGCGAAAAAAAGATTGGCATTATCGGCCTCGGTAACATGGGTCAAGCCATTCTTAGTGCACTCATGAAGAGTCAGACTGTCGATCCGACACGTCTTTTTGTTTACAATCGAACACCCGGAAAAACACAAAAAATGGTGAGTCGTTATCAAGTACAAGCCTTAGATACGGCAGAACAGGTCGTTGACCGCTCTGATATTGTCATTCTTGCTACAAAACCACAGGATATCCTTGAGTTGATCGAACCCCTAAGAAATTCATTTCATAGTGAAAAGGTGGTGGTAAGCCTCGCTGCGGGTGTCAAGCTCAGAACGCTGAAAAAATATATGCCCGACGCTCAAATTGTTCGACTGATGCCCAACACTCCTGTTTTTGTTTGTCGTGGCGTTATCAGTTTTTGCTTGAGTGAATCCAACATTCTTTTAGAAAATTTAATCAAAAAATTATTCTCTCCCTTGGGACATGTGGTTTCATCAGAAGAAGGTGAAGTTTTTTCCGCACTCACCGTGGCCACCGCCAGTGGAACGGGATTTATTTTTGAAATTATGGAGTATTGGCAGGATTGGATTGAAGAGTATGGTCTCAGTAGTGAGGAAGCTCGAAAAATAGTCACTGAGACCTTTTTGGGCGCTGCACTACTGGCCGAAAAAGAGGTGGATCACAGCTTTGAACAGCTCGGAGCGAAGGTGGCCTCAAAAAAAGGTGTTACTGCTGCCGGA
>JBGSSY010000322.1:0-4525 GCA_041736775.1 Bdellovibrionales bacterium | reverse complement strand
ACCATATCCACTCGGGAAGCTCTTTTCATCAAAGAATCCGATTTTATCTAAAACTTCTCGTTTTATTGCAAAACAAAAGCCATGAACGAGCGGTACATAAGGGTAAAGTTCTGCAAGACTTTTACTTTCACAAAACTGATTCATATCCTCTGGAGTCACTCCTTTGGGAAGCTCATTAATCGCGGTTTGGTTATTTTTACTGCTGTGTTCTGGTATAGACTGATGAGAAGCGGCGTTTGAAATCGGCCCAACGATCCCAATTTTATCATTAGAATAAAGTGTTATTGCTAACTTTTCACACCAATCTTTCGTAACGATTGTGTCGCTATTGAGCAAAATCACCATATCGGCTTTACTCAATTTAAGGCCTGCGTTTGCTGCGCGGGTGTAGCCCCTTGCGACCTCACTTCTTTCAAGTTGGCACCACTCATATTGGCTGGCAAATTCTTTTAAATATTGAGCCGTTTCAACGGCTGAACCATCATCGATTATAATTAAGCGATGATGAGGATTTTTAAGATGGCTGCGGATAGATTCTAGACAAACTTTCACATCTTCCAGAGCATTGTGAACACACACCACAATATCAATTTTCCGATCAACAACTTCTTTTAACTTTAAAGGCTTAATTTCTGCAAAGAAAGATCCCGAATAAGGAATTCTCACAGAAACACCTAAGAGAGCATCAAGATAGTTATCATCTTTTGAACGATGGGGAATAAGAGTCAAGCAGGGGTGATTTCTCACAGAATTTGGTTTTTCCATCAGTCGATGGTAACCGAAGTTACCAATCGCTACATTAAGACTGAGTTGATCTCTTTTACTGCCTGAATCAATTTCACTCCACCAACGATTAAGGATGAAAGATAAGTTTTGGGCTTTGAGATTAAACATCATAAAGCCACTCTCGATTAAATCAGAGTGTGTAAAGTTTTGGGCTTTATATTGAGCCACTTGCTTTTTCATTATACGATCTTCATCTTTGTTGAGGGTCAGACAGGCTTCAAGCTCTTGATAGATGTTTTCGCGCTCTGGATGGGGAATAGCACCAATTTCTTTCGATGAAGCTAAGAAATTTTGAATCATACTATCTAGATCGTCGATGATCGCGACGTTGCCATCCATCCAAATGGCGACATCATACTCAGAGAGAAGGACATGGGGATGGGTTTTAACAAATCGAGCGGTTCTGGTCGCGTCATTAGAGAGATAGGGTATCGGCCTTACTTCCCATAAATCAGAAGCCTTTATTTCAGAGTCAGAAAATAAAATGTAATCCATTCTTGGATCTATAAAAAAAGGATCTTTAATTGAATCATAATTACCCGTGATGGCAGTAAAGACCACAATTTTTAGATCACTCGCCGATCTCTGGGCTTTCGTATTTTTATAATTGAGTATCTTTGAACGATAAAATTCTTTACTGACCATACTTTCGAGAAGTTTGATATTATATTTAATCTCTCCTTCAAAAGGACAAGCTAATCTTTTTTGGCTGAGCAGAGCGACTTTTTTCCAAAGTTCTAAACTTTTGTCTGCGTTATTCAACTTGAGTTGTTTTTTGGCCTCTGTGATTTTCGCTTTGATCACTTGATTTTCTTGATCATAATACTTCACAAAATTAAAAAGATTTTTAATTTGATCTCGAAATTTTCTGGGCCAAAGGGCTCTGACCGGAGCCGGAGTCTGTTTGTAAAGACTCAACAGAGTCGTCATACCCATCTTTTGTAGAGAATCTGTCCATTTGGTTTTCATTGTTTATTAAGGCTCTCAAGGATGGATTCGAGTTGTGGTAGAAATTGTC
This sequence comes from Bdellovibrionales bacterium, assembly GCA_041736775.1. Lineage (GTDB taxonomy): Bacteria > Bdellovibrionota > Bdellovibrionia > Bdellovibrionales > JAGQZY01 > JAGQZY01. The sequence continues at coordinate 2,721 of JBGSSY010000322.1, read as the reverse complement.
GAATAACGTATTGAGAACCTGTCTTAGAAAGATGGGTTGTGTCTGAATACAATACTTCTTCACCTAGAATATTGAGACAATTCTTCTGATCGCAAAGAACATCAAAGGGATCAAGGAAAACGATTTGAGATAAAAGTTTTTCATCCAATTTAATACTCTCATTAAAATCGACAATGCTTTTATTGATCTTATTTAAATCTGTCGATCGAAATTTTTCAATTCCTTCTTCTTGAAATGGCAATAGTTTGGGTCTCGTGATTTCTGAGAAAATGTCCACTGATTGTGTTGTAGGAACATTTCCAAGTACAACAAGTGGTGTATTACCAATGAGTTTTTTAAGATTGGCAATTCCTTCTTTTAAATCAGATGCCGTGAGGGGTTGATCTTTTTGAGTCAGTTGACCACCATTTTTCATTTGTGATGCCCATGAATGGGATATTACAACTATGTTTTTTTCCTCACTTTCGCTTAAAAAAGCTAAACCCCGGTTAAGTGCTCTGGGACAAATCTTATCCCAATCATGGCCCTTTGTTTTTCTTGTAAAATTGGGTAAGTGAAAACAACTCGTCCCAGATGCATTGTAGAAACTTAAATTATGAGGCTCTACAAACTCTTTAAAAAGTCCTTCAGCGTACTGAAGGCCATGACTATCACCGAGCAAGATAACCTTAGTATTTTGATTTTTCTTTATAACTCTATAGCCCCTGTAACCAGTCCCCCCATAGTTGTTAAGATGAAAGTATCCTGGATCACTTTGGATATTACCTATATTTGAACGCCAGTACCAACCCGATTGACTGATATCAATTCCCACACCGAGCAATAGAAGAATAGTGAGAATGAGAGGCGTAAAATAAAATCGAGAAAAAAAAGTTTTCTGATTGAGGCGAAAAGGGAGTTCGACAAAGCGATAACTCAGAACACTCAAAAGTAGGGACAACAAGATAACAATGATTTTATGAACAAGAGCATTAGGCCCATCAAATAGCCCCATGTAATGACTGTAAACAAAAAGGGGCCAGTGAATCATATAAAGCGAGTAACTGATCTTTCCAATATTAACAAAAAGCCAATTCGTAAAAAGAAAAGAAACCGATCCTCTAGGCTCGGAATAGATCATCAAAGCCGCTCCTAAACAGGGCAAAAGAGCAAAATAGGAGGGAAAGATCATTCCCTCATGAAAACTCAATATCGCCACCAGTGAAGCCCCAAGACCCAATAGAAAAAGAAGCTGTCTCCAATAATTTTTCAGATCCGTTTTGGGCAAAAAGACAAGAGCTGCACCAATCATAAACTCAAAAATACGGTAAGGTAAAAGAAAGAACAGCTCTGGCCTAATATCAATCAGACTACCCTCCCCCTTATTTTGTAATAAAGAGGACAGTATTGGATAGGATGTAAAATGAACGATCAAATTTAAGAGAAGGCTAATCGCTGCGATCGACGTAAAAATAAGAATTTGAGTTCTCACTTTACGCACTTTCAGAACAAAGATTAAAATTAAGGGCCAAAAAATATAAAATTGCTCTTCAATACTAAGAGACCAGAGATGCAGCAAAGGCTTGTATCTTGAGGAAATGTCAAAATAGTCGGCTTCAAAAAAGAAATAAAGGTTTGAAACCATAAAGACCGATGCAATTAAACTTTCACCAAACTTTTGAAAGTGAGAGGGTGAAAAACAAAATATCCCAATTAAAACACTGAAGAATATCGTTGAGATATAGGCCGGAAGAATTCGACGGGCTCGTCTGATATAGAAGTTTTTAATACTGATGTTTCTTGTTTGATTGAATTCCTTAACTAAAATCTTTGTGATCAAAAAACCACTGATCACAAAGAAAATATCAACGCCAACAAAACCGCCTGAAAAGAGTTTGAAATCAAAATGGAAAAGAAGGACTGAAAGAACAGCTAAAGTTCTTAGTCCATCAATATCGGGACGATAGCCTAGACTGTGTTTAATTTCTGACATATTCACCTAAGCATTGGTGTTTTAAATGAGTTACAAGTGAAGCATCTTAAGGTCAATCAACCCTATGATACAACTGGTAACCTGACGACTAATCCATCTACATTAACGAATACTCTTTCGAGCCAGATGACGCCTTGCCCAATTTATCGCAATCGACAGAAACAATCGCCTCCATTTAATCTCTCAATACGAGACTCAACGAAGGGGGCTAAAAAACATGCAAAATCCCATCAAGAGTCCATTTTCCAATTTAAGAGGCACCCTTTTACATTTTCTCTCTCTGGTCATTTTAGGATTTGGAGAAACTCTGATCAAATTCTCTTTATCGATTCAGTGGGATTGGGCTATTAAATTTTATTTTGCGATACTTTTAAAACTGAGACCTCATGGACAAAATCTTCAAATATTGAAAGCCTGGACAGCTCGACGACTTCTCTCTAGACAGCGTAAAGATAAAAAATATTATTCACCCCAGAGAGTCCAAGGCTCTCTCTCACAAGCCCTCGGTGAACTGAGTGATTTTGTAATGGCAGAGCTTTATTTTAATCAAAATAATTTTACCTTAGCTGAGGTTTACTACACCAAACATTTTGCAAAGTCTCAAAAATCTCAAGATTACCCATGAGTTTCATATTACCATCGATGTAAAGGGATTGATGGTAATCAGAAAGAAAATGATGGGGTAAGATTTTATATTCCCTCGATGTGAGGAGGGGAATACTTTTAATCTCAACGGGTACGATTTTCCA
>JBGSSY010000295.1:0-18205 GCA_041736775.1 Bdellovibrionales bacterium | reverse complement strand
TTTTAAGAATAAAAAAAGGCTTATCATTTCGATAAGCCTTTTTTTATTTTAGTATACTACGTACTTAACTGATGAGTCAAAAAACTCCTTATTTAAGAAATTAAATAAGGAACTCTATGGAGTTATTTCCGTATTAGAAATTATAACTGGCACCAAAACTGAGGTAATCAAAGGAGTCATCAATTTCGAGTCCATATTCGACGATGAAATTAAAATCTTTAATTTGTGGATGATCCCAAGCACTGGGGGTCCACTCTAAACCGAGGGCGGCTTGTAAGGAGAAAAAAGTATCAGCCGTATTTTTTTGCAAACCCACTTGAACGCCTCCGTAAGGTGTGAAGCGCCCGTAGTCTGTATCAAAGTTGTTACTGACCATAGGGGTCACATTAAAACCGTAGGTTGAATAATCGTTGATGCTAGCGAAAGTAACACCCGCACGAAGACCTATGCCAGGCTGCTCATCGGTATCGGGGAAAGGCACCCATTTCCAAAAAGCACCCATATAATAATCAATGGAACCCACGCCGGCTTCGAATTGAACTTCAGACTCTTCAGATATTCCAGTTGTGAAGCGAGGATTAAGATTAAACCCATCATTGGGTTCATCAAAAATAAGTTGGCCTTCGGCAAGAATTTTATACTCTCCTTCTTTTTTTAAATTGGCCGTATCCATCAAACTAAAAAAAGCGAGGCCGGGAAAAGAGAAAGTGAGAATAAAAAAGAGTGTAAGTATGCGCATAATAAACTCCTAGCAGTCTGATCCCAAAAGTGCTGATTGTTGCAAACCCATCAATCTCAATTGTGGCGGGTAGGGGGACTCGAGCTTTTTAACATTAGCTAGACTTAGTGATGCTTTCAAGAAAACTTATGCTTTACTGCGGTGTCTTAGAAGCTTTAGTGCTTTGTTTTGTCTTGATTATCGAGGCCAAGGTCTAAGATCGTCCATCGGATTTTGTCGATTAAGAAGAGTGTGAAAAAATAGGACTATCGGAGGAGGTAAAAAGCCTCAGCAATATCTCAAATGACCCGATAAGGATTACGTATGAGAGCCTATTTTTTTAAACTATCTTTTTTAATCTTTTTCTTCATTTTTGCTCAACCCTCTTGGGCCGAGAAAAAAGATTGTTCGTGTCCGCAAATTTCATGTGGACCTTGTCAGAAAAAAGTGAGCACCGGAAAGCTTGTTAAGTTTTGTGATTGGGGAGAAATGAATGTTTGTCGCAAAGAAATTTGCGAGAACGTCACAAACTTCTTTTCTTGTATCAGTGATTATTCTGAAGAGAAGCGAGAAAAAAAAGAAGAGGTTGCCGAATTTTTAGAGCTCCCCTACGAAGAGGGTCAGCCCAAAATCAAAAAGAAATCCAAAAAAGAGAGAAGTTTGGCTTCAAAATCGGATGCTTTATCAAAAGGCAACACGAAGGGATTGATCGAAACCCAAGGTTTGATTGAAGCAGAAAATGATTCAAGAGTCATGACCGGTGTTGAATACTCAGAAAAAATTGTCGCTCATGTGGTTCAATCAGCAACCTCTTTACAACTTTATCACCGTGGCCAAAACCAAAAATTAAAAGCCAAACAACCTTTATTTGTTGGCGATGAGATCACAAGCACCACTGATCAAAATGAAAAATTATCCATCTCTTTTGAAAATGGTCAGGTGAATCTCGAACTTTTGCCAAAAACAAAAATTGTGGTGGAGGACCCCTATTCTATCCTTGGACATTTTCAGCCCTTTCTCTATCTTGTTTATGGTGGAGTCGATTTTACTGCCGAACTTACAGCAGGTTCTTTTGATCTCTTAGCCGGCCAAATTTTAGCGCGCGCTTATAGTGGTCAATTCAAAATTCATTACGAAATGGGCCTTGAGGGCTTGCAGGTAAAAGCAGAAAATCTTAAAGGCCAATTAGAAGTCATCCCTGCCGGTGATCTATCAGGTCAAACCATAGCTGTTCAAGAGGGAGCTTTTCTCAATTGGGTCAGCGAAATTTCAGGTCAGCTGTTTTCACAAAATGAAAAACAAGCCTTAGTCAGTGCCGGCTTTATCACTCCGGTGTTTTTAACACCGTCTCCTACGTTACTTAAAAAAGATCCATCACCCGAAGCTCCCAAGACTCAAAAAGAGAGCCCCTTTCTGCGTGGGCTCGCCAACTTAGGTGAGGATTTTTGTCAGACCCCCAGTGCCCAATTCCAACAATGCTCTTGGTCTTGTGAAGGCAATAAAAAGGGCTCAGCCCATTGCCAAGCGGGTCGCGACAACGTCAGTTGTGTCCGTCGTATCTGCAATGCCGCGGGTCAGTGGGGAGCGCCAACAGCCTTTGCGACCTCTTACAAAGATCTCTGTCCAGCCCAAGGGGTCAGAGTCGGCGACTGCTCACCCTAAGCCAATAACTTGGGAAAAAAGCCTATCTCTTAAGCCATTCTATATCTCATGAGCTTTTTCATTGATCCCTATCGATTTTATTGTCATAAATACGGATTCAATGGCGGCCGTAGCTCAGTTGGTAGAGCCCCGGATTGTGATTCCGGTTGTCGCGGGTTCAAGCCCCGTCGGTCGCCCCATTTTTTCAGACGAAGTCTGGTCGCTAAAGACTCCCCAAATTAAAAAATGGATGATGTTTGGCTCGCTCCGCTCGCGGGGCTCTCTATGGGGCTTGAACCCGCAAGGGTTCATGCCTTGTTGGTCATCCCATTTAGTACATTCAGATATCAGTAAAATTATTTAGGAACCACAGTCTTTTAATTTGAGAAGTCGAGCATTGTAGTAGGTGCCGGCTTTATTCAGATCCCAGGGTGGGTAGGGATAGAATTTCACTTCAACACATTGGCCCACTTTAACGACCGCCCACTGACGATCTTCGGAAGAGCCGGTTACGATTTCGCCTGATATTTCTTTGACAGCTATTGCAAATGAAAAAAGATCTTTGTCTTTTGTGGCGCGGTTACCAAGGATGGCGGTAGAGGCATCCACTCTTTGAACATCAAAAACTTCGCCGGCTACAGTTCGAGCAAAAACAAAGGACCAATAGTTGAGGAGGATATAAATAACTATGGCAAAGGTAGATATTAAAGTCAGTATAACTAAAAAACGTTTCATAGATAGATCTCCAAAAGACAGCGCGGAGTTTAATGGAAATCATGGGGTTGAGTCGAGGGAATAATCATGAGATTGAGCCGGTCAATTTGTAAAAAAAATACAAAAGCCACCCCGATTCGAGTGGCTTATTTTGTTTTGTCCGCTTTTTAAGTTCGTAATCCTTAGGCTTTTAAAATCACTCGCAGCTCGGGCCAGCGACCTAAGAGTAAGATGCCCCAAAGAACTCCAACAAATGTGGCCACAGGGAGTCCGGCGGGTTCGGCAAAAATATGAATGCAAAGAATATTAACCACGATCGGTCCCGTTAAAACCACCGCAAGGTTCATATAGCGGTTACTTAAAAAGAGAAGGCTACAGAAGACCTCAAGAAATTTAACGAGCGGGAGAAGGTAATGGGTGGCCATAAAACCAGTCATAACCGGAACCATGGCTTCACTGGGTGGGGGCATGGGGAGAAAGCCTTTTCCGGTTAAAACCATAATTAAACCATTGGCTCCAAAAACTAAAAAAATCAGTCCTAAAAAGTAGCGTGCACCATCATAAACCCAACGAATCATAAGTGTCTCCTTTGCCTATTTCATAATTCAATCATTAAACCAATCTCTTATCCACAGAAAAAAAAGAGAGTTCAAAAGGATTGCTAAAGTGATAAGAAGAGGGAATGAATGAATTTGAACTGATTAGAAAGTCTGTTAAAAAATCCACCAAACACAATGTCATCTTTGGTGCTGGTGATGATTGCAGTGTTCAAGTGGTTAGTAAAAATCAACTGCGCATCGAAACCACCGACTGCCTAGTTGAGAATATACATTTTCGCAGAAAAGATCTTACTTTTCAGCAGCTCGGGTTTAAATCTTTAGTGGTCAATATCAGTGATATTGCCGCCATGGGTGGTACCCCACTAACCGCCCATCTCACCTTAGCGATTGATCCCAAAACATCTGAAAAAAATGTGAGCGACTTCTTTAAAGGTTTTTATCAATTGGCCCAAAAAACCAATATCGAGCTCATCGGCGGAGACTTAAGTTCATCGAAAAAAGATTTTTTTATCAACATCCATCTCAGCGGCATAGTTCCCCGCAAAAATATCCAGTATCGTCATGATTTTAAAAAAGCCGATTGGCTTTGTGTAACAGGCCCTCTTGGCGATTCATCGGCTGGTCTCAATGCTCTTCTTAAAAACAGAACTAAAAATCAAATTATTCAAAAGCTCATTCAGCGTCACAATCAGCCCCCGATTGAACTCAAAAAAGCCCAGTGGCTCGCCTCTCAAAAAGGTGTCCATGGCATGATGGATTTATCCGATGGTCTGATGAGTGATCTTGAGCGCATCCCTCAAGTGGGATTTCAAATTGAGACTACTCAAATCCCAATAAGCAAAGAGTTAAAAAGTTATTGCATGACCCACCATCTCAACCCCCTCCAATTTGCCCTTGCCGGAGGAGAAGACTACCGCATCCTGTTTGGAATTAAAAAAAGCGCCTTCAATACTCTATCCGTCCAATACAAAAAAATCTTTAAATCAACTTTCTCAGTCATTGGCGAAACCAACCCCCACAAAAAGACCACCCTCTACCTAAAAAACAAAACCCCCCTCAAACAAACCTTTGCCCCGTTTTCCCATTTCTAAAAAAGTGACTCTGAATTACATCCCCCAAAAAAGAAGAATTTCATCTGAGACGGACACATTGTTGTTTTAATATTCAACAGTTGTTTGCCCAAGCTCGAATGGGAACTTAATGTTAAAAGAGAGACTTCGAGCAATTATCAACGACAAAGATATAACCGTCGCATGTCTTGTGGTGATTAAATATGGGAAGCTTACTTAAGAATTCAAAGAAAAGAGTTGAGCCTGTCGATTTAAAAAAGGCCAACCCCCTTAAGGGAAAGAGAACGTTTTATATATTGAAAACGCGTTAATTCTCCCTAGCCACTAGTCATATCATCTCGATGGCTATATTATGACGTTAAATATGGATAGAGAAAATAAAATTTGCCCTTTTGCTTTTGGGCGTCTTGAAATCAGTGATCAGGCTTACAGTCCCTGTTGCCCCGATTGGACCACTGAAGAATTCAATCTTCTTGCCCAAACCTATCCAGGCTGGAATGGTCAAGCAGCCAGAGAACTTCGCCGCCGTCTCCTTAACAGTGACTACTCTTTTTGTCGGCGAGAGGTCTGCTGCGTTAAATTAGTATCACTTTCTGAGCTTAAAAAAAATGGGGGACATCTTGGCCCCTTTCATGCGATTTCTCCTCAAAACATAAAAGCCATCGAAGACCGAGAGACCTTTTTACCCGATGAAGCCAGTGTGATAACAATTTCCGTCGATGAAAGATGCAATTTAAATTGTCCGTCCTGTAGGTCAGAATCAATCACCCACATCAATAAAGCTAAACAAGAGGAACTGAACCAGGTTAAGGCTCGAATATGGAAAACGAGAAAACATCTCAAAGCATTGCATTTTACCAACGGAGAACCCCTTTACAGTCCATGGGCGAGAACGATGATTCGTTCTTTTACTTCCAGTGAATTTCCTTCCCTTAAAAATATTGCCATCATGACCAATGGACTTCTCTTGAATGAAAAATCTTTGAAGCCTCTTTATCCTGGGTTCGAAAAAGTTACAGAAATCTCTGTCTCCGTTGATGCTGGAGACTCTGAGACTTATACCCAAGTCAGAGGTGCTGATTATAATGAAATTTTAAAAAATATATCGTACGCAGTAAAAACTTTGAAACCCTCACATGTTCGCTCGGTTGATGTGAATTTTGTTTTGCAAAAGTTAAACTACAGAAGCCTGCCTCTATTTATAAAAACAATGCGTGAACTGGGTGTTGATGATCTGAACATTCATGAGCTGCATCCCTGGGAAAAGATGAAAATCAACTATTACGAACATGCCGTGCATATTCCCACTCATCCTGAGCACCATTTTCTCAAAGAAACTCTATGGAATTTGCCCGATGATGTTTTAGGTTCGCTCCCGGCAACTCTTCAAAGTTTGGTTCGGACGTTATGAGTTCTACTTTTTGCCACTTCCGGTGGTCAGACACTGTGGTCAATCTCCGTGACATTACTGTTCGCTCTTGCTGTAAAACGAAACCTCACGACGTTTCATTGGATGAGTTGAATGAAGAAGGCACAGAAATTTTCAGCAACAGTCGTTATCTTAAAAAGCGGCGCCAAGAGATGATCGACGGATTAAAACATTCCGACTGTTCCTATTGCTGGGAGCTTGAAGACAAAAACATTTATCATACTCGAATGAGATCAAAATCTTTCAAGAGCTTTAAAGAACAAATTGCAAAACATTCTCCAAACGAAACAGATGATTTATTTGAAGCCACCGAAATTCTTCATACAAAAAATTTAGATAGCTTGGAAATTGTTTTGGAAAACACTTGTCAAATGAAGTGTCTCTATTGCTCACCTGAATTTTCATCTGCTTGGGAGGCCGAGGTTCAGATGGGTCGCACCATGCCCAGCCCCGCCCAGCAGAATTTAAAAAGTAAATTCAAAGAAAAGTTTTTTGAATATCTGCCAGAAGCTTTCGATGGTTTAAAAAATATCACTCTCCTCGGTGGCGAGCCTTTGATTCAACCTGATTTTTACAAAATGTTGGACCAAATCGCCACACTCTCTTCAAAATCACCCTCACCCGAAAAAAAGCTAGAAATCAATGTGATATCAAATCTCTCGGTTCCACCTCTCGTTATCAATCGCTTTTTGGATAAAGTTGAAAAAATGAATAGCCTTGTCGATATAATTCTTCTGCCCTCTATTGAAAATACCGGGGAACAAGCCGAGTATTTGCGATTTGGTTTAAATTGGAATTATTTTTTAGATAATTTAGAAAAATCTTTTAATTCCGGCCTCTTTCCCATGATTCGTATACTAACGACACTCAATCTTCTTAGCGTGACAGGGTTAAGGAACTTACTCGGAACCCTTTTTGAATTGAAGAAGAGATATCCAAAACAATCACTTCAAATCATTCCTAATATTGTAAAGGGACCAACCCACTTGAGTCCTCTTCTTCTGGATTCAAGCTTTGTGTTTTATTTGCAGGACAGTATTGATTTTCTGCAGACTCACGAAATTTCCGACCAAAAAAATCAAAACGAGTACATTCAATTTCTTGAGGGTATAAGAAATAATCTCGCCTCGCAGCAGTCACCTTCTTATCTTAGAAATGATAGAATCCATTTTTGCCGATGGATTGTTGAGATGGATAAAAAAAGGAATACTCACTTTTTGAAGACCTACCCAGAATATGAAACTCTCCTTAACCGTTGGCAAAGACTTGACATGGACCCTCAAAAATAAAAATAGGCTTAAATAGTACATCACATTTTGAATGGTACCATTTAAAACCTTTTTGTTTCTCTTGAGATTCATGTGCCAAGTTGGGTTTTAACATCTTTATTAGGATGTGTCAGAGAACCATGAGGCAACAAGTCTTTATTCGGTAATCCTAGCCAAAAAAATGACTAAGGCTGTATAGTATCAAAAAAAGTAGCCGGGAGTGCTTTTAAAAAAAGCCCTTCATCATCGCGTTCCAGTACATAAATGGGATCATTAACTTTTTAACTAAGTACATCGAATACCTTTCCTTGGCTTGGTTAAAGGGAAAGGTTTCGGCTGGTTTACCATCATAATCAAACTCTGCAAGAATACAGGTTGAACGGCTTGTCACCAGAGGACAAGAAGCATAACCATTGTATTTTTTGTCGGATTTCATTTTTTTAACATCAGCCAACAAATGAGAAACAAGAACAGGGCCCTGTTGGCGAACGGCTGCACCTGTTTTTGAATTTGGCAGGCTGCTCGCGTCTCCGGCAGAAAAAATATTGGGGTAGCGCAGGTGTCGAGTTGTATATTTATCAACGTCGACCCATCCCGCCTCGTTTGCAAGTGGACTTTTTTTGATGAAATCAGGAGCTGACATGGGTGGAGTCACATGAATCATGTCAAACTTCTCTTCGTGCAGCTCGCTTGTCTCTATGTGTTTAAAGGTAGCTACTTTTTTGATGCCATCAATTTTAACAAGATTATGTTTGAAGAGTGTCTTGATATCTTTTTTAAGAATAACTTTTTCTAATGCCTCTTTGTATTTTTGAACCCCAAAAATAGCTGCTCCTGCAGAAATAAACTTGACCTCTGTTTTCTCTCTCACTTTATTCATTCTAAAAGTTTCTTCAGAAAGGTACATCACTTTTTGAGGAGCGCCCGCACACTTAATTGGAGTGTTTGGAAAGGTAAATAAAGCTCGGCCTCCTCGAAATTGACGGACAGTCTCCCAAGTGTATTCTACAGTTTCTGCAGAGTAGTTGCTGCAAACACCATTTTTGCCAAGAGTTTCTTTAAGGCCTTCAATTTTATCCCAATCCAATTGGATACCGGGCGCAACCACCAGATAATCATACTTCACCACTTGACCATCTGAGACAGTGAGTTGATTTTTCTCTGGTTCAAACGTGTTCACCTTTTGTTTGATCCACTTAACATCTTTAGGAATATAATCACTCATAGACCGAACACTTTTTGAAAGCGGAAAGATACCAGCACCAACAAGAGTCCATAGGGGTTGATAATAATGTTTTTCACTGGGCTCGATAACAGTGATATTGAATTGTTTATATTTTCTTCTCAGAGAACGCATGATTGAGAGACCAGCAGTACCAGCACCAACAACGACTAATTCAAGTTGAGCCAAAATTCCTCCTCTTTTGAGTTATAGAGAGTTACGACCTATTAAGGGGGTCGTGCAACATAATCCAGGATTAAAATTCAAAATACACCTGTTTTAGTTATATCTGAAATTAAATAATCAAACTATGGGCTGGGACATATTCTTGATACTTTGTTTTCAATCATGATCAGCCTTGTAATGCCAAATGCTTTCAAATCATTTTGAACAAGCATTAAGACATCGTCATGCAGTTCAAATCAACAGATTCAACGTGAAACTTTGTCTTGCTCTGCTCAATTGCGTCGAGAAGGGAGAAATGCTTATTTGAGATTGAATTGAAAAAAATGATTCCGAAATCAAAAAGAACTTTTTGCCCCTTGAGATGGGGAGAAAGAGAACAAAACAGATCTCCTCAAAGCGGATGCGGTTTTGCCCGAAGGGCAAAATTGAGGTTAGGCAGGAGCCGTGGTCTGTTTTGTTCTCTTTCTCCCCATCTCAAGGGGTGAACGAGGCCCTTCAGACGATCAATATAGAATTATAAAACCGACCGTCTGAAACGGTTGATTCTCTCGCCCCAAGCCAAAGCAGCCGCCGTAACTTGATTTTTTTTCCACTGACCAGCCGCATACTTATTCGCCTCTGAAAGAGTCGGATAAATGTGGGTGGTGGCCAAAATTTGATTCATACCAAATCCATGTTTCATCGCCGAAATATATTCAGTGATGATTTCTCCAGAATTTAATCCAGCAATAGTCACGCCAAGAATTTTATCTTTTTTAGGAACAGTAAGTACTTTCACAAAACCATAACCAGCTTCATCAGCCAAGGCTCGATCCATATGATCCATTTGGTAAACAGTGACATCATAGGGAATATTTTTTTCTTTAGCATCTTGTTCATTAAGTCCCACCCGAGCCACTTCAGGATCGGTATAAGTCGCCCAAGGGATCACGCGATAATCAGCTTTAAACCCCCAAAAAGGTTTCAGCATGGAATTAACGGCGCAGTACCAAGCTTGATGGGCGGCGGTGTGGGTGAATTGATAAGGTCCAGCTACATCGCCACAAGCGTAAATGTTTTTGTAACGAGTGGTTCGTAAAAATTCATCCACTTTAACAGTGCCATTGGGATTGAGTTCAATATTGAGTTTTTCTAAACCAAAGCCGGTTGTGTTCGGCTTTCTTCCAGAGGCAAATAATATAACTTCACAATTCATTTTTTTGATCGATCCTTTGTGTTCACATTCAAGATTTATAATCTTTCCATTTTGGCTCATGCTTTGCAGTTTATGCCCCAGTAGAATTTCGACTCCTTCTTGGGACATTTTTTTGTGAACCAGTTCTGATACTTCGGGATCTTCTTTGAGAAGTATTCTTTCTGCGGCTTCAATTTGAGTGACTTTAACTCCTAACCGAGAAAAGGCTTGGGAGAGTTCACAACCAATAGGTCCACCACCAACAATCACCATGCTCTCTGGTTTTTCCTTAAGCCCCCAAATCGTGTCTGAAGTGTGATAGGTGACGTTTTCAACCCCCTTAATCGGAGGAACGAAAGGGCGAGCTCCCGTAGCGATAGTGATATTTTTTGTTCTCAGCACTTGTCCATTCACTTTCACCTCGTTGGGGGAAAGGATTTCAGCTTCACCGGTAAAACAGGTCACGCCCAGAGAGGTGTATCTTTCAACCGAATCGTGGGGCTCAATGGCTTTAATCACTCTTTGTACCCGACCCATGAGTTCATTCCAATCATAGCTCACTTGCACACTCTTAAAACCAAGATCAGTGGCACGGCTGGCATCTTTCATAAACTTTGCGGAACGGATCAGAGTTTTGCTGGGCACACAACCCGTATTCAGACAATCACCACCCATTTTGTGTTTTTCGATCAAAGCGACTTTACCTTTGGTGGCGGCACAAATATAAGCCGTCACAAGACCTGCAGCTCCGGCACCAATGGCGACCATGTTGTAATCATATTTTGCCATGAATTTTTTCTCCGTTGAATTTGATATGACCTCATTAGAAGCCCAGATTATTAAGAATGTTTATTTTTTTTAAAAACCAGCATCAATTTTTTTGCGACAAGGGGAAAAAGTCCCAAAGCACAAAAGGACAAAATCAAAGGTAAAGAAAGAATTCCCTTGAGGGAATCAATTTGCGCCAGCTGGGTGCCGGCATTGACATAAACCACGGTGCCGGCCAGCATCCCCACTTGGCTGACCAAAAAGAAGGTCAGAGTTTTCATTGGAGTTAACCCCATAACAAGGTTAATAACAAAGAAAGGAACGGCGGGGATGAGTCTTAAACTAAAAAGATAAAAGGCGCCGTCTTTTTCGATCCCATCATTGATTTTTTTTAGCTGAGTTTTAAATTTTTCTTGAACCCAATCCCTTAAAAGAAATCGCGAAGTTAAAAAAGCCAAAGTGGCGCCAATAGTACTTGCAAAAGAAACGATGATAGTTCCAAACAGCACGCCAAATAAGGCTCCCCCGAGAAGTGTTAAAAGAGAGGCTCCCGGCAAAGAGAGGGCTGTGCTCAAAATGTAGACTCCCATATAAATCGCAACAGTCAGTAGGGGATGATCAATATAGGACTGAGTCAGTTGATCCCGTTGTTCTTTGATCGACTGAAGATTTAAATACTGAGTAAGATCAAAATAAAAAACGATTCCAATCAAGGCAGCAAGGGCAAGCAAAAACATAATTTTTATATTCTTATTCATAGATGAAAACCTTTGATTAAACTTTCTTTTTGATTAGAGTCGAAACATGACTTCTCTAAGAACTCTTAAAAGTTCAGGATCATAACGATCCTTCAGTTTTGTCGTCATAAATTCAATAGCATCTTTTGGTGTCATTGGATTGTTATAAGAGCGTTGGGTTGTCATGGCATCATAAGTATCTGCAATGGCGATGATTCGAGCCATGGGATGAATGTCTGGACCTTGAAGGGCTTGGGGATAGCCATTGCCTAAAAAGCTTTCGTGGTGTTCGTAACAGCAGGCTTTAATCGCTTCACTGACATCATGTTCGTTCAGAATTTGCAGGCCAAACTCGGGGTGTTTTTTCATCTGTGCCCATTCAACATCATCGAGGGCGCCTTTTTTACAAATAATTTCGACATCAACCCACTTTTTTCCCACATCATGAAAAAGAGCACCGCGACCGAGTTCTTCCAACTCAACGTCACTATAACCAACCAGTTTTCCTAAACCAAGAGCATAGACACCCACATCTAAAGAGTGGTTGTAAGTGTAAAAGTCGTGGGTCGAGAGGCTAATCAAATGGGCTATACCCTCTGGCTCTTTATTCATAAACTTCACAAATTCATGGATAATTTTTTTTGAGTCCTCTAGTGCTTTACCCACATCGGGGTTTTCATAAATCTCTTCGACCAAAGAAAGGGAGCTTTCTCTGAGTAGTTCGGCCTTGTGTTCAACAGTTAAAGTCTCATCTTCCAATTGGTGATGAACAAAATCTTTGAAAGTCTGGCGCTGAGGGTTAGAAATATAAAAGCGATTTGAGTCACCCAGTTTTTCTACGCGCTCAGGTCTTAATTTATCTCCAGCTCGTAAGTAATGGACGTATCGGTTCTGAATCTGTACGAAAACGTCAAAGGGGAGGTCGACATTGGGGCGAAGGGCTCCGATGCGGACATTAAAGTAGTTGAGACTCATTAAAAAATTCTGCCATGGAAGGGGGGGGAATAAAAGCTCTCTTTAAGGCTTTTTTGACTTCTTCCCTTCTTTTTTTTACTATCCTTCTGTCCGAAGGGGGATAATGAGCCTTTATATTGACACCCCGATTCAATACCTTAAAGGAGTGGGTCCTAAACTCGGCACTCTTTTGCGTAAAAAAGGTATAGTTACCCTCAATGACCTTTATCAAAACTATCCGAGATCCTATGAAGATCGAAGGGCCGGTCGAAACATTGCCTCTCTTCAGCCCGGTGAAATCGTTAGTCTAAAAGCTGAAGTCCTCAGTGTTTCTTCTTACAATCTTGGAAGGTCGACCAAAAAAATATTTGATGTCACTGTTCGCGACAACTCGGGATTGATTCACTGCAAATTCTTTCGCGTGCCTTATCGGGGATATTTTGAACGGTTTCAACCTCATTCTATTGTTCGGGTGATCGGTAAAGTGACAGATTACCGGGGCCGCATCGAGTTTCATCACCCCGATATCCAGGATGTTGATCCCAATGAAGAGATCAAAGATGAACTGATCCCGATTTATTCAGAAACCGATGGTTTAACAACCACCCGCTGGAGAAAAATTTTAGGTCATGCCACTGAATTTTTAAAAAAGGGAGAGGTGCAAGGAGTCGAAGAAAAACTTCCCGACTGGCTTCTTAAAAAGTATCAACTCCCCTCACGCACTGAAACACTGGTGAATATTCATCAGCCTCCCAAAGGTTCGGGAGATGAGTACGTTGAATATCGCTCACAGTTTCATCAACGGGTTATCTTTGAAGAGTTTTTTTGGCTTGAGATGCTTCTCGCTGCTAAAAAACAAGGTGTGCAAAAAGAAAAAGCCCCTTCCTTTAAAAAAATTTCTCACTTATCGACTCGGCTTGAACAGAGTCTGCCTTTTGAACTCACCGGTGCTCAGAAAAACGCCATCAAAGAAATTACTTTGGATTTAGCCAACGATTATCCCATGCATCGCTTAGTGCAAGGGGATGTGGGGAGCGGTAAAACTCTTGTCGCCCTGATGTCGGCTCTAACCGCCATAGAAAATGGTTACCAAGTGGCGCTGATGGTGCCCACAGAAATTTTAGCTCAGCAGCATCTAAAAGCGGCGGAGAAACTTCTATCTCCCCTTGGAATTCGTATGGGACTACTCAGTGGTCATCTTAAGTCTAAAAATAAAAAAGATATTTTGACCTCTCTCGCTGAGGGTGAAATTGATCTTGTGGTGGGCACTCATGCTCTGATTCAAGAAGGGGTTGAGTTTAAAAGTCTGGGTTTAGTGATTGTGGATGAACAACATCGATTTGGAGTGGAACAAAGAAAGAAACTTAAAAATAAAGGAGAGAGTCCCCATTTTCTTTTAATGACGGCAACACCCATCCCCCGAAGTCTTGCTATGACTGTTTATGGAGATCTTGATGTTTCAATCATTAATGAAATGCCAAAAGGTCGACAGCCCATTCTGACCCGAGTCACTTATCAAAGTAAAAGGCAAAAAGTTCTCGGGTTTGTCAGGGATCAGATCCTTAAAGGAAGACAAGCTTACGTGGTTTTTCCCCTCGTGGAGGAGAGTGAAAAAATTGATCTCTCCTCAGCCGTTGAAGAGTACGAAAAACTTAAAACTGAACTCCCTGATCTGCGTTTAGGTCTCATCCACGGAAAAATGAAAAGTGAAGAAAAAGATCAAGTGATGATTGCCTTTAGAAATCATGAGTTCGATATCCTTGTCGCCACCACGGTGATTGAAGTGGGTGTTGATGTTCCTAATGCCAACATCATCTGGATTGATCACGCCGAACGTTTTGGTCTTTCTCAACTTCATCAATTGCGGGGTCGTGTGGGGCGGGGTGACCATAAAAGTTATTGTGTGCTCTCCATGGGATATGCAGTTTCAGATGAATCCCGTGACCGGGTGCAATTGATGGAGTCCACAAGTGACGGTTTTAAAATCGCCGAGGCCGATCTTGAAATCCGCGGCCCCGGTGAGTTTTTAGGTTCTAAACAGTCCGGTCTTCCAGGATTTAAAATGGCCAATCTGGTCCGCGATATCGCCCTCCTCAAACAAGCCCGAGAGGCCGCCTTCGAAGTTTTGCGCCGAGACCCCGATCTCACTCGCTACGAGCATAAAAAACTCAAAGAAGAGCTTTTAAACAATAAAGAAATGATCGGCTAACAATAAACAGTATGAAGTGGTTTGAAGCTGCAAGAGACAACAAAAAGTCTTTGGCCAATTCGTCAAAAAAGAAAACTAATAAATAGGGCCAGAAAAAGACAAATGACTTGTTCACCCCTTTTATTATGGAGATGATAAAAGAATGAAAAACAGACCCTACGCTAATTTATTTCAATTGTCTCACAATCCATTAACGAAACTTGTTTTTTTGTTTCTCTTCGTTTTGAGTTTCAACCAAGCTCTTGGAGCTTCACAAAATTCAAAGCGCGTGACTCGGTTTGAAAAAAGTCAGCTGCAATTTTTATTGGAAGATTCTGAAGGTGAAATTGAAACTTGTGTTCATGAACTTTTAAGCCATGTGCCTTGGTGGCGTATTCAATGTGGTGATCGAGAGTACACTGTCGATGTTTGGATGGAGCACCTTTACAGTAAGTCGCAAGATCTCACTCAAGTGACTTTGATGTACCATGTTTCAGAGAGTGTTACTTCTAGTGGAGAAAAGCTTGTGCGTTTTGATTCTCACTTTAGTCATGTTCAAGTCAGTGGGCTTAATTCAGTGAAAAGACTCACCTCATCGATGGATGTAAGAAACGGGCTTGCGAGTCTGCGAGTTGATGTGTCTTTATAAAATCTCAGCGAGACTTTTAGGATAGATCTATTTGTGATCTTTAATCGTGGCTCTCAATTTTGGGCAAATAAAGATTTCTGTAGAGACACAAAAGAACAGCCACAATCGGTGGGGCAATAAAAACTCCAAGAATACCAAACCAAAAACCAAAGAAAAGCATGGTGACAATTAAATAAGCTTCTGGAATTTCCACCGAGCCCTTCATCACCATTGGCAATATGACATTACCTTCGATTTGTTGGGTGATAAAAAAGACCAAAAGGACCCATACAAACTGACTGGGGTCCGATACAAGGACAATAAAACTAACCAATGAGAGGACGATGAGTGTTCCCACATAGGGAATGATGCCCAGAAGTGCTGTTAAAAATCCAAAGAGAGCCCAATATTGGACTCCAACAATCCATAGTCCAATGGTCGTGAGTAAACCAATAATAGCCATATCCAAAAGTTGAGCACGAAACCAAGCCCGAATGACCTCCGCACACTTCAAAAGTAAATCCTTGGTTTTTTCACGATAGGGTGGGTAAAAAGCACGAATAATTTCATTGTAATAAAACTGTGAATCCACCGCGAGATAAATTCCTAGAATTAAAGCAAAGATCAATCCGCCGATGGCAACGGAGCCTATTTTGGCTCCCCTAAAGATAAAGCCAAAAAGGGTTTGGGCCGCAGAGGGAAAGTCAAAATTTTTCATGGCATCAATCACATAGGGAAAGCGTCGAAAGAGAACTTCAATTTTTTCTCTGAACAGGATACTGAATTGAGGCATACCACGAGCGAGTGCACTGGCTTGATCAAAAATCACCTGTCCAAAAACAAAAACAACCAATGCAAAAATGATGAGGGTGAGAAGAATAACAAGAAGGGCCGCATATCCTCGTTTAATCCTAAGTCTCCTTTGCATTTTATCGAGCAGAGGGGAGAGTAGAACTCCAAGCCCAATTCCAATAAGGGTTACAATAACGACTTGGATCGAAAAATAAAGAACGGCGAGAAGTATAATAATAAAGAGTAGTTTAAAGGCCGGAAATTTATTATTTATCAACATAGCTCGTTTTACTTTCCGTAGAGTTTTGTCACTGTTTCTCACTCTGTCGTTCGAAATAATCTTTTAGTTTTAATCCAAATCATCTTTTTAAGTTTTATCACTCTTTGAAGACAATGACTCTTCAATAGCTTAAGACCTGTCTAACATAAAAGCGTGTTTTAAGAAATCTCAGCAGGGTGGGGGTGATTCAACAAGAGTCTCTATCCACTATTGTGAGGAATTCTTGAGTCAAAAAGGAGGTTTGTAAGCTCAAAATTTGAAAATAAAATGATTTAACTTTTTTATGAATAGTTTCCTGACAGAAGATAAGCCCGCTTGTTGAGCTGTCATGCCAAGTCGAATGAAGACATTTCAAAACCTAACTGGCTAGTGTGTTTGGGCTTTTTTGAGAGTGTATAAATCCAGTGCGATCTCACTGTGAAAGACTTACAATTGCGGGGTCTGTTTGGAACAATTATTGTCACATTTCTATTGCCCACGCGTGTCATAAATGTTATAACCCCATCTCATTAATCGGAGGATCAATGGGGCAAGAAAAGGATGATATTTTCCAAGTTGGAGATAATGCTGTTTACCCTGGACACGGTGTGGGAGAAGTGGTTTCCGTTGATATCAAAGAAATGATGGGTTGCACACAGGTTTTTTACTCCCTACGTATTCGTGAAACTGGCATGAAAATTATGGTGCCTAAAAATAACGTTAAAAATGTTGGCTTGAGACCCATTATCTCTAAGGATGAAGCCTCTAAAGTCATCGGAATTCTTCAACAAAAAAACATCAAAATTGATAATCAAACCTGGAACCGTCGCTACCGTGAGTACATGGAAAAAATCAAGACCGGTTCTGTCTACGAGATCGCCGAAGTTCTGCGCGATTTATTTCTTCTTAAAGTGGATAAAGAACTCAGCTTTGGCGAGCGTAAAATGCTTGAGACAGCTCGAAATCTTTTAATCACTGAGTTGACTCTTGCGACCACAAAAGAAGAATTGGAAGATCAAGAAGTTAAAGCTATATTCGGCCTTGAAGCGTAACAAATAAGTCTCCAGACAAACTGGTGTTGTTACAGCATCGAGGAGTCTCCATGTCTAAACCCGTTCGCGTTCGATTTGCACCAAGCCCCACTGGTTACCTCCACGTTGGTGGTGCACGCACTGCACTCTACAACTATCTTTTTGCAAAACAAAAGGGCGGACAATTTATCCTTCGTATCGAAGACACTGATCTTGAGCGCAGTACCGATGAATCTTTGCGCATGCAAATTGATGATCTTCTTTGGCTTGGACTTAAATGGGATGAGGGAGTGGATCCCGTCACTTTAAAACCAGTTGGTCCTTACGGTCCCTATCGACAAAGCGAAAGACTTTCGATTTATAATAAATACGCCCAAATCCTGCTTGAAAAAAATCTGGCTTATTATGATTTCAGAACCGATGAAGATCTTGAAGAGATTAAAAAAGCTTCAGCCCAGTTCACCCAAATACCGCGACCTGATCCTATTGTTCCCCTTGCTGAAGCTCAAAAAAGAAGAGCTGCGGGTGAAAAGGCTGTGGTGCGTTTTAAAGTGGAAGGGGGAACGGATCATTTCATACAAGATTTGGTGCGCGGAGAAGTGCGACTGCCCGAAGAGATGGTGGGTGATTTTGTTCTTATGCGATCCAACGGAATGCCGGTTTATAATTTCTGTTGCGCCATCGATGATGCACTGATGGAAATCACCCATGTCTTTCGTGCCGAAGAACACTTGAGCAATACTCTAAGACAGAAAATGATTTACGATGCCCTTGGTTTTTCGATTCCACAGTTTGGTCATCTCTCTCTTATTTTAGGACAAGATAAACAAAAGCTCAGCAAAAGACATGGCGCCACCAGTTGTCAT
>JBGSSY010000214.1:0-6621 GCA_041736775.1 Bdellovibrionales bacterium | reverse complement strand
AAGATCACAAGTCGCAAGGGGTAATAATACGTTTCCACAAGTACCAGCTAGGCCAGGATAAGCACCACCGGTAAATTGAAAAGGAGAGGCAAGACCTGTTCCTGAAATTGAAGTGGCCGGTAAACCACCGGTGTTAGTCACTGTAAATATAAACGAAGCGGATTGAGTGATAATTAAAGTTCCAAAATCATAAAGCGGAGCCTGAGTGAGTTCAAGTTGTGCAGGGATAACACCTTCACCTTGAACATCTCTAGTTGAAGAGACGATGGTAACACCATTGTCATACTGCAATTCAATTTGATCGATCTGAATACCAACGTTAATCGGTGTAAAAGTAGCAACGATGGTACAAGAGGCTCCCGGCTGAATTTCTTCACCACACGTTCCACCAATCCCAGGATAAACTCCCCCTTTCATTTCAAAAGGTAGACTCAGTCCCACTTCTTGAACATTGATGGCAACCGCTCCTGTTGGAATATTGCTCACAGAAAATACGTGCTCACCCGATGTGGCAAGAGGCTGAAGGCCGAAATCAAAGGGGTCCGCTTCACTGATGGTGAGTAGTGCTGGATCTGTACCGCGACCTCTCAAATCAAGAATGGCTTGGCCCGATGATTTTGTATCTGTGAAGCGAAGTCTGAGCTCTCCGGCGTAAGCCGTGGTGACGGGAGGATTAAAACGAAGCACAAGTTTACAAGAAGCACCTGGCTCAAGACTTTCAAGACAGTCTCCACCGATTCCTGGATAAGTTCCACCTTGAAAAATAAATTCGTTAGCAGAAAATGAGTCAGTGATGCTAGTGGCAGTTAATCCGCCCACGTTGATGACATAAATTTCTTCAATGGATCTTCCCGGAACAATCGCAGTAGGTCCAAAATCAAGTTGGTTAATAGCACCGGTGGGATTGTTGTTGGTTGAAAATAAAAGGAAAGCGCCTTGATCATCAGGTGGTTCATTAACGTCAGCCACACACGATACCAAGAATGGTAAAACTATTAATGCAAGAATGAAGTTACGTACTTCAAGCATTCTCAACATTTGAATATAAACTCCCAAGGGCATTAAGCTCCTATTCAGTTTATGACAAAACTCTTCCGGTAGAGACTTTGTCCTGAAAAATTAGAACTTTACGCGCGTTAGATATCCAACTAGTCCATCGGCTGTTTCAGAGTGTTACTTGAGTGTTATCGAAGATAAATTAGACATTTATCTCATTTTAAAACATTTTAGCTTTGTTAGGATTTTGACGTTCAAACACTTTGGTCCAGAATGAGAATAGTTTAAGAATTTAAGTCATTTGGAAAGAGTGTATTCAATCAAGACACTTTTACACGATCAATGGCCAGCCCAATAATTGAAACAAAATTCCCTATTTCTCATTAAAAAATAAAAAATGAAGAGATTTTTTAGTCTTTAAGAGTGTGAATTTCCTCACTCGATTCTACCTTGCAGAAGTTAATAATTCAAAAAATAAAAAATGCAAAAAATAGAATTGGAAATAAAAATAATAATAAAAATAAAAATAAAAATAAAAATAAAAATAATAAAAAAGGTCAGTGGGAATAAAAAAATTAAAATGAATCAGAAAATGACATTTTCAATTGAACAATTTTAATTTATTCAAAGAGGTAAACAAGAAATCCAATTCACTTCATTGAATCGAGAAAGGGTTTGCAGTCGAGTCTTAAATTACTATTTTTTTAAGTTTCGAATTCAAAACCAAGCAAGGGATAAAAATTGAGAACTTTTGTTTCTTCTAAGTCGTTGAGCTCTTTATAGTTAAACATAAAAGAAAACCGAATACGTGTGCGATATTTCACGTGCATATGCCAATTAAGTGCATAACCCAGTTGAGCATTGTAAGACCAACCTTCATAACTGGTCGTGCTTAAGAGACGAGTTAAATAACCCGCACCCGCCTCCAAAAAGAAAGGTCGGTTGATCGCAAAACCCAACCCTAAAGAGAGATCTTTTACATCTCTATTAAAATCCTGAATGATTTGCACTCCACCACGAAATCCATGGCCACCGTAAAAAACGTTCAAAAGACCATGGGTCAACTGATAAGAAGTTTGGGAGGTTTGAGTTTTTTCTTTTTGCCAATCATACATACCATTGAGACTAAAAATCCATTTATCAGGTTCATCCAAATTGGGCAAATAACCATCATTCATACTGACACCCAGTGGGTAATATTGGGCATTCGCTTGGGTCGATAAACCAAACAAAAGAGTACAAAAAGTAATTTTTAGAAAATAATTTCTCATAAAAAAAAAGCCCTCGTTGATCAAGGGCTCTCCGATTTAAAAAGTGAGTTTAACAATCAAGAATTATTTCTTCTCAGTTTCTTCAGCAGGTTCTGCTGCTGGCTCTGCAGCAGGCTCAGCGGCAGGTTCTGCAGCCGGTGCCGCTTGAGCAGATGCTCCAGCGCCTCCGCAATCAAATCCAGCACCACTTAGATTACCAACGATGTTGTTATAAACTTTATCACAAAAAGCCATGTCAAATTTGGCATAAGCCACTGTTCTTTTTGTTCCAAACTTAGAATAAACAACTCCGCAAGGTCCTTCTTTAGTATCGATCACAGAGATCAATCTTTCGTCGCTGTTGTTTTTACAAGTAGCACCGGTTCTTTCTGTACCTTCGATATCAGGAAAGCCGCCTTCCATATTTGCACCACTGTCCATTGCTAAAGACTCAACTGTTTTAGCTTGAGCCGTTTCAGCAGGCATGGGCTCAGCATCTGCAACAGCCACGGGCTCAGAAGACATAGGCTCTTCTTTAGGTTTTGATGAACAGGCCACAAAGGCCAACAGACTCACTATTATTAACAACTTTTTCATAGATGATCCTTTCTAGGTTGATTTTTGACCGAGATCAGCAACTCCAAAGAAGCAACTTCACCCCGAATTATTTTACATACCCTCTACGGTCCCACCCAGTGACCTTTTTTTCAAGGCTCAACGGCTGCGCATTGCGTTATTCATCTAATAAGTATCAGATTTAACTCTGTTTTATCGCCAGGAAGAGATCCAGTAGAAAAAGCACTATCGTATTGGATTTAACCTGAACACTGATTGAAAGTACTACTTTGTTAAGGTTTCTAAATCTCTCACTTGGAAAATTGAAAACTCGGCCGGAGTCCTTGTCGTATTACTTGAGACAAAAAGCCAATGATTTTTTATTCAGACTTAGAATCTTTAATAAGGATCTATGGCCAAGCTTGGGGTAGGCTTGAGAGAAAATGCTCCCTAATAAATCCATAAGCAGAAAAAAGTGCCAGTAGAATCGCGAGGTACCGTCCTGCGGACATCCCCCAAGAACGATATTTTGGAATCAACGGCCCAATCCAGCCCACCAAAACAAAAATAGTGATCACTAGGAATAGTAGGCCTCTAACTACGTCACCGGCTGCGAAAAAACTAAATCCGCTTTTTGTTAAAAGCGCAAAAAGAGTTCCGCAGACCAAAGCAATATAAACTATGACTTTTTCAAAATTTGAACTCATGTAACGATTATAAGACACCGAGCTTTCGATGACAACAAATCAAAACCAAATCTTTGCGAGTTGCAGAGTTTTCATTTATTTACTGGCTTTTGATTTTGGAGAAATAAAGATCCTAAGCTGTTTTCGGATTTCTGTACTGATATCAGATATCTTGGTATCCTCTATCAAGATATCTGTAAATTGAGCGACGATAAATTTACAATGATGACCCTCGCTCCAAACTGATTGAACTTCCACTTGTAATGGATATCAACCTAAGGCGAAGTCTCTATTGGCCTGTAACCGCCAGTTCAAAGGTGAAAAGAAATATCAACAAATACAAAAAAGCTGGGGGATGGATTCGGAAAACGAAGGTTCACTTGATAGAGCAAAATAAAACCGCACTTTCGAAAAACCTCAAAATTGCAATGGACCAAAAGGCTACAACCTGACCGCCCTGAGCCGCGCGTCAGGTGACGCCAAGTCCGTTATATTTAATTGGAGTAATGTCGTCACCTGAAGAAGCATCAACGATCTTACTACAATTGCAAAGGTTTTGGATTTAACGTTGGATGAGCTATTACTAACAGAGGAATTCTTGAAAAAAAAGAACTTTGCTCGTAACCATAAATGAGCTTTAATACAGACACAAAACACAAATTTATTATAGAGATATTGAGTTATGAAAAAACAAGTCACAAAAGAAATAACCAAGAACAAAATTCAGCGACCAAAAAGTGACCATGAGCTTCCCGTCACCAAGCGGCTTCTTGATCTTACAAAGCAAGAACTTAAGAGTGATATAACTACCCTTCGCCTCGAAATGAAAGCTGGATTTAATATGTTTGATGCTAAAATCAATGATATTAAGTTAGACGTAACTGCTCAAATATCTGTTCTCGACACTAAAATCACTAAAATGATGATTTTGATGGAAGATCAAAACGATCGTAATCGCGCAACTCTTGATGCCAATACAATGGTTTATGAAAAAATTGTAGATAATGATTCGCGTGTTGAAAAACTTGAAGAACGGGTTTTCGGCAGAAAACAAAGATAACTTTTCAAATTTCCGAAGGTGCTATCCATCATTCGCACTGCTTTAAAAACATCTTTTCAAAACACTAAAAAAAGCCCCTAAAAAATATCTTTAGAGACTTTTGTTTCACTACTGGCTTAAAAATTTAGGGATTATTTCTCTGGTGGGCAAAGTATATCTATTTCAGCAACACGACCATCATCACATTCAATTTGAAATTCTTCCTCTGGTGAAAATCCCGAACACATACCAGCTTCAATTTTACAGCTTTTTCCGGTTTGAGTCTGATTTTTTTCAGAAAAACTAAAGTTACAAGAT
This sequence comes from Bdellovibrionales bacterium, assembly GCA_041736775.1. Classification (GTDB taxonomy): domain Bacteria; phylum Bdellovibrionota; class Bdellovibrionia; order Bdellovibrionales; family JAGQZY01; genus JAGQZY01. The sequence continues at coordinate 1,777 of JBGSSY010000214.1, read as the reverse complement.
GGATTAAAGTCAAAGTCTTCACCGTCAATAGTGACTTCTATATCCATAGACATCCACCCGTCGATGCAATCATCTTTGTCATTATCAATTTCTATAAACATCAAAAGGCATTTGTGATGACAATCAAACCCATTGCTGCCAAAACCGCAGTCATAATAATCGCATTGTTGCGAGCCAAAAAAGACTTAAGGCGATCCACTGGACCCATGGCTTTCTCTCCGAGCACGAGCCACATAATACAAGGAAGGGCTAAACCAATCGTGGATACCAAAGTAAATACAATAAGTGCACCGGCCTGCTTGATGGGAACGTGAGTCGCTGTTGCAATCGATAAAGCCCCTGTAATAACCAGTACTGAGTTTTTTGGATTAAGGACAACTAATGCAAAACCCAAAAGTGCGGCGCGAGACGCCCTAATGGTATCAATTCTTTGCATCCAGCCCGGCATTTCAAACTCTTCGTTGGGGGCCGCCCGACCCTGCCATTTTCTCAAAGCCAACCACAACAGGACAATTCCCAAAACAATCCGCAACCAAAAATTCCAAAGGGCTGGCTCTTCCGATTGTGGGGCGAAAACATCTGACAAAAGGATCACCACTCCACCTAAAATAAAAAAGCCACCCAAGTAACCCGCCAAAAAAGCTCGTAATACTTTCATTTCTCGTCGGGTCAATAGAATAAGTGGGATAGCAAGACCGGGAAGTGTGGAGATCACAATGCCAAAAGCAATAGGCAGAGATGTTAAAATGGCATCAGTCATGAGAGATCTCTTGATCATTCGTTCTGATGCTGTCGTATCCTGTCAAATAAACCTCTCTAGGAGTTCGAATACTATCAAAATTGTGAATTTTTAACCAATGAATTTAACAAAATATTGATTAACGAAGAAAGCTTGATCGCTGAGCAACTCCACAGCGGGGTTCTCATTGAAATCTGATTATTCTAAACAGTTTCAAGCTGCATTTTTTGAGAAGTTACCAGACAACATCAACCACTGGAAGGCTTGCACCCAGTTCTCCAGGGTCATCACCGACATGTTCAAGATCGCCTTGACCAATATTCCCTCTAAAATTATTCCCCCAGCATTTGACACCACCATCATCTAAAAGAACACAAGCCGTTCCAGAGCTTGATAATTCAATGGCTACAGGTCGATCGCCATTAAGATCTACAGCCACTAAATTATCACCCATTTCACCAAGGTCATCACCAATATTTGAGGAATCACCTCGGCCAAGCACTCCATATTCATTTTTGCCCCAGCAAACCACGCTGTCGTCATCACGAATGGCACAAACAGTAACGCCATTAACGTCAAAATCTTTTACCGTTCGACCTGTGCCGACATCAACAAACGGCAATGAGTCACCCATTTCTCCAGGAACATCGCCGCGATCATTGGTGTCTTCATACCCAAGTCGACCATTACTTGCAGACCCCCAGCACTTCATTTTTTGATTAGTCATTAGTGCACAAGCAAAACTATCGCCTAATCGAACTTTTTTAGAGAGAGCCACAGTTCCCAAATCAACATATTCTAAATTGTCTCCGGTGGTTGCTGGAATTCCTCCTCTGGGTATTGTGTCTCCAAGACCTAAGCGACCATTACCAGCATTATGCCCCCAACACTTAATTTTTAAATTATCTAAAAGAGCACAAACAAAATCATCATCGTTATCAAAATCAACAACTTTACGATTGGTGCCAACGTTGGCGTAAAAGGCAGACCCTAAACCCGTATTGCCGCCCGAAAGGCCGCCGTTGTTAGCCATATCCC
>JBGSSY010000167.1:0-1731 GCA_041736775.1 Bdellovibrionales bacterium | reverse complement strand
AAAGTTCTGAAGCCGGAAAATACAAGATTGAAGATTCCCTCTTTAAGGATTCCCTCATGCTTAACAAACCGATCGGCTCTTTGCTGAGAGCAGAGGTGATGGCCACCCAAAAAGCCTTAAGCGAAGAAGGGGTTTCCACCTTTTGCTTAGTTCATAAAGACCTGAATGAAACTTCCATAACATCACTCATGACTCTCTGGATGCTGACGACGGCAGTTATGGGCGAGCTGATGGAGATCAATGCTTTCGACCAGCCCGGAGTCGAGTCTGGAAAAAGAATCGCCCGTCGGGTTTTATCAGACACCAATTGAGAAGATTTTCAATATTGTCTATCATAGAAGTCTATGTCTGATAGTAACAACAAGAAATTAGAAGAGTTTTTTGACGACTTTGAAACCAATACCGAAGAAAAAACTTCGATTGTTCAAGGCGGTACTTTTTCTAAGCAACTCAGACAAGCAGAAAAAGTACCACCCAGTCTTGTTCTTCTTATGGGGCCGGCGGGTTATGTCAGCCGACAGTGGACGATTGATAACTCGGACATCATTATAGGTCGGTCCATGACCTCCACAATTTTTATCGATGATCGAAGCGTGTCAAAATCCCATGCTAAGCTTACAGTTTCTTTTGGTGAAGTCGCAATCATTGATCTGGATTCAACCAATAAAACGGTGATCAATGGTGTCACCATCCAACCCTTTGTTCCTAAGAAACTCAATAATAACGATCAAGTGAAAATTGGGAATGTTTTATTTAAATATCTTGAAGAGGGAAGCATAGAGGCTGCCGCTCATCAAAATTTACAAGATAAAAGTGAAAGGGATTCGCTCACAAAGATTTGGAATAAAGGAGCGCTGCTTTTAAAAGGACCCGAATTTTTTAAGCGAGCTAAACTTCTCGAAATACCCTTGTCTCTTTTAGTTTTTGATTTGGATCACTTTAAAGTGATTAACGACAATTACGGTCATCAGGCTGGCGATTATATCCTCGAAGAAACAGCAAGTATTATTCAGACTAAATTGATTCGTAATGATGATTACTTTGCCCGTTTTGGTGGAGAAGAGTTTGTGATACTTCTTTTTGGCTCAAATATCCAACAAGCGGAAGAGATTGGCGAGCGAATTCGTGCCACTATTGAAAAGCACCCTTACACTTTTGATCAGAAAATCATTTCAGTGACTGTCTCGATTGGTATTGCCAGTCAAGAAAGTAACATGACATCTTTTGATGAGCTTTTTGCAAAAGCCGATTCGGCTCTTTATGCCTCAAAAAATTCTGGTAGAAATAGAGTGACCACCCTATAAAGATTTTTTTCTAAGATTTCTCTGCGTAATGACTTACGATAAATTTCAAGAGTTTTTTAAGACTTCACTGTTAATGACTTAGGTTGAATTTTCATGAGCTCCTCTCAATTTTAAAAACACTTTAAGAGTGTGAACTTAAATTTTGAATTTTCAAAAAGTCTATTTTCTAAAACCCCTCATTCTTCTGAGTGAACATTGTAAATGTACGAATTTACGGCACTTTTTAGGCCAATCTGGGTTTTTTGTTATAGGACTTATTAAAAAGTATGAATCGACTTTCGACCGACAGCTGACTAAGTTCTTGAGATGCTCTCTTGGGGAAGAGAGCTAAAAAAAGAAAACATCGGGGTCAGCAACCAAGATTTAAATTTTATAAGGCAGCCTACTTCTAACAATGGGGGGAATATGTTGGGAGTTTTGTCAGATT
>JBGSSY010000163.1:0-8801 GCA_041736775.1 Bdellovibrionales bacterium | reverse complement strand
AAAATACGGACTCGCAACACTTTGTATCGGCGGTGGTGAAGCTGTTGCCGTGATCGTGGAGAATTTATGATTAACAAAGTGGTGAGCTCGGCCCAAGAGGCGATCGCCGGAGTTAAAGATAACATGACTATTTTAACCGGTGGGTTTGGGCTCTGCGGGTTACCTGAAAATTTAATCATCGCACTCAGAGATTCTGGCGTGAAGGGTCTCACCTGTGTCTCTAATAATGCGGGCGTGGATGATTTTGGTTTAGGACTTCTCTTGCAAACTCGTCAGATCAAAAAAATGATTTCTTCTTACGTCGGTGAAAATAAAGAATTTGAAAGACAGTTTCTTTCTGGAGAACTTGAAGTGGAACTCACTCCCCAAGGAACTCTCGCCGAACGACTTAGGGCCGGAGGAGCCGGTATACCCGCCTTTTTCACTCCGACCGGTTACGGAACTTCTGTCGCCGATGGAAAAGAAACTCGCGAATTTGAAGGGCGACACTACGTTCTGGAAAAAGCGATTCATGGAGATTTTGCTTTTGTAAAAGCCTGGAAAGCAGACCCCTTTGGAAATTTAATTTTTCGAAAAACCGCTCGAAATTTTAATCCCATGATGGCTGCGGCCGGTCGAATCACTGTTGCCGAAGTTGAAGAGATTGTGAGTTATGGAGAGATTGATCCCGATCAAGTTCATACCCCAGGAATCTATGTGCAACGAATTATTAAAGGCCCCAGTTACCAAAAACGAATCGAACATCGAACAACGAGGTCATAAATGCCACTGAATCGCGATCAACTTGCTCAAAGAATTGCCGATGAAATTGAAGATGGTTTTGTCGTTAACCTAGGAATTGGCATCCCCACATTAGTGGCCAATTTCATCCCAAAAAATAAAAACGTTATGTTACAAAGCGAGAACGGTCTGCTTGGTCTTGGCCCCTATCCTTTGGATTCAGAAGTGGATCCCGACCTGATTAATGCAGGCAAACAGACTGTGACTGCTGTATCCGGCGCTTCTTATTTTTCTTCGGCAGAGAGTTTTGCCATGATTCGTGGAGGCCATGTGAACCTCACTGTTTTAGGAGCCATGCAAGTCGACCAAGAACGTTCCATTGCCAATTGGATGGTTCCTGGAAAAATGGTCAAGGGCATGGGAGGCGCGATGGATCTCGTTGCTGGAGCAAAGCGGGTCGTGGTTGCTATGCAACACAATGATCGTGATGGGGCACCAAAGCTTTTAAAAAAATGTGATCTCCCTTTGACCGGCAAACACTGCATTGATCTTGTCGTCACTGACCTTGGGGTTTTTACATTTGATCAAGAGGGATTTGTTCTTAAAGAAATTGCTTCTGATGTCACTGTAGAACAAGTTCATAAAATGACGGGCGCACCAGTTAAAATAGACCCCCATCTTAAGACAATTAAGGTTCTCTAAAGTTATTCTTCCAACTTCACCCACCGTGAAACTTTGTCACTCTCTTAAGCAGAGTGAGTCAAAAAACCAGACATCAGTCCCAAAACAAACATCAATCACAGACAAAGCTTCTGTGATTTTTTATACTAATCAAGTATTTCTCAGAGTTTATCCTCTTGGCTTTAACAGGTACAGCGAAGGATTAAACCAATGGATAAGGTGGCCTCAGCATGAGTAAAAAAGTGATTAATCTGAAAAAAGGCCAAGAACTCTTTCAAGAGGGTGATACGCCCACGGCCATGTACATCATTCATAAAGGTCGTCTTGCGATTGTTAAAAAGAAGGGAAACACCAATATCACACTGGCTGAACTTAAACCCGGTGATCTACTTGGTGAAATGACTTTTTTCGATAAAGCCCCACGCAGCGCGGGTGCAGTAGCGAGCATGGATAACACTGAAGTGATTGAACTTCCCTTTGCCGCTCTCGATCAGCAGTGGGCCGCCTTGCCGGGATGGGTAAAATCGATTGTTAAAGCGGTTAACGGTCATCTTCGTCAGGCCAACATTAAAATTAGACAATTGGAAAGAACCAAAGAGGAAGAGAAAGAAGTCTTTCCTTCACATACGATTACTGCATTAATGTCGATCCTCGGTTTTGTAACCAATCGATATGGTGAAAAAACTGAAGAGGGTTTGCAGGTCCCTTTTGGAAAACTGAGAAACTACACCATTCAAATTTTTCAACAAGCCACTCATAAAATGAACACACTTTGCGAAGTCCTCTCCGAATTTGGATACGCCACCATTGAACATCAGGGTGAAGGAAAAACTAAACTGGTAGTGAAAGATGTGGATTTTATTTTTCGTTTTGTTGAATTCTACAACAATCAACTTTTTTCGGAACAAGCAAAGAAAAACAACATCAATAACGTCCAACTTAAAACCTTACAGGTCGCCAAATATTATGGTGAAAAAGCCGAAAAAAATCCTAAGGGATTTGTGAAGCTCAATATCACAGCCATAAGTGCAAATTCCATGCGCGAAATGGGCTCTAAGATTAATGTTGATGACGTCAAACAACTTTCAGAAACAGGTATGCTCGGTGATCATTCCGCCGACGGAGATAACGACTACATCGAGTTTGATGTGTCTTATATTTCTGAAATTGTCCCTTATTGGGAACTGATTCATCGTCTCAAAACATTCCAGAACGACTAAACTCAATCAGTGGCTGACAAAAAGTTTGAGCCACTTTTTAAATTGAAGATCCTCTGCACGAACAAAATGATCAGTGACATTGAGCGGAAGAGAAAAACAATGCTGAGCCTCTTCGTCATGGTTTTGAACAAAATAGGAATTAAAACCATCAAAATAAACCGGCTTGTAATTATTCTCAGTGAGTTCTTTCAGCCACAAAGAATCAACCCTCTCTTGACTCTTCACTCCCACAGACTCGATCACGATCAGGCGAGGCTTCCATCTTTTTAAATCCATTCCCTGAAGAACCTTTATCTCTGCCCCTTCAACATCAATCTTGAGAAAGTCGATGGACCCCACTTTGAGAGTCTCGCAGACCGTAGAAAGCTTTTTCATCGGAATACTCATTTTTTTGATTCTTTTACCCAAATAAACCTCTTTATTTTGGGGCTCTCCTATAAAAGAAATTTTTGAATCCTCTTCGACAAAAAAGTAATCCACTTCACCATCCTGATCCGAACAGGCACAACAAAGATTTATATCGCGCTTTCGGCTCTTTAAAAGTCGTTTGTAGTCTATGGGATTGGGCTCAATGTTAATGCCCTTCCAACCCTTTTTATAAAAGTATTTAGTCACGGAATCTTTATCGGGATGGGCGGCTCCCACATCGAGGTAAAAGCCAGAAGTTTGATTCTGAAAAAGCCGATCAATCAAAATATCTTCATAGTTTTGGGCGTAAGAAATCTTCACGGGGTTTGTCCCTTCTAAAGTGATGAATTTAATAACATTTTTTCAAAAGGATGAGCTCAATTTTAAAAAAATGCAGATTTTTTTAAAAAAAATTAAGTCCTGTAATTTTATATACTTATATTAAAACCAGGACCTGAAATCAAAATTATCTCACTCTCGCATTTTCTCTTTTACGCGTCGCATAATTATCCAGGTTCCCTCCCAGTGCTAGGGTTTAGTCTTATGTCTAACAGTTTTTATAAGATAGGAAGAGTTGAATGTTTAATACTCTGAAATTGATCGCCCTTTCTCTGTTATTAGCCCAATGTGCCCATCAAAGTATTCAAGTGGATCTCGGCGAGCTTCACTCACCCACAAAAGAGCCTGAGTTTCAATGGCCCGTCGATGGAGCTGTAGTGACTCAAAAGTTCCGTCCTGATCAAGAGCGCCGAAGACGAAGACATCAAGGCATCGATCTTGCCGCCCCCCATAACTCACCCATCTATACAATTGATCATGGCGTTGTGGTTTATGCCGGACATGGTTTTTCTGGATATGGCCGTCTCGTGATTGTTGAGCACCCTCCTTCAAATTATCGAAGTTACTACGCTCATCTCAGCCGTTATAAAGTTGAGAAAGGGGATGTTGTCCAAAAAGGGGATTTAGTCGGTCTCATGGGGCGCTCCGGTCGAGCGACGGGTGTCCATCTCCATTTTGAGATTCGAAAAGATGACGTTGCTTTAAATCCACTGGATTTCCTGCCAACCACTATGATGGCTAGCGAAACCGCTGCTCCTTAACTTATTTCAGAGCTGCATTTTATTCCTTTTTGTAGTTATAAATAACTTCATGAGATTTTGTTGTCTCAGTCGCTTTCAAACTCACAATGTTCGAGGTCTTCTATGTTGATGCCACTGTTATCCCTCCTTTTCCTAACATCTTTCACAATTAACGTTTTTGCTGATGAGGGAATGTGGACGCTTGATAATCTCCCCCTAAAATCTCTTGAAAAAAAATACTCCTTTAAACCGACTGATGACTGGATCAATCAAGTGCGAATGAGCTCTGTGCGCCTCGACAATGGCTGTTCAGGAAGCTTTGTTTCTTCACAAGGTCTGGTGATGACTAACCACCATTGTGCTCGAGGTTGTATTGATAAACTTTCTTCAAAAAGTAATGATTTCATTCGCAATGGTTTTAAAGCCAATCAACTGAAAGATGAAAAGACTTGTCCTGGTTTATCCATCAATCGTTTAGTGAAAATCACTGATAAAACAGAAGAGATCAACCAGGCCACCAAAGGACTGAGCGGGAAAGAATACAAGGAAGCCAAAAAATCAGCCATTGCTCGAATTGAAAAAGAATGTTCGAAGGGTGATGAAGCCCGAAGATGTGATCTTATCTCACTCTATTACGGTGGTCTCTACCATCTCTACGAGTATGAAAACTTTGCTGATGTTCGTTTGGTTTTTGCCCCAGAACAAAACATTGCCTCATTTGGTGGTGATCCTGACAATTTTAACTTTCCTCGATACTCTCTGGATTTCACCTTTTTGAGAGTCTATAAAGATAATAAGCCGCTGAATAATACCCATTATTTTCGTTGGTCAAAATCACAACTTAAAGAGGGCGATCTCACTTTTATCACCGGTCACCCGGGCCAAACCAGTCGTCTTTTGACCATCAGTCAGTTGAAACACTTGCGTGATATCACACTGATGAACTCTCTCTTCCTGCTTTCAGAAGCTCGTGGCAAAATCACCGAATTTCAAAAAAGAAGTTCTGAATCCAAACGCATTTCATCGAGCACATTGGCCGGTATTGAAAACAGTCTCAAGGCCAAGAAAGGGCAACTTAAAGCCTTGCAAAATGTTTCATTTTTTAATGAACTCATTCAAAAAGAAAACGAACTCCGTGATCGAGTCAGTGGGTCGCGAAGTTTAAGAAAAAAAATCGGAAATCCCTGGGATGAAATTGATAAGGCCCTGTTGATCAAAAAAGATAAAGAAGATGAGTTCATGTGGGTGGCTTTTGGCACTTACAACTCACAACTTTTTCAACTGGCTCAAATCCTTGTTCGCGCCCCCGAGGAAATGGCTAAAGAAAACTCTCTTCGCCTTGAAGAATTCACTGAATCTCGATTTCCACAATTGAAACAAAGAGTTCTGAGCCCAGCACCCATCTACAAAGAATTAGAAACAACACTTTTCGAATTTGGTTTGGTCAAAATGCGTGAGGCCCTTTCTCCGGACCATCCCTTTGTTCAACTCGCTCTTAAAGATAAATCGCCCGAAGAGTTAGCGGCTTATCTGATCAAAAATACAAAGCTCACTGATCTTGCCTATAGAAAAAAACTTCTTGAGGGCGGCAAAAAAGCCCTGCAAAACAGTAAAGATCCCCTCATTCAATGGGCGCAATTGATTGATTCAGAGTCGAGAAAAAGTCGCCTTTTTTATGAGGAAAAAATTGAGTCCGTTATCGATAAGGCTTCAGAGAGGATTTCTCAAGCCCTGTTTGAAATTTATGGAACCGACCGATATCCCGATGCGACTTTTTCGCTACGCCTTTCTTATGGACAAGTGAAAGCCTACGAGGAAAATGGCGTTCAATTACCAACCATGACCCAAGTTTCAGGTCTCTATAAGCGTGCGACGGGAAGCCCCCCTTTTGACCTTCCACAAAGTTGGATCAAAGGAAAAACAAAAATCGCTCAAGACACACCTTTTAACTTTGTCAGCAACAACGACATCATTGGGGGGAACTCTGGCTCACCGGTGATCAATCGCAATGGCGAAATTGTGGGCCTTGTTTTTGATGGTAATATTCATTCTCTGGGCGGTGCCTTTGGCTTTGACGATCGTGTGAATAGAGCCGTTTCTGTCGACTCAAACATTATTCTAGAGTCACTGAAAACTATTTATGGACAGAACAGTTTAGCTCAAGAAATTGAAGGAACTCAGAAAAAGCCTTAATCCTATAATTTGTGACAGCACATTGTCTGCTCATTATAAGACCATTTTTGCTTTAGGCTTTACTTTTCTCAATACGTTGGCCCTCGCGAATCATATCAGCAAGATTTTGTCGGTATTTTTCGTTGAGGGTTTCTAATTGCTCATTATGCTGAGCTTGCATGTTTTTAATATGATTTTCGTATTTTATATCTTTTTGAGCTTCTCTCATTTTATGAGCCTGATCTTTTTCAGTTTGGATGCGCTCATTTTCTTTTTTCAAAGAGACGAGTTGCTGCTGTTGACGGTCTTGTAATTCAACAATTTTTTTATCATAGGATTGTTGAAGTTGGACGAGATTATTTTTATGTTTAAGATCCACTTCTTTAATTTTAGACTCAAAGTCGTTTCTCATGCTGTCACGCTCACTTTGATCTTTAAAGCGCATATCTTCTATATTGCTCGAATAGCGATCCATCAGTCTTTGTTTCTCACTTTTATGGGAGCTATTGAGTTTTTCACGATCGGTATTGTAATTGTCTTGAAGTTGATTCAGGTGAAGTTGATTTTCTTGTTTTTTGTCGTTATTTTCAGTGATCAATTTTGTTCGCTGATCAGTTAATAATCGATTGTTTCTATCGTCTTCTTTCTCCATCTTGCTTTGAAAGAACTCTTGGCTGGATCTAATCTTTTCATCTGCATTTTTATGAGCCAGCTTTATTTCTTCATGATTGATTCGGTTAAACTCTTTCACAATATCTCTTTTTTCTTCATAAAGTTTTTCATTGGAATTCTGATAAGAACTCCTGAGGTTTTCCATTTCTCTTCTTTTCTGGGATTCAAGCCGAGTACGGTCTCTGACATTATCTTCCCTCAAACGTCTAATCTCTTGATTTTTATGGTCCCTTTCTTTAGCGACTCTGCCGTTCTCACCAGAAAACTTATTCTGAGTTTGAGCCATAATGTCTTTTTCTTCTTGCAAGGCTTTGTTGTATTTGGCTTGAATCTTTTCAACACTCGCCATGTGCTCTTCTCTCATGCCTTTAGCCATTTCCACATTTTGATATTTTAAATCTTCAATCGCCATCTGTTGACGTCTTTGCATCGATTCAATTTCAAACTGATGTTTTTTCTTGAGCTCTGCGATTTCTTGATCTTTGGTCAGCCGATCAATTTGATTATTTTGTGTCAGTCTTTGCATCTCGTCGTTGTGGCGAGCTTGCTGGTCTCTTTTTTCGCTATGGTGGAGGCGATTGAGTCTGCGACTGGCTTGTTCACTCTCTTCTTGTGCTCTTTTTTGAAATGTTTCAAGACTGTTACCTGTCGACAGGTTGTTTTGCTCAACCACTTGTCGTGATTTCACCTGTTGGTTTTCAAGCTGTGATTTATAGGTCTTTTCTTGATTTTTGATTTGGCTTTGGTAGCTCTCTTTCAGGTTCTCTTCAGTGTTCATTCTCTCAGAGCTTTCTCTTCTTTTCTGCTGAGCATTCATTTGTTGTATTTTATTAATCTCTTTTTGATGTCTGAGGTCACGGCGATCAATCGCAACTTGACTTTCTTTTTGGGCTCGCCCAATTCTTTCGTCAGCGGTTTTATTTGTTTCGTTCAAATTGTTTTTATGAGCTTGTGAGATTTTTGCAAGTTCTTGCTCGTGTTGTTCTTTGAGTTTTTTTTCACGCTCCAAATAATAATCTTTTATTTTTTGTGCGTCGGTAGAGTCATTGCCAATAGTCGACATCTCTTCCTCCTGAAGTGATTTCTCTCTCTATTCTAGCACTTTTGAGGTAAAAACTATTTTCTTTAGGTTTGGAACAAGACTTTAGAACTTAATCATAAAGAATAAAATGATCAAACACTCTCGACCAAAGACTATGTGAGCCTGTTTTTTAAGGACGTTGTTGGATCAATAGTCGTATCGAATTTTCTTTAAGAAAAGTTTTCGCAGGTAATGATTGTATTGGATATTTTGCTTCTCTTTTTTAAGAACTTTTTGATGAACATTTTCAAGTGCTGCAACTTTTCGTTCGACAAGTTGACGGTGAAGTTGGCTGGCAATCTGGGCCGCCCATTTTACTGCACCTGCGACCTGATTCAACTCGACTCGAATTCCTTGTTGATAATTCATAAAAAAAGGAGCTCGTTGTTTGGCATATTCAAGCAAATCAATCACAGTAACAACACCAATATCTGAAACACCTTGGTCAATACCACCATACCAATTCTGAAAACCGGGAAGTAAAAACTGTGGATCATCTTGTGCCCCGCGAGAGATGACTTTAATTCCCTCCCCAGCGAGCGAGAGAACCCTCACTTTATTATCTAATACGTGGATCATTGCTTTAGAGCGACCGAGCTCAATATCAGCAAAAGGTGTATGAATTTTGATTGGATTTTCTGCTGAAATCACCAGAAGACCTTTATAAATAATGGGTTGCTGACTTTGATCAAACTGAACGACATTATGACGATCCAGCTCGAAACGATTTTCATTCCAAAAAAACATTTTTGGCTCGTTGCCTGTCAC
>JBGSSY010000361.1:0-3502 GCA_041736775.1 Bdellovibrionales bacterium | reverse complement strand
CTCATGCGTGAAGATGTTTACACTTCGATCCACGTTGAAGAATTCGAGTGCGTTGCTCGTGACACAAAACTCGGAAAAGAAGAAATCACTCGTGACATCGCCAACGTTGGTGAAGAAGCCCTTAAAGATCTCGATGAGTCTGGGGTGATTCGCATCGGTGCTGAAGTTCGCCCTGGTAACATCCTCGTTGGTAAAGTAACACCAAAAGGTGAAACTCAACTTTCTCCTGAAGAAAAACTCCTTCGAGCGATCTTTGGTGAGAAAGCCGGAGATGTTAAAGATACATCTCTTCGTGTTCCATCAGGTGTCACCGGAACAGTGATCGACGCTCAGGTTTATAGCCGTGAAGGTGTTGACCGCGACGTTCGTTTGCAGTCCATCATTAAAGAAAAGAAACGCAAAATCGAAAAAGATTTTGATGTTGAACAAAACGTTATCAAAAATAACACCATCGAAGACCTCAAGCAGATTCTCGTCGGTAAAAAAACAACTGGCGCTCTTTTGAACGAAGATGGAACTAAAAAACTTCTCGACAAGGGCCAAGTGATTAGCTCTGACGATCTCGAAACAATTGCTTTCGAACTTCTTTCTTATATCCCTCTTGAGTCTGAAATTGAGTACCAAGTTTCAAGATTGGTTGATAAAGCGCGAAATCAATTAGACGCCATCAAAATGGTTTTCGACGAAAAAGTCGATCGTTTAACGAAAGGAGATGAACTTCCTCCTGGTGTGATCAAAATGGTTAAGGTGTATGTCGCCATTAAACGTAAGCTCCAAGTGGGTGATAAGTTTGCTGGTCGTCATGGTAACAAGGGTGTGGTCTCTAAGATTCTCCCTGCCGAAAGTATGCCTTACTTGGCTGATGGAACACCGGTTGATATGGTTTTGAACCCACTTGGGGTTCCTTCTCGTATGAACATCGGTCAGGTTCTCGAGGTCCATCTTGGTCTCGCAGCACGTGCTCTTGGTCAACAGCTTCAAACTCAGTTGGATGATTTTAATGCCAACCGTGCTCGTGAAGCGATGAAAAATACTTTTGATGATACTGAAATTTCTCAAAAACTCGACCAAGCTGATGATGAGTCTCTTAAAAAGATGATCAAAGCTGTGAGCAAAGGAATTCATTTAGCTTCTCCCGTTTTTGACGGAGCTAAAGAAAAACAAGTGAAAGACCTTCTTAAAAAAGCCAACATGCCCACGTCTGGTCAGATGGTTCTTTTTGATGGTCGTACCGGTGAAGCTTTTGAAAATCCGGTCACAGTGGGAGTTATGTATATGCTCAAACTGCATCACTTGGTGGAAGAAAAAATCCACGCTCGTTCGATCGGTCCTTACTCTCTTGTTTCTCAACAGCCTCTAGGTGGTAAAGCCCAATTTGGTGGTCAGAGATTGGGAGAGATGGAGGTCTGGGCGATTGAAGCCTATGGTGCCGCTTACTCTCTTCAAGAGTTCCTCACTGTTAAGTCTGATGACGTCGCTGGAAGAACAAGAATGTATGAAAGCATCGTAAAAGGTGAAAACATTCTTGAGCCAGGTCTACCTGAGTCTTTTAACGTTCTTGTGAAAGAGCTTCAGAGCTTAGGTCTTAACATAGAGTTGATCGAATCGGGCATCTTGACTGATGCCGATGACGACAATGTGGGAATTGAAGCTGATTTTATTGAACAATAGATTTTTAAATATATAGGGAGTCACTTTGAAAGACTTATTAAACTTTTTTGACAAGCCAAAAGATCCGCTATCCTTTGATGCTGTTCGTATTTCTATTGCTTCACCTGACATGATCCGTTCATGGTCACATGGTGAAGTGAAGAAACCAGAGACCATCAACTATCGTACTTTTAAGCCCGAAAGAGACGGTCTTTTTTGTGCCAAAATTTTTGGTCCAGTAAAAGACTACGAATGCCTTTGCGGTAAATACAAACGCATGAAGTATCGTGGTGTAGTTTGTGAGAAGTGTGGCGTTGAAGTGACTCAGAGCAAAGTTCGTCGTGAACGCATGGGTCACATTGAACTGGCTTCACCAGTCGCCCACATTTGGTTCCTCCGTTCTCTTCCAAGCCGTATCGGAAATTTGATCGACCTCACTCTTAAAGAGGTTGAAAAAGTTCTTTATTGTGAAGCTTATATCGTGGTTGATCCTATGGAAACCGACCTTGCTGAAGGTTCAGTTCTGAGCGAAGAGGCTTACCAAAATGCACTTAACGAATTTGGTCCTAACTTTAAAGCCGGAATGGGCGGAGAAGCCGTCCGTGAAATTCTCAGAAAAGTGGATCCTGAATATCTCTCTAAAAAACTCCGTATGGATCTTAAAGAGACGAAATCAGAAGCGGGTATAAAAAAACTCACAAAAAGACTTAAAATTGTTGAAGCCTTCCAAGGTTCAATTAATAAACCTGAGTGGATGATGCTTGATTGTCTTCCAGTGATTCCACCTGACTTAAGACCACTTGTTCCTCTTGATGGTGGCCGTTTTGCCACTTCTGATTTGAACGATCTTTACCGTCGCGTGATCAACCGAAATAATCGTTTGAAAAGACTGCAAGAGCTCAATGCTCCTGACATCATCATTCGTAACGAAAAAAGAATGTTGCAAGAAGCGGTTGATGCTCTTCTTGATAACGGTCGTCGCGGTAAAACATTTACAGGTCCTAATAAACGTCCCCTTCGTTCTTTGAGTGACATGCTCAAAGGTAAACAAGGTCGTTTCCGTCAAAATCTACTGGGTAAACGTGTGGATTACTCCGGTCGTTCTGTGATCGTGGTTGGACCGACTCTTAAATTGCATCAGTGTGGTCTTCCTAAAAAAATGGCCCTCGAACTTTTTAAACCCTTTATTTATAACAAACTCGAAGAGCAAGGTTTTACCTCGACCATTAAACAAGCCAAGCGCATGGTTGAACATGAAGCCATTGAAGTCTGGGATATTCTTGCAGACGTGGTGCGCGAGCATCCCGTGATGCTCAATCGTGCTCCGACTCTTCACAGATTAGGTATTCAAGCCTTCGAACCTGTTCTCCATGAAGGTAAAGCGATTCAACTTCACCCTCTCGTTTGTACAGCCTTCAATGCTGACTTTGATGGTGACCAAATGGCGGTTCACGTTCCTCTATCAGTAGAAGCTCAGGTTGAAGCCCGAGTTTTGATGATGTCGACCAACAATATTCTCTCTCCTGCCAGTGGTAAACCAATCATCAATCCAACACAGGATATCGTTCTTGGTCTTTACTGGATGACACGCGTTCGTCCTGGAGCTCGTGGAACAGGTCGTATTTTCTCGAACACTTCAGAAGTGATTTTTGCTTATGAATCGGGAACCATCGATCTTCAAGCCGCTTGTAAAGTTCGTATTCACGGAAAAATTCGTGAGACCTCAGTTGGTCGCTCACTTCTCAGTGACATCGTTCCAAAAGAAGTTCCTTTTGAAGAAGTGAATCGCACTATGACTAAAAAACAAGTAGCGGTTTTGATTGACCGTTGTTTTCGTCTTGCTGGTGCAAAA
>JBGSSY010000127.1:0-1866 GCA_041736775.1 Bdellovibrionales bacterium | reverse complement strand
AAATCGAGTAGAGTCCAAGAAATTAAAAAAGAAGGGGAATGGCTGCAGGCGTCAGGTGAAGGGGATTTGTTAGCCCAGGCTTTAGCCATTCCTATAAGGCTAATAACAGTCCACAAAGATCGAGAGGGTTTGGGGATAAGCGATACTCTGACTTTTCAAGAAAAAGAAAAAAGCTCGCAAGAATGGAATACAATAAATGATTCTGAAAAACCGCAAGAGTATATTGTAATTATAGATTTCGGAGGACATTTTGTTGGTGTACGTTCCCTTAATCAACAGAGTTCTTAAGAAAAAATCTTTGCAACTGAAGCATGTAATTCTTTTTGATTTTTCTAAATTTTTATCTTCTGAAATACGGAGAAGAGCGTATGATACTTGAGTCTTCTTGTAACAGCAAAAGTGAAAACCGCAGGGCAATCCTTGGAACTTGGCAATTAAATGAAAATTGTAAAGTTACTCTGGTTGCAAAAAGGATAAATGATATATGGCAAATAATCGGCGAAGTAATCCAACGAAACACTCCCACTACACTAGATTCATCAAAGATTAAGTGTGGAATTTATCATATTGTTCCTCATTTCGATTTTATAAAAAAAATTATAGAAGAAATTGGCTGGCCTCAGCAAAAAATTGAGGAAAAGATTGCGGTTGTTGGGCATCTATTTTCGGAAAAAATGGAGGAGATTTGGGTTTTTGAGGCACATGCCATAGTGAAAAAGTTTATCTATCAAGGTAAAATAGCATTAGAAATTCTTAAGAATGGGCAGGGAGGGCAAAAAAATTATAATGATGTTATAGAAAATTTTAATAAGGCCATTGATCTACAGAAGCCACTCAACTTAAATGCAATTGAACTGAAAAAAGCGGTTCTCTGTACCCACCAAGACTATTTTCACAAAACCATTGATTCATTGAGTTATCTAGATGGAAAGGCGAAAATTGATTTTGACAATATGATGGAAGGCCTTGTCGCAGCGGCAAAGGAACGGAGCTGTGGCATATTCTCCTATACTCAATGCTATTTGAGAGAGCCGGCGCAAATAACTTCTCCTGATGTTCACTACATCTGCGCACTGCATTATGAAAACAATGGGAAGAAAAGAGATCACGCAAAGGCGATTAGCCACTATTGGTACCTAAGCTTAACGTGTTCTTGCCTCACTCCTTCCTTAAAAAAAATCGAGTTGCTATTAGATGAATCGAAACAAAAGTTTTGGCGCAAATTTGACTTTTTGGAGAGTTTAGATCGTCAGGGGCTTATATATAAACGAAATGAAGAGCCTTTTTTAGAAACATTGATTTATAAAAAAGATATGATTCGCATGATTTTTGATAGACATTTGGAGATGTTGTATAAAAAGAAGCAATCAATCAATCAAACAATGCCAACTTGTTTTATTGCTTATAACGTTGACGAGTTGGAAGTGAAAAATTGGCTAATACATACTCTACTTCCTGATCTACAAAAAAAGATGTGTGTCAAAGTGATTGCTTGTTCTCAGAATTTCGGGCCAGGTGAAGGCATACTAGATTTTGAGAAACAAATTATGGTGACAGATATAGCTGTTATTCTCTGTACTAAAGAAGTCAAGAAAAAATATGATGCGTGGAGTGAAGCAAATAAGCAGCAACTCAAAGGACAAAAAAAACCAGGGCTCGTTCAAGAAATTCAATTTGCAGAAACACGGTTTAATGAAATTGGAAAGTGCGATAAAACATTTTTTGTTTATCTTAAAGGAACTCGTGAGGAATCTCGACTTACAACCGCATTTGTCAATAATCTCCATATTACTTTAAATCAAGAGGGAATAGATGAAATCTACAACTATTATGAAAAAGCTTTTGATTTGTTTGGGGCAATGCAAG
>JBGSSY010000107.1:0-15426 GCA_041736775.1 Bdellovibrionales bacterium | reverse complement strand
GGGAGCGAACACCTATGGTGAACTTGGAATCGGGACAAGCTCCAACTCCAGCTCTCCTATACAAGTTGGAGCTTTCAGTTGGTCACAAGTTTCGGCCGGCGAAGCTCACACCGTTGCTATCAGAAACGATGGAACTTTGTGGTCTTGGGGGGACAATAGAGATGGAAGATTAGGTCTTGGAATTCGGTCAGATGTTCCGTCACGAGTGGGTTCGCTCAGTAATTGGTCTAAAGTTTCAATGTCTGAATATCATGCTGCTGCAGTGAAAACCGACGGAACTTTATGGGTTTGGGGATTGGCATCAAACGGGCAGTTAGGCTTAGGAGACACCACATCACGTCTTTCTCCGGTGCAATTAGGTACTGAAACGAACTGGGTTACTATTTCCACCGGTGATGCCCACACTATTGCAACCAAAGCAGATGGATCCCTTTGGGCTTGGGGTGATGGTGGTGTTGGTCAACTCGGACAAACTAACGTGATCTCTTACTCATCACCCGTTCAGATCACAGGATTAACTTGGAACAAAATTTCAACAAAAGGTGATTTTAATTTAGCAATTAAAAACGATGGAACCCTATGGGCCTGGGGATCAAATGGAAGAGGTTGGCTAGGCGACGGAACGATCATTAATCGATCCTCTCCTGTCATGATTGGGAGCGATACCGACTGGAACAAAATTTCAGCGGGTCGTGATCACTCTGTTGCCCTTAGAAGTGATGGGTCTCTTTGGCGTTGGGGAGAAAATCTTTATGGTCAATTAGCCTCTGGTGGAACTGCTGACCGATCATCACCCGTACAACTGGGTTCAAACTTGTGGAGTGAGATCTCGGCTGGATATAATTATACCCTGGCTATTCGAAGTGACGGAACTCTTTGGGCTTGGGGTGAGGGAAATTCAGGTAAAACGGGCATAAACACAGAAAATAATCGATCATCACCCGTGCAAGTGGGATCGGATACAAATTGGAATCAAATTTTTGCAGGTTACAATAATAGCCTTGCCATTAAATCTGATAACACACTTTGGAGTTTTGGTCCTGGGAATTTCGGACGAATTGGTAATTCATCATTTGTTGATCGCAGCTCACCTGTTCAAATTGCATCTGGAATAAATTGGTCAACGGCATCCAGTGCTAGAGCTTCATTGTTAGCCATCTCCAGCACCGGTGCACTTTACAGTTGGGGCCGAAACCTCAATGGAGAGCTTGGTCAAAACTATCAACAAAATAGACCAACCCAAATTGGAACGGAAACCAATTGGTTAAAAGTATCCACAAATCGATACTCTTCGACTGCCATCAAAACCGATGGAACAATTTGGTCTTGGGGAAATAATAACGACGGCGAGTTAGGTCTTGGTCATGTCAATGATGTTTCTTCTCCCACCCAAGTGGGCGCACTAACAACTTGGGCAGAAGTTTCAAGAGGCTGGGTTCATGTTGTTGCAACACAATCAAATGGCTCTGTTTGGTTTTGGGGGCAAGGTTCAAACGGTAAAGGAGGGGGCAACAACACCACCAGTCGATCTTCACCTGTACAAATTGGTGGCCTAACAAATTGGGCTATCCCCACAGGTGGAGATAAGCACAGCTTGGCTGTTAAAACCGATGGTACACTGTGGGCTTGGGGCTTAGGATCCGAAGGTGAACTTGGTCAAGATAGTACGACGAGCTTTTCTTCGCCAATACAAGTGGGATCCGATACAAATTGGTCCACCGTAGCCGCGGGAGTAGAAATATCTTTCGCTCTAAAAACCAATGGTGATCTTTACTCCTTTGGTATTAACGACATGGGACAAGCTGGTAATTCAATTAATACTTCTTCTCCGACACAAGTGGGATCCGATACCAATTGGGCCCAAGTGCAAGGTTTTGGCTATCATGTTTTAGCCTTAAGAACCAATGGAACTCTTTGGGCTTGGGGAGAAAACAATTTTGGTCAAGTGGGAGACGGAACAATAGAAAACCGCTCTTCACCTGTCCAAATCGGCGCCGACACTATTTGGACCAAAATCAACGGTTCTCAGTCTCATAGTGTGGCCGTTAAAACCAATGGAACATTGTGGACATGGGGATTTAACGGAGAAGGTCAACTGGGAGTTAACGACATTGTTAGTCGCTCTTCACCCGTCCAAGTCGCTGGGACAACTTGGTCAAAAGCGGCTGCTGGCAACAGTCACACTATTGCACTTAAATCCGACGGAACAGTTTGGACTTGGGGCGGAAATGGAAGCGGTCAGCTTGGACAAAATGATGTTGTTCTTCGTTCTTCACCCGTGCAAGTAGGATCACTCACAACATGGGTTGATGTCGCTTCCGCTTCAGCAACTGTGACAGCGATTAAAAATGAGTCGTAACAAAGTATAATGATTGCCTTATCTTTATTATGGATTACATTTTACTTCTATGAATAGTGAA
The DNA here is from genome assembly GCA_041736775.1 of Bdellovibrionales bacterium. Classification (GTDB taxonomy): domain Bacteria; phylum Bdellovibrionota; class Bdellovibrionia; order Bdellovibrionales; family JAGQZY01; genus JAGQZY01. The sequence goes on along the minus strand of JBGSSY010000107.1, from coordinate 13,006 downwards.
AAATTAAAACTCAATTTAGGTTGTGGTCATAAAAAAATAAATGGATTTATAAACGTTGATGTTGATAAAAGCTGTAATCCTGATCTCATTCTTGATCTTGAAAATGAAATTTGGCCTTGGAAGGATAACTCTGTTGAAGAGGTTTTGCTTCATCATGTGATGGAGCATCTCGGTGAAACAAAAAAACAATTTTTTCATATCATCAAAGAACTTTATCGAGTTTGTCATCATGAAGCCCAGATTCAAATTGTTGTTCCCCATTATAATCACGAAAATTTCTGGCATGATTGTACTCATGTCCGTGCAGTGACTCCGGTGGGGCTTGCAATGTTTTCTGTCCAGCGCAATTTGCAAACTATTGCCGCGGGCGGGGATGAAAGCTGTTATGGACTTCAGCTCGGTGTGAATTTTAACGTCGAAAACGTCGTCTACAAATTAAAAGATGAGTACGGCAAAGCACTGCAAGAAAAGCAAATAACAGATGAACAGCTGCAGCATATTTTTATGACTCAAAATAACATTTGCGAAGCCATAGAAATGAAGTGGAAAGTTATTAAAAGTTAAAAGTTAAAAGTTAAAAGTTAAAAGTTAAAAGTTAAAAGTTAAAAGTTAAAAGTTAAAAAAAATAATAAAATAATAAAAATAAAAATAATAATAAAAGTAAAAAGATGAGAATGCTAAAAGATTAAAATTGAAAGTGCTTTTTGATTTACAGAAAAAAATAAAACTTTTTAGGCTAAGACGAGAAACAAAGAAACTTAAGTCAACTCTATTTAGAATTAATTTTAACTAGAAATAATTCTAAATAGAATTTTTAAATATTGATGAAAAGAAAATATTATTTTTTATATTCATTCCAAATAACAGTGTGATAACTTTTTTAGGTTAAAATAAGCAAAGACAAAGGTTTAGAAAGAAAAATCATGTGGAACTTTAAAAACAAAAATGAAATTCCTCTCTTAGATCAACAGTTGCGTGCTGGTATCGAAGGAAACTTTGAACTGGGCTGGCAAATTTCTGAAGAGCTACAAAGGATTTCTCCCACCTGTCGTCGCGCTGGTTTTAATCGCGCCTGGTACATGATGATGCGTGGAGATTTACTCGAGGGCCTTAAACTTCTTGATAACGGCCGCTGGGAAAAAGTTTTTGGCGATCCACCCCTTCCAACCTCAAAACCCATTTATCGCGACGAAGAACTTAAAGGAAAGTATGTTCTCATTTGTTCCGAGGGCGGATTAGGGGATGAGATCATTAATGCTCGTTTTGTTAAAGATTTCGCCGATCAAGGTGCTAAAGTGACCATCACCTGTGACCCTGGTCTCGCCAGCGTGTTTTCAAGAATCGAAGGTGTGTCGGCCGTGATTGGCCATCGTAGGACTCCCGAAGTTTATCATGATTATTGGGTTCCTGCGATGAGTGCCGCGAGAGTTTTAAATTACACTTACGAAAAATTAACGGGCGAGCCTTACCTCACACCAGATCCTCTTTATGTTGAAAAGTGGAAGAGTTATTTTTATCAGCACAATATTCAAGCCCGCATTGGTTTGCGTTTTTTTGGCAACCCTAAATTTGAACATGAGCAGCACCGACGTTTTCCTCCGCAACTGATGATTGATGCTCTTGGCGGAAAAGATTGGGTCAATCTACAGATTGAACAAACCAATTTGCCATTAAAAGATTGGGAAGACACTCTTGCGGTTATTTCCCTTCTTGATTTAGTTATTACATCTTGCACCAGTGTCGCCCACGCCAGTGCCGCCATGGGAAAAGAAACTTGGGTTGTGACTCCAGTACTACCTTATTACATCTGGGCCCTTCCGGGTGAAACTTCCCCTTGGTACAAGTCTGTTCGCCTTTTTCGACAAGAGAAATTTGGTCAGTGGGAATCAGTTTTTGAAAAAATTAAATTGAAGCTCGATGCTAAAAATTTTTAATCAAAGGAATCTTGAATGTCTGAAGGCCGCAAACCTCTTATCTATGACCAACATTTAAAACTCAATTTTAGCTACAACATGAAAATCGAATCAGCTTATGTCATCACGGTCGATGGAAATCCAGATTCAGAAAGGCTCTCCCAGCGTTGCCTCAAATCCTGTGAGCAATTCGAAATTCCTGCCAAAAAATGGTCGGCCTTTGATGGTACAAAGGGTGAGATTAAAACACCAACTCAACTTGTGGGTAAAGACTATCTCAAATGGTTAAAGGCCGTGGACCCTTATCTTTCTGTTACTGAAGTGGCCTGTGCTCTGAGCCATATTTCTCTTTGGGCTCACTGTGTAGAGATCGACCAACCTCTGATCATTTTAGAACACGACGCGGTTGTCGTTGCCCCCTTCCATACTCACCCTGTTTTTGGATGCATCAATTATTTAGGGTGCATCGAACAAATGAAACAGGGATGGCCCGTTCTTCCTACTCCTCCTCACGCCACCCATGGTGGAAATTATCATTTTATCTGCCGTGCTCACGCCTACTCGATCGATCCTGCTGTGGCTAAGTCCATGCTTGCCTATGTTCTTCGCCAAGGAATTTGTGAATCCCTCGATCTCATGTTGAGAGCCGATCTGTTTCCTATCGTGCAATTCGGTTTAGTGGCCTACGACGACTCCGGCGGAATCACCACCATCACCCATCGCAAACCCGATCCGTTTGGACAAGAGAGATAAATGTGATTTCTCTCAATTGATCGCCCTCAGGTTGACCAATTCAGAGAACCACATTATCGCTGTTAGGTTGACCAGTTAAGAGAACCACACAATCACTGTTAGGTTGAGCGAGAATTTTGCCTTGATTCAATTTCGTTTTATGTAGTTAGGCTCAAATCAATTGGCATTACTTGTCTGGTGTTGATATATTACACTCATGGACAAAGATCTCACTCGAAATATTAAGTTAACTTCTCAACAAAGAATCGAAGAGCACTAAAAAGCTCTCAACCTTGTTCTGCTCCTTGAAAAAAATGAGAAAAGAAAAAACGAATGTAAGACCTCAATCATCTCCACTAAAAACGGGGTAAAGGTCAAACTGAATGCCGTAACGATACCAGCGCTGCATCAATCCGGCGTTAAAATTTAAAAAAATATTTGACAGCATTTTCGACGAGTTTATTTAGGTTGTAATAAGCAGTAGAAACAGATGCGTACCTCCAGTTGCGAAAAAAAGATTCCGGAAACATTGGCTTGTTAGAAGCTTTACGATGAGGCCCTAAAGACATTTTTAAAATGTGTCCGGCCTTTATAATACTCCAATAAAGGGAATTAAAAACTCATGTTATCTTTATTTTTTTGGAGGGAAAACATGAGTTTTAATACTTTATCAGATACTCAAACTATTTCTTATCAGCAAACTTTGGCCGATTATCAAAAAACTGATACCAATTCTTGTTTTCAGGATTTGTCAGATTCAAATCTCGTTTCTTGTTTTGAAAACTTGGTGCGGAGCGAGCGCAAGATCACCGCTCAAGTTTTAGAATGTATTGGCGAGATCGATAAAAGAAAACTTTTTTTAGAAAAAGGATATACAAGTCTGTTTGATTATCTCGTCAAAGACTTTGGTTATAGTCCTGGAGCGGCTATGCGAAGAATTGATGGGGCACGGCTTCTTAATGAATTGCCAGAGATCAGTGAAAAATTCGAAAGTGGAATACTGACCTTATCTCAAGCGACTCAGGTGCAACGTGCATCACGGGAGCTGAAGAAAACTAAAAATAAAACAATTAACTCAGCTCAAAAGCGGGAACTTTTATCTCAAATTGAAAACCTGAACCAAAAAGAAACCGAACAAACTCTTGCAGACCTTCTAAACTTACCAGTCATGCCTGTGCAAAAAGAGGTCGTGCATAAAAATCATTCTGTGACCCTAACAATCACCTTTTCTGCCGAACAAATACAGATTCTTGAACAAGCTCAAAACATGATCTCTCATAGCGTGCCCCATAAAAGCTGGGCCGATACCTTAACTTACTTAGCTCAAAAAGAAATATCTCGTCGCACTTCAATTCGTCTCGAAAAAACGATCACTGCCGCTACGGCAGTGGAAAAACAAAGCAATAAAAAGAAAATTGCAGAAAAAACCTTTCAAGCCAACCATGCCACCCAAACTAATCATGCCAACCCAACAAACCATGCTATCCAAGACAAATATGATATCCAAACCAATCATACCAACCTAAACAACCATGCAATCCAATACAACTATGCCATCCAAACTAATCATGCAAACCGAACCAACTTTACCACCAGAGCTAACTATGCTATCCAAAACAACTACGCCACCCAAACCGATCAGAGCACTCATAGCCCAAATCAGAGGAACACTTTTAAGCGCCGAGCGATAGCGACTCGAGTTCGTAAGAAGTTAATTCATCCTCTGGCCGTGTGTGAACATAAAGATTCTAAGGGAAGACGATGTTTAAACACACGTTTTTTGCAGATTGATCATATTCAAAGTCTCAGTCGAGGAGGAACCAATCATCTTGATAACTTGCAAGTGCTCTGTGGTGTGCACAATCGCTTGAAGTATCAGCGCGAGAGTAGGGAGGCATTACTGAGGGAGGAAGCTTAAAACATGAATAGAAGAACTTATCTTAATTGTCATAATATCTAAGTTATAACACAAAGGTAAGTTCTTCGGAGGGGCTTTGGTTCATCACTATTATTGCTTTATCTTACCAAAACCCAGAAAGAATGAATCCAGCTCCATTTTATTGGCAAGAAAGTTTAACGCCATTTTTAGGAGCCCAATTGTCTGATTGAAAAATGAGGTACAAAGCATTGTCCTCCTTGCTATAGACCATGTGGGCATCGGCAACGATTTTAAATTCAGTGCCTTCAGAAGAGACAGTGATTTCTGTATTTTTAAAAGACACTAAAGTGATTTTATTCAAAACATGTATCTCTGAGATTGGAACCGAAAACGATGACTCATAAAAAGTAAAGTCGGCCACTTTTTTTGTGAAATCAATGCGTACATCGGTGTAGTTATCGCCAGCTTGATCGCCGTTGTTGCAAGAAATGAAGTCGGCAGCTTGACCGGAAGTGAGCCCCGTAAACAGCAAAAATAGAATAAATGTTTTAATCATAAAAACTCCTTAATGGGTTAGAACGTTATGATTAAGGATTAACAAATTTTGAATGCAGGTGTCGTAGAATTCTATCTTCCCTGTATTTTTTATAGAAGAGATTGATACTTCAGTGTCATCCACTTTGTCCAGGTCAGGGATTCGTTGATTGGTGATGCGCTTGGGGCCTCACCGATATTTTTGTGTATAGAGGCCATGTCTCGTTTATAGCTTTATCTTAACTACCCGGAACTGTTAACCATCTAGACTTGAATTGTCTTCACACCCTACTAAAACCAAAACTAGATTTCATTAGCCTGGTAATTTCACTTTGCTAGGGTAGCCTTCATGGATCCAGCCGCTCGATTAAAGTCTAGTCAAAGAATCGACACAAACATTAGAATTCAATAACAAAGTCCTGGGGGCCGAAAAGTTCCTATGGATAAAAGGTTTTACTTTACCCTCGTGGTTTTGCTGATTTCTGCTTGTTCGCAAAAGCAAAACGTCCAGGGCTTTATTACAAAAACTTCAACTAATACGGGTTTGATTTGTCAAAAAGATGACACCTTTCAAGCGCAAGCTATTTACGGTGAAGACAATCGACTTGATTGGTTTGAGTCCCCAGGGTTTACGAAAGACTATTGGGCTAAAGCCACTTTAGCTCTGATTCCATTCCATGCTCTTAATCAAAAAGAAGGGCAATATTCAATCACATCTCTAAATTATGAAAAAGTGGCCAACCTCTGTCCCGGTCATCGTTTTGCCGAACAACCGACAGCGGCCTTTTGTTCAGCCTTTTTAGTGAGTGAAGATTTAGTGGTGACCGCCGGTCATTGTTTTCGCGACATCAGTGAATGTCAGCAAACGGCTTTCGTTTTTGATTATGCAACGACCGAGCGCAATCAAAAGGATTTCATTCTCAGTGAAAACAGTGTTTATCGCTGCGACAAGATTATCGAACGCCAGACGGGGAGTAACGATTTCGCTGTCATTCGTCTCGACAAAAAAGTGACTGATCGAACTCCACTCAATCTTCGACGTCAGGGACAACTCTTCCTGGGCGAGCAGGTGATGATGATTGGACACCCCATGGGACTTCCCTCAAAAATTGCCGATGGTGGTTTTGTTCAATCCGTTGGAGAAAAAATTGTTGCTAGTGTCGATGCCTTTGCTGCGAACTCAGGCTCGGTCATTCTTAATTCACAAACCGGTCTCGTCGAAGGTCTTCTGGTGGCCGGTGAGCCAGACTTTATCACAAAAGAGGATTGCCGCGAGGAAGCCGTCTGCGGCAGTGAATGCAAAGGGGAGATCGCAACACCGATTGCAAAGGTGTTACCCTTTATTCCCGATAAAAATTACCCCAACCCCATCTGCGAAAACTAAAATTAGAGGTAGTACACTGGATCCTCCCAAAAAAAAGACCGTGACCATCCCGTCAAATAATGGGTAACACAATTCAGGCTGATTTTTTTCTCGTAGTAAAAAAAGTACTGTCGAGAAAATAAAAACTAACTAAAAAGTCTTTAAGTTCAATTTTAAGGTAATCCTCGATTGATCCACTCCACAACAACATTGATTTCATCTTCGGTTAACTGTGGAAGGTTTGAAAAAGGTGGTAAGGGTGGCATAGGTTCCTCTGAATCTTTCAATCGATGTATGAGGTTACTGTTTTCAGGCTGAGAAAAGTTGATATGTTCTATGAGTGTTTTGATCATTGTTGAGCGATTGGAAAAGTCGACCCAAGGGGCTTCACCTTTCGGATTATGACAAACAAAACATTTTGGTTCAAAAACATATAAAGACAACGAATCCCATGTTGGGTTTAACGGTTGAATAATATCTTGAGATTCATCAGGTTCATTTTTTTCCAAAGGAGCCCCTTCATCAAGCCAAGCCTCCAGAAGATCAAGCAGATCTTCTGGAAGAGGAGGAGCATTAAGGGGCATCCTTTTGCTGGCAACAGAGTTAATGATAGCAGGCAAATGAAACTTAACCGTTTGATAATTTGAATAATTACTATGACAAATGAGGCAGTGGGGATTAATGATCTTTTCTTTGATTTCATCAAAAAAGATTGTCGCTTTGAAACTCTCAGAGCTCGTGTTTTCAAACTGAGATGGCGAATGTCTTGGTTCTAAGCTACAGGCTGAAAACAGAAAAAGTATAACCCAATAAAAAAACTGCAAGAGGCCCCCTCTCTTTACTTTTTAAAAAAACAAGAGAGATTCAAAACTCTCTTATAGAAATCAAATAACAAGAGAGCTTCTATTCTCTCTTGTTTGAAAAATTTTAAAGCACTCTTTTTAACAATAAATGACATGAAAATGTTAAAGCTCTCTTAAAAATTAATCCTAGATACGAGGTGCTTCGCCTGAAAAATCAAACCAAACATCATCGGCATTTTCTTCATAGTTTTTTAGATCTTGATCGAAACTATTTTTAGCAGAACGGCTTATAAAAAAATGTAATCTATTTTTTGCGACCGTAAAAATGAGTGGATTAATTCTCACTTTTGAACCTCTAGCCATAGCATAGGCACACCAGCTGCCATAAGTTGGTTCGTATTTTAGTGGATTCGATTTAAATAAATCCCGGTTTTCTTGATTGAAAAAATGATACATTTTTTGACCATAGGTAAATGTAATTGTTGGCTTTCCCTGAAGAGGGGATTCTCCACCTTCGACAAAATAACTAATGGGATCATATCCGTTCAGAACCACTGCAAATTGATTGCTGTATTCGGCTTCATTTCGATCCTGGTGTACAGGAACATCTGCCCAAACGCTAAAATGCATGAAAAAAACTAATAAGCTTATGATTTTATTCATTTATCCCCCTAAGGTTTAAGTTACTGAAGGGAAATACGTTGGCTTTGTCAAAAAGTTACAAATAAAAAATATTATCTTTATTATTTTTTTGTAACTAATATGTAACTTCATCAACTAACGGGCGTATTAAACATGGGTGAAATGAAAAATTGGGAGCAGATGATGGTCGAGGCTCAAAACGGAAATTCCATGGCCTACGAAACATTGCTCAAAGAAGTTTCTCATTATCTAACTTCTTATTTGCGATATAAGTTGGGTCCGCAAACTGACCCTCAAGATATTTTACAGGATGTTTTGATGACTCTTCATAGGTCACGTCACACCTATAATTCAGATTATCCCTTCAAACCCTGGCTTTATAAAATTGTACAAAGTCGTCTCATTGATTTTTTTAGAAAAGAAAGACGCTCTATTGATTACCGTTTAACTTATGAAGATGAAAGTTGTGAGGTGATCAGAGCAGAGGCTGAGATTTCGCAAATCGAAATCACAGATTTTAAAAAGGCGGTTGAAAAATTGAGCGCTGATCAACAAAAAGTTTTATTAGCTCTTAAATTGAGTGGGAAGAGTATAAAAGAGGTCGCCCAAGATTTATCGATCTCTGAATCTTTGGTCAAAGTGACGGCTCATCGGGCTTATCAATCTCTCTATCGTTATTTGGAGTCTTAATTTATGAATTCTGAACTCATCCAACATCTCAGTAAAAATTTAAAACCCGTTCGACCAGCTCGCACTCCTATTCAGCAATCAATGATTTTAATTTTACTTTCAATATTTATTGTCGCTTTTGCCTGCTTGTTTTGGTATTTGCGAAAAGATGAATTCCATATTCCCCAAGGCCGTTCTTTACTAGAATCAGTCCTTCTATTTCTTGCGGCCAGTTATGGGATCTATCAAGCCTGTCTCTCGACCTCGCCTCACTTTACTTCCATCCGTTTCTCTAAAAAATCTGTTGTCTTTTTAATTCTTTGGTTTTTTGTGCTGATTCTTAGCTTTTTATCTCTTTATTTTTTGAATCAAGAAGAATCTCTTATCGCACTCAAGTACAACACTTGGCTTTGCCCTTTAGTCATTTTAACAAGCTCTATACCAATTTCTATTATAAGTTACTTCTTTGTTCAAAGAGGGGCAGTACTCTTTGCTAGAAATACATTTCTTTATCTATCTTTAGCTTCTTTATGCTTTGGTGCATTTGGACTGAGTTTTATCTGTCCGTGGACAGATCCTCTTCATGAAATCTTATGGCACTTAACGCCAGTCCTCTTGCTAACTATCGGAATAGCCGCTCTTCAAATCGTTATTTTTAAGAAGATTCAAAAATACTTTAAGGGCTAATGATGAATGAAAGCACTAGCATAAAAAATATGGCTTTTTTTATATGAAATAGGATTTCTTGAAGCTCACAAGTTTTAGTGAGCTTCAAAATATAGAGGATTATAAATTCAAATCACAAAGCTTTTGGCCCGTAGTGTAGGGGCTATCACTATTAGCCGTAGTCAGCACTTTACAGGTGTCATATCCGACACTGCTAATGAAATCCCTGATCTCTTTGAGTGTCACCGGATCAAGAGTTTTTGAACGAGAGAGAATCCAGAGATAATCAAAACTGGGATGACCGACCACAGACCATTGATAATTAGGTTCTAACTTGATCACCCAGTAGTCGCCAGAGAAGCTCCAGACCCAATCAATCAGTTTGACAAAGGTCACTTGCAGTTTTGAATTCACATTAAATTCAGTATTCACTCGGGCACGTCCTTCGGCCACGTTGATTTTGCCATCGGCTTGTTCGCAGGAGTTGAGAACTTTAACCAGTCCACCATCAAGAGCTTCGTATTCTGCAGTGGTGTTTTTAACACAATCTTTTGAAAAACTTTGGGGGATAGAGGCGATTTCATGCCACAGACCCACATAGCGCTCAAGACTGAGAGCTTCAACGGTTTCAAGATTAAGTGTTTCTGTTCGTGAAAAAGAAGAGGCGGTAGAAGTCATAAGAAGAAAAACTAAAAGTACAATTGGCTTAAAGAATAATTGAAGAATCATAAAACCCCCGATGGCGGTGAAACTTTTTTTGTTGATACATTTCTAATAGAATCAACTCACGATCTATTAGAACGTTTAATGAAACATTTCAAAAATCACTTTTTTACGATACTCAAAAATAAATTGAACGTCTCTAAGAACTTTCCAGCTACTGGCAAAGTAACCCAGTGCACCCAAAGGGATTTGAAGATCCACTTGGTCGGTCATTAAAGTGCCCCGTCCTAAGTTCTCAAAAGAATGAAGGTGGTACCATTTTGTATAAGGGCCCTTTTCTTGATTATCAGCGAAAGTATGGGGAGGATTCCATGCTGTAATTCGCGTGCGCCAACGCACAGGCACCCCATCAATTTTCAATTTATAATTAATCAGAGTTCCTTCTCCAAGCTCTTCTGTCGAAACATTGAGAATTTTAAAATGAAGTTTTTCGGGAGTGATGGTTTCAAGATTTTTGGCTTCCGAGAAAAAAGGAAAAATCTCTTCTTTGCTTCGTGGGACCCACTGTTCAAAAATCAATCGCCTTTGCAAGCCTTTCAAGGGCGCCACTCTTTTTTGTAAAGAGGAACCAATGTCTTTGTATTTGATTTGAAATCCCTTGTTTTGAATCTTTTGCGAGCTGATTCGCTGACTCTCAACGAGGTGGGGGGCAATTTCACCAACAACAGCTCTTAAGACAAAGTAGGGGATATTGGCTAAAAGTTTTGTCCCGAGGATCTCGGCTATTTTTTCACTGATTTCTTGATTCGTAGCAGGGCTAGGGGCGGTGGCGTTAAAAACGCCTTGAATGGGATTTTCAATCGCAAAACAAAAAAGTGAAACGAGATCGTCAATATCAATCCAACTCATAAATTGTTTGCCCGATCCAAGGGCTCCACCGATACCACCCTGAATGGGTGGTACCATTTTCTCCAAAGCTCCACCTTTCTCAGAAAAAACCACGCCGAGACGAAAAATCACCGAACGAGTTTTTTCAAGACTCTCAAGCGGAGCCTCCCAATCTTGACAAACTTTGCTGAGAAAAGAATAGGAAAGATTATGGGTTTCACTAACCACTTCAAGTTCACCGGTATTTCCGTAAATTCCAACGGCTGAGGTTGAAATAAAAGAAGCGAGTTGTGGACATTTTTTGTTGGCAACATCCACAAGTTTTTGTGTGCTGTTGACCCTTGAACTTCGGATGAGTTCTTTAAACTTTTTGTTCCATCGTTTTTCATTAATATTTGTACCAGCAAGGTGAACGATATGATCCATCTCTTTAAGAGCCGGGTGTGTTTCTAGTTCATCCCATGAAATGGGTGTATGTGGATAGGGACACTGTAAAGCACTTTTTTTTGTATCTCGCGTGAGAACAAAAAGATTATGGTTTTTTTGAGTGAGAACTTTGCCAAGCTCTCGCCCAACAAGGCCTGTGCCTCCGCTAATCAGTATATTCATTTGTTCAAGCTCCTTTGAACAATATTGTTGATTTAATCAGAAAAGTCAATATAACTCTAGAGACAAACAAAGGATACAGAAGTCCTTTTTAATTTTAATGACTCTGTCTTAATCCTTAAAGCGTTTACAGTGATGTTCGTCATCAATTTGCGATTAAGTAGATTGAGCCATGAATTTTAGTTAACAACAATATTACTACATAAAATAAGGACCAGTTTTAAATACGAAATCTTAAATACGAGAGACTTAATAAAAAATACTAATCAAAGAATATACTAAGAAAGACAACTACGAAAGAAAGGTTGATTCAATTGGCTCAGAATTTTGGAATACATTGGTTTCGACGAGATCTCAGAGTGGCTGGCAATCAAGCTCTCAAAAAAAATTGGGAACAAAATCAAGGTCAAGTGGTTGGACTTTTTACTTTTGATAAGCAGTTTCTTTCTCGCCCTGATTTTTCTCACAATCGTTTTCAGTTTTTTATGGAAACCCTTCATGCCCTTAAACAAGAGATGCAAGAAATTGGCAGTGATCTTCTTTTTATGGATATCGGCCCCGAGGCTGCTTTTTCAGAACTGCTTTTACAACTTAAACAACAAAAACACTACCAATTGGATCTTGTCACATGGAGTGCGGACTATGAGCCTTATGCCAAAACAAGAGATACAAACATACTCAGCTTTTTTAAGCAGAACAGTATTGCTACCCAAGTGGTTCGCGATCATCTACTGATTGAACCCCATGAATTGGGAAAGCCCAATGATGACAATAAACCCTATCAAGTCTATTCTCCCTTCGCTCGCCAATGGCTAAAAATTTTTGAAGAGGGTGATGTTCAAAAAAGAATTAAAGAACAAAAAGCAGGACTTCGATACCTCGAGAAACGAGCTAAAGGCGAGAGTGATAAAATTTTTAATCTGAATTGGAATCAAATTTTTAATAACTCTAAAGACTACCAACAAACCATCGATCTTTATAAAACTGAAAATAATAAAAAGGTGACAATTTCCATACCGCCCGCAGGCTCTTTAGTGGCCCTCAAAGCACTTCAAGATTTTAAAAATTCATTGGATGGCTACAAAGACGGTCGAGATATTCCCTCTCTCAAAGCCACATCTCGGTTTTCCATATTTTTAAAAAATGGCACCCTCACTGTACCCCAGATCATTGCTTTTTATGGACTTGAACCTTACAAAAAAAAGAAAACTTCAAGAGATAGTTTTTTCAGTGAATTGATTTGGCGAGAGTTTTACTACCATATACTGGCTCACTTCCCCCAAGTTGAAAATCAAACTTTTTTACCTCAGTACAGAAACCTAAAATGGGAAAACAATACGGAGTGGTTTGAACTCTGGAAAGAAGGAAAGACCGGTTTTCCCATCGTTGATGCCGGTATGAGAGAACTTAAAACAACGGGTTGGATGCACAACAGAGTGCGAATGATTGTCGCCTCATTTTTAACAAAAGATCTGTTGATCGATTGGAGATGGGGAGAAAAATATTTTATGGAACAACTTTTAGATGGCGACCTTGCCCCCAATAATGGAGGTTGGCAGTGGGCCGCTTCGACGGGTTGTGATCCTCAGCCCTACTTCCGAATTTTTAATCCTTGGTTGCAAAGTCGAAAATTTGATCCTCAGGCCAT
>JBGSSY010000105.1:0-20711 GCA_041736775.1 Bdellovibrionales bacterium | reverse complement strand
TGAATCGTGCCGATAGTATGAAAGAGAGAGAGCTCTAGATCTTTAATGGGATAACGCAGTCCCGCCCCCAGTCGATTTTCATTAAAACCACTGTTAAATTTTTCTCCTCCATTGAGGGTAAAAAAGATTTCATCATAAATTGTCGGAATAATGACAAATTGGGGAAAGAGGCTGAGCTGGAGTCGGTTTCGCGACCGAAAAAAGACAGTATTCTCAGAGGAAAAAAGACGCTGTTCTAGACCCATTCGCATAAAGCCAGAGACTTTGTTTTTCGCTTTAAATTTATAAATCCCAAATTGATGAATTCGAGTTTCAGTCGGTGATTGATCAAAACTGACCACGGCGGCTCCAATCAAGTAGGCCCATGAACCTTTTTCCTTCCCCCATGAAAGTCGGTAAAGCTCCGAAAACTTTTGTGAAAAAAGCTCGTTGCTATCCCGTCTCACGTATTCCGCTATTATTTGCTGACCATTATCAAAGGGCTTGCGAAACTGAAAAATTCCCCAGTTTTGATCCTGAGCTCTGGCCCCTCGTGGAAGGCCTGAAATAAAAAGATAAAGAAAAATCGAGAGTCTCACTTTTATCACTTTTTTCTTTCGTTAAAATATTCTTTATTAAGATTACCCTTTATGAGGGGCGGGGTATGATGAGCCAGCACATATTGGAGTCTCTTTTTTTCTGAGGAAAATGAAGTATTCGATTCCCATTTGCCCATTGTTCCAATAGGATACTTGTATGGATTGGAAAGAACTTTGGGTTGATCTGCCAACCGAAATCAAAAGGCAATTTGAACTTCATTCAAAAATAATTGAACTTAAAAGAGGTGCTTTTGTTTATCAGCAAGGCGACTCTCCCCAAGGACTTTATTTTGTAAAAAAAGGATTGGTCGGCCTTTTAATGATTGGTGCAGCCTCAGGAAAAGAGCATCTCTTGCGTTTTTTTAGGCAAGGGCAGTTCTTTGGACACAGAACCTTGTTTTCAAATGAAGGTTATCATGGGACATCTGTGGCCATTGAACCTACCGTTTTAAAATTAGTTCCCAAAGAAATAGTAACCTTAGCCCTTGAGAAAGAGCCCAAGCTCCTTCTTGATGTGGTCAAAGTCCTTTCAAAAGAATTGAGGCGAAGTGAAACCCATCAGGTCATGATTCTTGAAAATCAAATACTGGTAAGAACGGCACAGGCGGTTGTTTATCTCAAAGATCTTCACCCCGATCATCATTGGACTCGACAAGAAATCGCCAATTTTTGTGCCAGTACGGTTTCTACGATTATCAAGGCCCTTGCAGAACTTGAACATTTAGAATTGATCAAACAAGAGGGTCGATCCATTCAGATCTTAGATCGAGATAGACTTATAGCGATGCAAGATGATGAAAAGTCTTATAGTTCTATAAAATGATGTGCTGGCATATCAATCTCTCATTGGGGTTGTGATATTCTCTAAATACTATTTAAGAAGAAATGAGGAGGAAAGCCCCAATGGAAATCTATGGATATATAGCTTCAATATTTATGGGTGTATCCTTAGGACTGATTGGCGGTGGTGGTTCAATTCTGACTGTTCCTATTCTCGTCTATCTTTTTACGATAAATCCTCTTTTAGCAACGGCCTATTCACTTTTCATCGTTGGTTTGACATCTCTTGTGGGTGGTGGCTTTTATCTCAAAAAAGGCGAAGTGGATCTCAAGACAGGATTTATTTTTGCTGTTCCCAGTTTTATTGGGGTTTATGTGACAAGAGCTTATGTTGTGCCTCAGCTTCCTGATCCTGTCTTTAACTTTGCAAACTTTTCTGTCTCTAAGCCACTTCTTATCATGCTGGTTTTTGCGGTTCTTATGGTTGTGGCCTCTTTATCAATGATCAAATCCAAAAAAAATAATTCTGTATCAACCAAAACACTTTCTCCGTTGCAAAAATTTCTTTTTATTTCAGGAGAGGGTCTTATTGTCGGTGGCATCACCGGTTTTGTCGGCGCCGGAGGCGGTTTTCTCATTATTCCGGCCCTGGTTTTACTGATTGGAATGCCCATGAAAATGGCCGTCGGAACCTCGCTCTTTATTATTGCTGCGAAATCCCTTATCGGATTTATTGGTGATATTCAGCACCAAGCCTTTATTGATTGGAAGTTTTTGTTCACCATTTCTGGCATTGCCATTTTTGGTTTGTTTATAGGAATATTCCTCTCCAAAAAGGTCTCTGAAAAAGCCCTTAAAAAAGGATTCGGGTATTTTGTTTTGATCATGGGAATTTTTATTCTTTATGATCAATTGAAAATGATGTGAAGTCTTCTCAATATTTTATTTTTTGTCGACGACTGATTTTAAGAGGAACGTTGACTAGAACTCCTGAAACCCGGTGACGAATTGGGGTTTTTCGGCCAGGATTAACCGATTGGCAAATATCACAATCGAGGCCAAAACAAGTACGGGCCGTGCAATGCTGGCGGCCATAAAATATAATTTGGAGATGAAGTGGATTCCAGAACTCTTTTGGAAACAATTTTTTGAGATCTTTTTCTGTTTCTTCAACATTTTTACCCGATGTGAGTCTCCACCTTTGCGCCAAACGATGGATATGGGTATCCACTGGAAAAGCCGGTACACCAAAGGCTTGGCTCATAACGACAGAGGCCGTTTTATGACCAACCCCCGGTAATTTTTCAAGCTCTTCAAAACTTTGTGGAACTTTAGCCTTGTGCTGCTCAATCAGTATTTCAGAGAGTCGATGGATGGCTTTTGATTTTTGGGGGCTTAGCCCACAGGGTTTTATGATCTCGCGAATCTCCTCAACACTGAGTTGAATCATTTTTTTTGGGTTGTCGGCTTTTTTAAAAAGGAGGGGTGTAATTTGATTCACTCTTTCATCAGTGCATTGGGCCGATAAAAGAACGGCAATAAGAAGAGTGTAGGGATCTTTATGGTCCAGTGGAATGGGAGTTTCTGGGTAATAAGAGCCTAACTTTTTGAAAATGATATCGGCCCGTTCTTTTTTGTTCATTATCACAAACTTTTCGTTGAAGGATCCTTAAAGGTGATGGTCAATATTTATAAAAAATGGGGTGTTAATAAACTTCAACAGCGTCAGCCGTAAATTGGTAATCCATGCGTCCGGTTTTAATCTTCTGTATTTCTCCGAGTTTTGCCCCTTCATCTTTTTTATAATGACGAAGAGTGGCTGCAGAAATTTTCTTTTGTTCCATCACGCCCTGAACTCGTACTTTTTGTCCAACAATGTCTTTGGGAACAAAAAAACCGTAATCTTTAAAAAGAGTTCGAACTTGGTGAGATCCGTCTTTAATCACCATCCAACAGCCTTTTTGTTCGCAAACTTTTTCTGTGGTGGCCTCGATCACAATCGTTTTTCCTTTGTATTTATCAAAATCAGAAATAACTTGCGAAAGAGTCAAAGTGTCTTGGGGTGTGATGGCGCCCCCAAACTTTTTATTTGTTTCTAAAGCCGTAGTCTCTTTCTTTGAACTTTGTGAAAGATCGGGATTTTTGTGGTTATGGGCGCTGGCAAACAAAGAAAGAGAAAATAGGCCCCAAATAACAATAAGTTGCTTCATAAAAAACCTTTCATAAAAGAGTCTCGGAGGCTTTCTTTCTGAGCAAAAATGCCGATGAGAAAGTCTCTTTCGAGTCAAAATAACTGATTTCAATTCCTAAGTCGAGCCCTAGAGAGCTGCGAAATCAGATCAATGGGAGCCGATCTAGCCCTTGGTTGAGTCAATTCAAAGGCCTAAGTCTCCGATAAAACTACAAGAGAGTTCTTACAAAAGAGGAAGATTGTGGATATAGCTACGCTGATAGGTCTCGTTGGTGCGATAGTCACTGTAACAGCCGCCATTCTCATTGGCCCCAATCCAATGATGTTTGTCGATTTGACATCAATTTTGATTGTTGTCGTTGGTTCTTTTTTTGTCGTCGCTATTAAATTTAGTATTACTTACCTTCCCAATGCATTTAAAGTGGCCTTTAAAGCCTTTTCTTCTAAAGTGGATAAACCTGAGGATCTCATTGATCAAGTTTATGAACTCGCAAAAGCAGCCAAAAAAAGTGGTATTTTAGCTCTAGAGTCTTTTGAAATTTCAAATGACTTTTTGGGACGAGGAATACAAATGCTGGTCGATGGTTATGATCCCCAAGTGATCCGAGAAATCTTAACTAAAGATCGCGATTTAACACTTCATCGACACGAACAGGGACGAAAAATATTTGAAGCCCTTACTGATGTGGCTCCTGCGATGGGGATGATCGGTACGCTCATTGGTCTGGTGCAGATGTTGTCCAATATGAAAGATCCTAAATCCATAGGTCCCGCCATGGCCGTTGCCCTTCTCACGACACTTTATGGTGCCTTGATTGCTAACGTTATAACGGCACCGATCGCCGATAAGCTGACTCTTCGCAGTGAAGAGGAAGAGAAAAACTATAATCTCTGTATTGATGCCGTTATGGGAATTTCATCGGGACTCAATGCCAAAATCATCAAAGATTCTTTACGTGAATACATGCCGGCGCATTTAAAGCGTCAGTCCGAAGACGTCACAAAGGCAGCTTAATTTATGTCTAAAAAGGTCAAACAAAAAAAAGGAGCGCCTGCGTGGATGACCACATTCGCGGATATGATGTCGCTTCTCTTGACCTTCTTTGTACTTCTCCTTTCTATGTCTGAAATTGATGCCACTCGTTTCCGAAAAGTTTCCGGATCTTTAAAACAGGCTTTCGGGGTTCAAAGGGTCAGTGTTTTTGATGACCCACCAAAGGGCTCAAGTTTTATTCAAGAAGAGTATCGAGCGGGAAGTGCCGATCGCGCTCCAATGAGTGTCGGGGAATCGACGGCTAATATTTTAGATCCTCAGTTACAGGGGATTAAAAATCTTCAAGAAAAAAATGAAAAAATTCAAATGATTGAAAAACAAAAACGCCTGGATCAAAACCTGAAGAAGGTTTTGGCCAAGTTTGATAAAGAACTTAAAGAAGGCAAAATCGAAATCGATCGAAAAGACGGTGATCTTGTTTTGCGAATAGCTGAAAATGTGGCTTTTCCAGCCCACGCCAGTCTTTTGCAAGAAGACTTTTCTCCTCTTCTTGAAAAATTAAATGACGTGGTTCAAGATCTCAGCGGGGATATAATTATTGCCGGCCACTCTGACGACAAAAAAATGAAAACCGGCAAATTCAAATCCAATTGGGAATTTTCGGCAGCCCGTGCCAACTCCTTAGCACAAGCGATGATGTCTAAAGGAGATTTGGATCCGGATCGTTTTACTATACAGTTCCATGGCCCCACCAAGCCCATCGTTAAGAATAATTCAGAGATCAATAGAACAAAAAATCGTCGCATCGAAGTGATCATTCGTCACTAAATGATTCCACTTGAAGAATGATAGTCGCTGAGCGAGGATGACAGACCCATTTTGTTGGACTATATTTTCAGCAGAATTATTCTCCTTTTTGGGTGGTGCTCGTTATGGATTTTAAAGTCGGGATTTTGGCTATTGGTAACGAGGTTGTTGAAGGACAGATTCTTAATCGCAATGCCGCATGGCTCTCTGAGCAAATGGAAAATCTGGGCACCCATGTGGTCTATCACCTCTGTTGTCGTGACCAAGACGATGAAATTCAGCAGAGCCTCCTTTTTTTAGAAAATAATTGCCAGCTGATTTTAGTCTCTGGTGGACTCGGTCCGACACAAGACGATCGCACTCGTCCTAATATTGCGCATTGGTCTCAACTCCCCTTGGAATTGAATGAAGATTACTGGAAGAAAATTCAAAATAAGTTAAGTCAGCGCCAACTGACTCTTCGGGATGGACATAAAAATCAGGCCTATCTCCCCCAAACCTCTCAAATTTTAGCCAACGAAACCGGAGTTGCCCCGGGTTTTTTTATCAAGAAAAATAAAACTTTTTTGGCGTCCCTTCCTGGTCCACCGGATGAATTACAGCCCATGTTTTTAAATTATCTTAAACCACTTATTCTTTCCGAACTTAAACCAAGTTCGGAACAAAAACTTTACACTTGGATTTGTTTGGGCCTTCCCGAGTCCGAAGTCGCTCACATTGTTGAGTCCTTAGTAGGTGATCGTTTGGGACTGGGGTTTCGACTCCATAAACCTTACGTCGAAGTCAAAATCTGGGCCGAAAAAGAACTAACGGCCACCACCCAAAAACTATTTTCTTTGATTGAAGAAAAGCTTTCTCCTTGGGTTGTAGGAAAAAGTATTCAGCAAATTCGTCAGCAGTTTTCTCTTTTTCTCAAACAATTTAAAAAAGTTTATGTGGTTGATCATCTCAGTCGTGGTCTTTTTCTTGAAAAAATAGCAGAGGCGGAGGCACTCCATCATTTGCGCTATCAAAGTTTTGAGCAGGAAAGTTCAAGAATGTTTTCAGAAGCAGAGGTTCATCTGTTCAAAGAGAGGATGCCGGTGCAAAAAAATGAACTTTTAATCTGTCTGCTTCCCAAAGATGAACATAGCCTTTGGCTAGCGACTCAAAATGAAGTTAAAACTATTGTTCTGCCGAGAAATATTAAAATTCAAAGCCCTTTGGGCCAACATTACGCCCTCGAGTATTGTTTTTTGAATTTAAAAAAAGTATGAGGCTTGAAGGTTCCAACTGTTGATGTACTCGCTATAAAAGGCAAGCTCCCAATTTTTAGTGGGATTGACACCGATTCCAAACCAGACCTGATTACGATAGATATCCAGAGGATCATCAATATAAATATCGTAGGATAAAGAAACAGAAATAACATCAATTCTTACCGCAAGCCCTGGGGTCACCAGCAAAGGATCTTCGTAACCGATGTCATTCTCAAAAGTTTGTTTGGAAAGATCCAATGCAAAGGTAAAACGAGGAAGCATAAATGAATAACCCAAACCAAAACCACTTCGTTGGTTTTGGTTGTTCTCAAATTCTGCCACAAGACCCAATCGATGAATCCCGTTGGGATTGAGTAAAAACCCTAAGCTATAGTGATCTTCAATCACTCCTAAGCCCACACCCAGTCGACCCCAAATGGCACTGATGGATCCTCGGAGATTTCCGTCACAACCTTCGCAATCATTTGAGTAATGTCCAATGGCCAAACCATATTGTCCATCACCTAACCCACCCTCAATTCCTAAACCTGTTCCATCTCCACCATCGAGAGAGCCGGTCAAACGATACCCAGTTTGATAAGAGACAGCCATGGGATTATCTCTTGTAAAACCTTTTGAATAAAGTGTGGAGGTTGTGCGATTGGGAGAAGAGATCCCTTGCGAAACAGCAAGACTATTAGGATGATTTTGTGCCAAGGCTAAGGAGTTGCAAAAAAAGTAAAGCAATACAGTCAGTAAGATTTTTTGAATGAGTTTTAACATGGTTAATTATAATTGTTCCTATCTTGTCAATCAAGATAGGAATGCAAGACTTCACAGAGTATTAACGTTTCGCTCTGATAAGGTTAATAGTGCAAATGTTGCAAACTTTTGGGCAGTCTTTTTTGTTGGGACCACCCGCACAATTTCCGCCGGGACCAGCGTTACAGTTGCCACCTGGACCAGAATAACAGTTGCCACCAGGACCGGCATAAAGATTTCCTCCAGGACCATTGTAGCAAGAGCCTCCTGGGTTGGTTGAAATTTGACCTCCGGGACCACTGTAACAAGGACCACCTGGATTTGTGCTTCCCTGACATGACAAACACGTGTCTGCGATTTTTATTAAATTATCAATAAGCTGTTCTTTTGATGTTTCTTGAGTCTTTAAACTTTGATCGTTAGCACTTTTATTGTTCGTTGTAGTGCATCCAATGAAGAATAGGGCGATAAATATTGAAAATAGATTACGCATTTTTATTTTCCTTTTTAGAAATCCTCACGCTTCACAGCAGGGGAGAAATTATTAATCAAATTAAAGCTTTCAATTTAAAAATCAGATTTTTACTGTTCGTATCTTAAATTGTGGTAAACCAATTTGTATTACTTAATAGTAGATAGAAATTCTTTTTCTTTGTCTCCGGATTGGATGTGAGTGCTGCCTGAAGTTGTTTTCGCCTCCAGATTGACTTTACCAAATACTTTGGCTTGAATTCCGCTTGGCAAAAAGGGAGCATTGTTAATGAGTCGTAAGTAATGTTTATCTCCCACATTGAGTCTCATTTTATTATCTTCAGCAAACCCAATTTCTTGAGAGCCTTTAAAGGGGAGGTAACTGATATGGATTGTTCCTCGACTTGTATTCAAAGTTATATATTTCCCACTGAATGAGACTTCTGGAGCCCAGACAAACCCTTTGTTGTCTGCGGCAATCATATTTTTTGCACTAATGGGAAGTCGTCCGATTTCAACAGGCTCTTTATCATGAGCCAATTCGGGACTTATGCGAACAACAGCTCGATACTTTTTATTGGTGTGTGCGATCCAGTTTATGGGTTGAAAATTCTTGAGGGTAAAGGTTTCTTCTTTGAAAGGCTTGCCGGTAAAAACCACTTTGCCGGCGGTATTCACCTGAGCGGATTTATTATCATATTGTTTAATTTCTACTTTTAATCGGCCTTCTGAATCTATGGTCCACACTTGCTTAAGGGCGATAGGATCCATATCGTTATATGAAAAGTACCAATGGCTTGTTAACTCATCCTGTGATCCAAATTGCCACTGTCTCATCTCTTGTCCAACCGAATAAAGAATATCTCCCTCTGGATTTGTTATATAAACTGTCCCTTTAAGTTGGAGTTGTTTTTTTAAGGTCGAAGGGCTGATTTTTTTGCCGAGAACATCATAAATATCAATATCATTAGATATATTTTCTGCCTGAGCAGAGGTAACAAACATTAAAGCCAAAAGTATCAGAATGATTTTCATCTTTTTCTCCATTTTTTCGGTGAGTGTATTAGGGGAGCGCTCTCACTATAACTTGGTGTAAACAACCTCAATGGTTGCATCCTCATCAGCAATTTCTTGATTATTTAATTTTTTGTTAAGACCGAGATCACCATAAAACAGTCCGCCAACAACAATTCCCACTAATACAGCAGCAAGCATCTGACCCCAGTAGCGAGTTTTCGTCATTCTCAATAGATCTTGCTGGGTTTTCTGATCTCGCTTCCAGACGGACCTCTTCCATTTTTTCATTTGAAATTCTGAAGGATTTTTTTCTTTTGCACTTTTCAAAAGTTTATCAAAGTCGTCCATATGAGACTCCTCCTTTTGTGTTTAAGAAATTAAAAATATTTTTCTTAGCCCGATGAACATGACTCTTCACAGTTCCTATGGGCATATTCATGTGTTGAGAAATTTGCTGATGTCCCCAATCTTGGTCAACCATGAGCAGAATAATTTCCTGCTCTGGTTCCGAAAGAGAAGATATTCCTCTTCTCAGCAAAACAATTTCGTTGGATTTTTCTAAAGACTCCTCTAGTAGACCTTGAGGATCAATATTGTTTGAGTCTTCATAATCGGAGTGGTGGTTTCGTTTTAATTCTTCAAGACGGACAAAACGTGCAATACCAAAAGCGAACATTTCTAATGTGCCTTTAGAATGATCAAACTCCCCGCTATTCACCTTGGAGACTAAACGAACTAAAGTCTCTTGAGTAAGGTCATCAGAGACCACATCCTCAAACCGCGCACAAAAGTAGCGATAAAGTTTGGGCCCCAGGGTCTCTACGATCCCGTCCCAGTTTAATGATGTGCCCATCTCCATAGGGAGTACTTGTAACAGCTGAGCAAAAGGTTGCAAAAGTATTTAAATATTTAAAACGGTGCCCTTTTTTCAGTATCAACCCGACTGAGGTTTAACACTCAATTTCAGGACTTGTGGGAGCTCTCGCTTGTGTGTAAGTTATATGTAAATCCGAATCATTTGTAAAGCCAAATGTTGGATTTCGACTCTCTCTGATAGACTGGCCGATCAGTGTAGCCGTTTCCCTCCGGGCCTTTAGAAATATGCGTTATGGGCCTTTTTGGAATCAGTGAAGATCACATTGAAAAATATCAATCCCTTGATTCGCGTTTTATTCGCAATCGATCCTCGACTTTTTTCTTCGAAGCCCAAGGGGATTCAATGGCCCCTCTCATTATTGAAAAAGATATTTTAGTGATTGATCGCTCTCTGTCGGTTTTTAATAAAAGAATCGTGGTGGTTTCTTTTGACGGAGAAATGTATTGCCGAAGGCTGATTGAGTCGGGGAGTCGCCTGATCTTAAGATCGATCAATCCCACGCACAAAGATATTTCCATTGAAAACGAAACCCAGGTTGAGATTTTTGGAGTGGTTATTGCGATTGCAAGAGACATTCTTTAAAGAGGAGTATTGAAATGGGAAAGATTTATGCCTTAGTCGATTGCAACTCTTTTTTTTGCAGCTGTGAAAGACTTTTTCGCCCGGAGTTGCGCCATCGACCGGTGGGTGTCCTTTCAAACAACGATGGTTGTTTTGTTTCAAGAACGAATGAGCTCAAAAAATTAGGGGTCAAGATGGGTGACCCCTACTTTAAAGTCAAAGACATCTGTGAAAAAAACAAGGTGGCGGTGTTTTCTTCTAATTTTTCTCTTTATACCAATATATCAGATCGAGTGATGACGACTCTCAGTGAGTTTACTCCGGTTATGGAAGTTTATTCGGTGGATGAAGCCTTTTTAGATCTCTCCGGTTTTCAAAATCTCAATGAATATGCCCAGGAGATCAAAAAAACAGTGGAGAGAAAAACCGGCATCCCGGTGAGTATTGGTATTGCCCCCACCAAGACGCTGGCCAAAATTGCAAATCACATCGCTAAGAAGTCAGATAAAGCTAAAGGTGTGGTGGTTCTGATGGATACTCATTTGCAAGATGAAGCTCTTCGGCGAGTGGAAGTGGGTGATGTGTGGGGAGTGGGAAGAGCCACCTCAGCCAAGCTTCAACAGTTGGGAATAAAAACTGCCAAAGATTTTAAAGATTATAAAAATAAAAAACAGATTCAAAAACTTCTGACGAAAGTGGGCCTGCAAATGAAAGAAGAGCTGGAGGGCCATGCCCGCTTTGAACTCGAAGTCCTACCCACTAAAAAGAAAGAAATTATTTCTTCACGCAGTTTTGGTCAGAGTGTTAAAGATCTGACCGAGTTGCGCCAGGCGGTCTCTCGTTATGTCACCACCGCTTGTGAAAAATTGCGAAAGCAAGGATCGGTTTGTGCCAGTGTCGATGTCTACGCTTGCACCTCTCCATTTAGTAATAAACCCTACTATTCTGCCCTTGAGTCTTCGAGCATGCTCACGCCGACCTCCGACACCCGAAAAGTGATTCGTTATGCCTTGGGGGCTCTCGAAGAGCTTTACCGAGCGGGCTATGATTATAAAAAAGCAGGAATTCGTTTGCATAATATTTATGATCGGGATGAAGCTCAAATGAGTTTATTTGAAAAAGCCGATGATCTAAAATCGGAAGCCCTGATGAATTGTATGGATCAAATTAACCAACGAGACGGTGCGGGCACCATCATTATAGCCGAAGCGAATTTTGGGCTCAAAAAGTGGAGTATGAATCGTAATTTTCACTCCCCCCGTTACGTCACAGGGTGGAGTGAGTTACCTAAGGTTTATTGAGTGTAGCCGAGATTATTCACCAACCATTTTTCAATGTGATCTTTTTCCATACCTTTGCGGCTGGCGTAGTCGGCCACTTGGTTTTGATCAAGGGATCCCACATGAAAATAACGAGCCTCAGGATGGAGAAAATAATAACCCGAAACGGAGCTGGCTGGAAACATGGCAAAATTTTCGGTTAAGGTCGCATTGATATTTTTTTCAGCATCGAGAAGTCGCCAAATGGTTTTTTTCTCGGTGTGATCAGGACAAGAGGGGTAGCCAATCGCTGGTCGAATGCCTTGATACTTTTCTTCGATCAACTCTTGGTTGGAAAAGTTTTCTTTGATTCCGTAAAATTCTTTGCGAACGGTCTCGTGTAGCTTTTCGGCAAAAGCTTCGGCCAGACGATCACCAATCGCTTTCATAAGAATAGAAGAGTAATCGTCATTATTTTTTTCAAATTCTTTAGCCATTTCTTCAACGGCATCACCAGAAGTCACGGCAAAAGCCCCTATGGAATCATCAACGCCACTGCTTTCGCCCGCCACAAAGTCAGCCATACAGAAATGGGGGGTTCCTTCTTTTTTCTTAGCCTGTTGGCGAAGAAAATGAATACGACCAATTTCGAGATCGTGATTTTTAGGGTCAAGCACCACAATATCATTCGTGTCACGATAAGCCGGCCATAGACCGACAACACCGCGGGGGTGAATACGGTTTTGAGAAATTATGAGAGCCAACATTTCTTGGGCGTCGTCAAAAAGTTTTCGAGCCTGCTCGCCGTACTTTTCATTCTCAAAAATTCCTGGGTAAACCCCTTTAATCTGCCAGGCCCAAAAAAAGGGGGACCAATCGATATAAGGTATAAGTTCTTCCACTTTAAATTGATAATTAAACACGCCAAACTTTTTGGGTTTTGGTGTGGGGTTGGGATTTTTTCTCATCCAATTGTTGGTGTTGGCATATTCGTAAGGGACAAGATCTGCACCCTCTTCTCTTTTACTCAGATAATTATCGCGGAGTTTTTTATAAGAGTCTTTATAGTCTGAAATAACTTGTTTGCCATTTTCTGGGCTGAGAATTTTATTGCAAACATCAACCACCAGAGAGGCATCACTCACGTGTGCAATTAAAGAAGAGTACTCAGGATCAATTTTAACCGCAGTATGAATACGACTGGTGGTGGCGCCACCGATGAGAAGGGGTGTGGTCATCCCCTGTTTTTGCATTTCTCGAGCATTGGTGATCATTTCATCCAGTGAAGGAGTAATGAGACCACTCATTCCAATCAAATCCGCATTTTCTTCGCGAGCGGCCGCCATAATTTTCTCGCAACTGACCATGACGCCAAGATCGACGACGCGGTAACCGTTGCAAGCCAAAACCACGCCCACAATATTTTTACCAATGTCATGAACATCTCCTTTGACGGTAGCAATGACGAAAGTTTTTTGTGAGCTTTCAGTTTTTTTGTCTTTATCCATAAAAGGCTCTAGATAGGCCACGGCCTTTTTCATCACCCTTGCACTTTTAACCACTTGAGGTAAAAACATTTTTCCAGATCCAAAAAGATCACCCACCACCTTCATACCATCCATCAAGGGACCTTCAATCACTTTGAGAGGAGTTTTAAGAGCTTTTCGAGCTTCTTCGGTGTCTTTTTCGACAAACTCAGTAATTCCATGGATCAATGCATGACGAATACGATCGCCATAAGTTGATTTTCTCCACTCGAGATCTTGTTTATGGGTTTGACCTTTCTCACCTTTAAACTGATTGGCATGGTCAGTGAGTCTTTCGGTCGCATCGGGGCGACGATTTAAAATCACATCTTCAACCCGCACCAAAAGTTCAGGAGGAATATCTTCGTAAACGGTGAGCATTCCAGCATTAACAATTCCCATATCAAGACCCGCGCGAGTGGCATGATAAAGGAAAACCGAATGCATCGCTTCTCGAACCGGATTATTGCCCCGATAAGAAAAGGAAACGTTACTGATCCCACCACTGGTTTTAGCCAGTGGGCAAAGTTTTTTGATTTCTCGGACCGCTTCAATAAAATCAACCGCATAGTTATTGTGTTCTTCAATTCCAGTGGCCACAGTCAAAACGTTAGGATCAAAAATAATATCCTCGGCAGGAAAACCCACATCTTCAGTGAGAATCTTATAGGCTCTTTGGCAAATACGAATCTTTTCATCTTTTGTTGCCGCTTGTCCCTGTTCATCAAAGGCCATAACCACAACGGCAGCGCCATAAGTCATTAGTGTTCGGGCTTGTTCTTTAAATTTTTCTTCGCCTTCTTTAAGGCTAATCGAGTTCACAATACATTTGCCTTGAACATTTTTTAGACCTCGCTCAAGGACTGTCCATTTCGAGCTATCGATCATTATCGGAACCCGAGAAATATCAGGTTCAGAACCAACGAGTCTTAAGAATTTTTCCATCGCAGCTTCGCCGTCGATCATTCCTTCATCAAAATTAATATCGATGACGTTGGCACCGTTTTCCACTTGCTGACGGGCAATATCTAAAGCTTTGTCGTACTTTTCTTCGGCGATGAGTTTTTTAAATTGAGGAGAGCCGGTGACGTTTGTGCGCTCACCAACCATAATAAAAGTTTGGCTGCCCTCGATCGTATCGATGTTATAGGGTTCAAGACCACTGAGGCGCATTTTCTTTTTGGGCTTAGCTGGGGTGCGAGTTTTAAAGTTTTTTGTTTTCTCAACAATGGCTTGAATGTGGGCCGGTGTCGTTCCACAACAACCACCAATAATATTCACATACTGATTTTTAACCATGTCGAGAAGGGCGTCTGAAGTATGGTGAGGAGTTTCATCATAACCCGTGTCTGCCAGCGGGTTAGGAAGACCGGCGTTAGGATAACAGCTCACATAGCAGTCGGCGATCTCACTGAGTTCGCGAATATAGGGTTTAAGTTCATTGGCTCCAAAAGCACAATTCATGCCTACAGCTAAAGGCTTTGCATGGCGGACCGAATTCCAAAAGGCTTCAATGGTTTGGCCTGAGAGGGTGCGACCTGATTTATCGGTAATCGTCGCTGAAAGAATCATGGGAAGTTTTTTATTAAGACGTGCAAAAACATTGTCGGCGGCTTTTATACAGGCTTTCAAATTGAGGGTGTCGATGAAGGTTTCTGCAAGGAGTAAATCCACTCCGCCATCCATTAAGGCCGTAATTTGCTCTTCAAAATCACTGACCAATTGATCAAATGAAATATCTCGATATCCAGGGTCACTCACATCGGGAGAAAGGGAGGTAATTTTTGTAGTTGGTCCCATAGATCCAGCAATAAAAATGGGTCGATCAAATTCATTGGCCACTTCACGGGCGATAATGGCCGACTGCTTATTAATTTCGTAAGTGTACTTTTCTGCAGCAAAATCAGCCTGTGAAACTCGGGTTCCACTAAAAGTGTTTGTACTCAGAATATCGGATCCAGCCTTAAGAAATTCGCGATGAACCGTTTTGACTAATTCGGGAGAGGCGAGACTGAGAAAATCATTATTCCCTTTAAGCGGAAGGGGGTGGTCCTTAAAACGGGTTCCGCGAAAATCTTCTTCTTCCAAATTCATGCGTTGAAAGCTAGTACCAATACCACCATCAAGATAAAGTATTCTCTCTTTGAGAAGAGATTCGAGTGAAGACAAAAGAACTCCTTATAAGTGGAAAAAAGACATATTACTCAAATCAGCTTCAGATTCAACACTCTTTGCTTCAGGTCCTTGGAACTTATTTCAGACGACGGGAGGTTTGTTGAATAATCATCTCCAGTTTATGCATTTCATCGGGACTCGGAGAGGAGCGTAAAATCAATTGCTGAAGCATAACCAAGGCATTCCACCGAGTGTGGGTATTAAGATCAAAATTAAGGGCCTCAAGCCATTGGCGCAAAAAAGGTTCAGGGTCTTTCACGGAATGTAGGGGAGGATTAGGGTCAATTTTTAGTTCTTTAAAATGGGAATAGAAAATTTGCAAGGAGGCTACGACGGCATGGGAGAGGTTCATGCTTTGCACCATACCGGGTAATTCGAGAGACGTGAGATGATGCACAAGAGAGAGATCTTCGCCAGCAAGGCCTTTATCCTCTGATCCAAAAATGAGATAGGTGGGTTGATGAAAAGGAAGTTGCTTATCCAATATCAATTGATCAAAGGGCTGACTTTTTCGCCTCCGTCCTTGGCGACGGCTCATGGCCACTCGCAAACCTTCTGGTTCATTTTTATAAAACTCGTCCCAATCCGTATAAGTGACCGATTGACTCAGAGGGCCCTGTCCTTCAGCCGCTCCTTGGCGTGCCTTAAGACTGAGTGAACATTGGGGGTTGATAAGGATCAGACGATCCACTCCAAAATTGGACATGGCTCGAGAGACCAGTCCGATGTTACGTGGGTATTTCGTTTTGACCAGAACAATTCTCAGTTGATTCATATCATGCGAGAAGCGATTTTAAGACCATCGACAATCACTGTTTCTTTTTGGGGATAATTCTTTTTTATCTGCTGAAGATTTTCAATCAAACTTTCTCTTAAAGTTTCACTGTCAGAAATCTGATAGGTCAGTTCCACAAGTTCGAGTCGAGACAACCAATCTGTAGGAAACGCATCAAGTTGGCTGAAGAGTTCTTTCACTTTTAATAATGAGGGTTTGCCTGATTTTCTGAGCTCACGGATTTTTTGATAAATCAGATTAAGTTCTTGATCATGTGCCGATATTTTTCTTTGTGGAACTCTTTTTTTACTGAAGCTATCAGTTAACCCGTAACTTTTACGATCTGCAGGTCCTGAGAAAACGGATTCAATTTGAGAACCTACAGCCATGTCAAAAGTGCCCCATTCAGGGAGAAACAAACTTTTTCCTGCAAAATGCACATGACAATT
Source organism: Bdellovibrionales bacterium (assembly GCA_041736775.1). Lineage (GTDB taxonomy): Bacteria > Bdellovibrionota > Bdellovibrionia > Bdellovibrionales > JAGQZY01 > JAGQZY01. The sequence continues at coordinate 4,251 of JBGSSY010000105.1, read as the reverse complement.
TTTAAAGGACATCATGCAAAGTTCGCGACGTTGAGTGCGAAGAGTTTTGATAAGTTCTCCTTCAACCACAATGCCACTTTCAAATTGGAGTTTAACCGGCTGACCCTCTATGACCCCAAGAGCTTCAAGCTCTTCGGTGGAAGCCCAAGACAAACAATCATCAAAGCCATCGATATATCCCAAAGGCGAACTAAAACCGTGAGTGTGGTACTCTTTGCTATGACCAGCCAGCTCATGACCGCCGACACAAATTTGGGTGGGGCCCTCGAGACGAAAGAAAATACATTCGCCGTCATCTTCTAAATAATCCACGATTTGACCAGAAATTTGTAACCCGGAATTAAGCTGAAGAGTATTTACCGTTTTTGCTTCAATGGCTTTTTTGAGTCCAAATATTCCACCTTTTTTGTAGGATAATGTTGAAGCCAAATCTTGTAAAACTTTTGTGAGGTCAGAGAAGGATTCTGTCACAAAAAGTTGAGGTTGGGGCTCGGTAATATCATAGGTGTAGTTTACACAATCGAGAGAGAGCGGAATTTTTTTAACTGAGCTTTTTAGACACTCTTTGGATTCTCCATAAGAGGAAAGAAGTCCTGCCCCGTAAATTTTTGGCTGATCCAGTTGGCCAATGAGACCGTACTCGGCCGTCCACCAATTCATTCGACCTAAAAGAGTCGCTTCAGAAGTCACTGTCATTGAGCTCGAGATGTGGTTCAACTTATCATTGGCAGCCTGAATTTCTTCAGGCTTTGAATCAGGATGCTCTTTTATATCAGAGAGCTCGCGAATCGCTTCATAGAGCGCAAGATCCTGACTTGAAACAATCGCATTTTTTGCAACTGAGGCATATTGTTTGAGATAGCGAGCAAATTCAGGGTGAATCAGTATTGGGGCGTGCCCTGCCGCTTCATGAACAATATCAGGTGCCGGAGTATAGAGAATATGGTCAAGAGATCTCATGTCAGAAGCGATGGGTAAAATTCCAAGACTTTGCATTTCCATAAAAGCTGCGGGCGGAATAAAACCACTGACAGGGACCGCTGACCAACCAAAAGCTTGCAGCTTTTGACAAATACGATCGATACTTGGAATTTCATCAACTGTAATACCGGTTTTTTCTAAGCCTTCTAGATAACAATCGTGAGCATTCTGGGAGAGAAAATTTTTAAGTTGTCTGAGAGTGTAGCGCCAAACGGCATGATCCATCGGAAGATATTGATCAGGGTTTTGCTCAACCACAAACTCTTTGAGGTGCTCTGGCATATCTTGAATAATATTTTGAATCGTTTTCAAACAGATCTCCTTCAAACTTTTTTTCGCAGAGGAATCAAATAAGTCATTCTTAAAGAAAGGGATCCTCGCGATCAAGATATTGTATGTAATCTTGAATCCCCTTTTCAAGACTCCATTGGGGTTGACTAAATCCCTGACTGAGAAAACGGTCCATTTTGGCTTCGGTAAAGTACTGATAACGGGCCCGAATATCTTCAGGGACATCCATCCATTCAACATCTAAATTTTGATTCATGTTCTGAAAAACACCACGGGCAAGATCAAGCCAACTGCGGGCTTTTCCATAACCCATATTATAAATTCCAGAGAAACCCTTGCCATCGACAATTTCCATGATCCAGCGAGTGACATCTTTGACGTAAACAAAATCTCTTAATTGTTCGCCATCTTTGTATTCGGGATTGTGTGAGCGAAAAAGTTTAAGCTTTCCATTGACCTTGATTTGTCGATAAGCCTTAAAGACAACTGAGCTCATATCTTTTTTGTAGTACTCATGGGGGCCATAAACATTAAAAAACCGAAGACCCATCCAGAATGGAGGAAAAGTTTTTTGTTTAAGAACCCAACGGTCAAAATTCACTTTTGAGTCGCCGTAAGGGTTAAGTGGTTTTAAAATTTCAGGATCGGTTTGATCATCAAAACCTTCTGCACCATCGCCGTAACAAGCGCCGCTGCTGGCATATATAAAAGAAGTTTTATGGTCTCGACAGTATTCAAAAAGTTTTTGGGTATAGAGTGTATTGTTCTCTTTCAAAAATTCTACATTCATTTCTGTGGTTGAAGAACAAGCACCCATATGAATGATCCAGTCAATTTTCTCAGGAGTTTCTGGTTGTGCCAGAAATTCTAGAAACTTTTTGTGATCCATAAATTCTTTAAATTTCCGTTTGTCGAGAAGACCCGGGCGAGCTTGGGGCGGAACAGAATCAACACAGATAATATCTGTGATCCCTTTTTGGTTGAGCTCCCAAACAATCACACTTCCAATAAAACCGGTGGCACCTGTTACAACAAACATAAGGCTTAAGATCCTCTCTCTTAAAGATGGTGGCATGGTATAATAAATCCTTGGGTGAGAGTAGGGCTAAGCCGTTAGGGTCCCAGTATAAATGCGGCGCAGAAAAGGCCATTCTGTCCTCACGGATACTTAATTAAAAATCAGGGGTGAAATTCCACCTAAAACAGTTCTCATATTGGTGGCCTGACCTTGATAGAGGCGGCAGAGGGCCTGTTGGACTTCTCCGTCAAAGGTGTAAAAACGGAGATCATATTTCATTTCAACCGACTCACCTTGGTGTTGAAATGTTTTTTTGTCTGCAGGGCAGAGTTCTTGGGCAATCAATTGCGGATGAAGAATTTCATCAAAGGCTTTGCGAGAAATCCCTTTCCCATTAAAAACTCCTTTTCCGCCAAAGGACTCACTGGGTTTAAAAAAGAATTTTTTTCTCAATTGCCAGAGATCTTCGGCGTTTTCAAATTCTGAAAAAAGTTTAGTTTCTGGAATGATGTCACTCAGAGGGGAGGACTCTTGTTCAAGAATACGTTTAAAAAGATTCAGTCTTTTTTTGTCAGCCATAAGGACATATTCACGGGGATTGGGAGAAAAAAGGACATTTCCATTTTTATAATCTTGCTCCAAAAGCTGAGAATCAGGATTAGAAAAATAAAAGTCAGTTAGGCGATTGTAAACTTTTGTGGTTTTTTCTTTGGAATAGTCTTTTAAAGAAATAATTTTTGCCTTGAGAGAGTTTTGTTCAAACCACTCTTTGTAAAGAAGAAACTCAAAATAAAGACCCTCTTCATGGGGCTCGCGATCTAAAATACAGATTTCATCTTGAGCTTTGAGTTGGAGAGCTTGTTGAAAGCTGCCAAGAAGGGATTTGAGCCCGGGATCATAACCTGTTAAACCTCGAGATTCATAATACAATTGGCCCGCTAAATAAAGTGAAGCGTTGGTGTTAATTTCAATCAGCTTTAGTCCCATTTCTGGTGAGTAATGAAAATCAAAACTCGAAAGGACCGAAGAATTTACGGGAGTCTGGCTCCAATCATAATCAGAAATCAGATTATTTTTGTAAGATTCACTTTCTTTGATCTGATATATTTTTTGAACGAATTGTTTCACTTGAGTTAAAAGAGAAGAGGGAAGTTCAATCTGAAAAGGAGAAAACACCATCGGTTTTATGCCATGGCTTTGAGACAATTGTTCGTAAGTTTTTGGAAAAGTTCCCTTGAGAGATTGAATGAATTGAGCGTTAAAGTCAGTGGCCATAGAATAAAAAGGGCCGGTGAGCCCAACCCTTAGATAAATTTAAAATAAAATATAAATTATTTAACAGTGACGTGTTTGTCTCCTGGTGTCCATCCTGCGCCACAGAGTTCGCCGGATTGCAGTGCTTGAAGAACACGAAGAATTTCTCCAACATCACGTCCAACACTAAGGTTATGAATTCCCATGTACTGAATTGTTCCTTCGGGACTAATGATAAAAGTGCCACGAGTCGCAATACCTTGCTCTTCAAGAAGAACACCATAATCTCGACTGACCTGTTTAGTAAGATCGCCAATCAGAGGATAACCTAAATCTTTGAGATCATCAGAAATCCATTTTTTGTGGGAGTGAACCGAGTCAATACTGCAACCAATCACTTGCGTGCCTAATTCTTTAAATTTGGGAAGTGCATCGCGAAACTGAGTGATTTCAGTAGGACAGACAAAAGTAAAATCGAGGGGATAGAAAAAAAGCACTTTCCATTTTCCTTTGAAGTCATCCAAGCTAATCTCTTTGAATTCACCGCCATCAACGACGGCTGGGGCTTTAAACTGAGGGGCGGGTTGGCCGATCATTGGCATATCTCTGTCTCCTTGAATGAGATTGTGTCAGAGACTTATTTCTAGAGCGATAACGCACGAGAGTCAAAAGAGAATTGAATTCTTGAAACCCATCGTCTAGTTTGT